>JBEKMW010000035.1:0-41400 GCA_049523455.1 Verrucomicrobiota bacterium | reverse complement strand
AAAAGGGGTCAACCCATAGAAAAGTTCATTTTCTGGTTGACCGGGTTGGTGTGTGGGTATATACAGGGCGCTGATGCCACGAAAACTACGCGTTGAGTATCCGGGTGCGATGTATCACGTCATGAGCCGGGGAGACCGTCGGGAGGACATTTTCCTGGACGACGTGGACCGGCAGGATTTCATAAAGACCTTGGCCGAGGCGTGTCAAAAGACGGGCTTCCAGGTGCATGCCTATTGTCTGATGCGCAACCATTACCATTTGGTGGTGGAAACCCCCAACGCCAATCTGGTCGCTGGGATGGCCTGGCTGCAAAGCAGCTACACCATCCGGCTCAATCACCGGCACAAGCTCTTTGGGCACGTGTTCAGCGGACGGTACAAGGCGCAGTTGGTCGAGGGCAGTGGCAATGGCTATTTGCGCACCGCCTGTGATTACGTGCACCTCAATCCGGTGCGCGCGCGCCTGCTCAAACCTGAGGACCGCTTGCTGGGCTATCCTTGGAGCAGCCTGAGTTGGTACCTGGCCGCCCCGGAGCATCGGCCACAATGGTTGCGGGTGGACCGCCTGCTGGGCGAGCATGGCATCGGGCAGGACACGCCAGCCGGGCGTCAGGAATTCGAGCGGCGCATGGAGCAGCGCCGGTTGGAGAAAGCCGATGAGCCGGCCCTCCAAGCCTTTCGGCGCGGCTGGTGTTTGGGCGGCGAAGATTTCAGGAAGCAGATGCTCCAGCAGATGGAAGGCAAACTCAGTGAACACCACGCCGGGCAGTTGTGGCAGGAGACTGCGGAAGCCAAGGCCGAACGGATCGTGGCCGAAGAACTGGCGCGCGCCGGCTGGGGGGAGAAGGATCTGGCGGATCGCCGCAAGAGTGATCCGGCCAAGCTGGCGATCGCGGCGCGGTTGAGAAAAGAGACGACGCTTTCGATCAAAGCGATTGCCGCGCGCGTGCATTTGGGGACCGTGCATTTGGGGACGTCAAAGGGTGCCAATAGCAACCTGCACCGGTGGATGCGTGCCAGCTCACGACAGAACGCGGGGCAAGGAGGGTCGGGAAGATGAACCAGAATGAACCTTTCTATGGCTGACCCCTTTTCCTTTTCCGTCGGCATCGCCTTCGACATTTTCGCGCTCGCTTCGGCTGGCGTTTTATTGTTTTCTCGCAAGTATGCCGTGGCCTAACAATCGCCGGAGCCGCCGGCCACTACCCTTTGAGATTTTGATTGAGCGATGAAGATTGAATACCAGTTTTGCATTCGGAGCGTGGCCGCCAGTGGCCGCGGCTCACCTTTGAATCGTTAGGCCACATTACACGTTTATGAAAAGCAAACGATTGCTCAGACTCCAAGTCGCGATGGCCCTTGTGTTGCTTGCCTATTTGTTCTTCGCCGGCTATCTCATTTTCACACTTCCATCACACTCCATGCCGATGCGATTCACCAGCACGATAGCAGAGCAGCAAGTTCGGACAGATGCTTTGCCCCAGCTTCAGAGCGATTTTCGTTTGGCCATTTCGTATGTCGCGGAGCTTCAGCGTGACAGGATTGAGTTGTTGTTGCTTTGCTTTATCGCATCGGTTGCAGTCGTCGGTTTTCTCGGTTGGAGCATTTTTGTCGTGAGTCGCATCAAGAGAGACGTTGACCATGTGGCCTAACGCGCTGGAACCGACGGCCCCTGCCCATTGAGATTTGGATTGAGCGATGAACGTTGAATATCAGTTTTGCATTCGGTGGCCCGCCGCCGGTGGCCGCGGCTCAGCTAACGTTATGAAACGACTCGTCATCTATAGTTCATTTCTGTGTTTGAGTGCCACTTTAGTTTGGGGATTTCCGGGATTTCCGTCACCGATGTTTCGCCCGAATCCACCGTTTCGAGCATTTGCAGATGGATATTCCCTTGCTTTGCAGGCGTTGGGTCCTGAAACCAACGAATATTATTGCGTAGGAGCCAAGATTAGTCATGAGTGGTGCCCGGACACTTATGGGGGAGAGTGGGTTTTTTCCTTCAATAAGAACAACGTTGAGCACAAAACCGTTTACGCTGCGATGAGGTGGTTCGCCGATGGTCACACGCGTATGAACCCGCAGTATCCGCTGACGGAAGTTCGTTATACTTGTGATATTGCATCTTTGACAAACAATGTGCCGTATGTCGGATCGTCCGTGCTAGATGTCGGCGTCGTTGATTTTACTGAGCATAACAATGTTAAGCCAAAGTATTTTTGGCCAATGTATTTTAGCCTTGGCGGAGCCAGAATCTGCACCCTCTCGTGCAAGGCGGAAGCTCAGGGGGCAGACATTGACGCGGTGTTCCAAGAGACAAACGCAGATAACACAGTGCAGGTTATAGGTACGACGAACATTTACGTTTCATCGGAACATCCGTGCATCGTTTCGTCTGGCGACGTTTCAGTGCTGTTTACGCCAAAGTTTGTTTTAGATATGCCACCGATGCATAACACCTATTAAGCCCGGACTGTCAAGAGGGAGAAAGAGCCTTCGGTTGAACTCCGGTGCCGTGGCACAGTTCGCATTTGGCGTCTCGACCGGCGACTTCACGATGGCCGAGTCCTTCGCACAGGTTGCACGGTTTCTGCCCGGCCCGGACACGGGCGCGCAACTTGTCGTTATGTGCGTGGAGCTTCGCCCAATAGCTTTCAATCGAACCCATGTCCCACAGTTCGCGGATTTCCCTGTCCATCTTTGTCTTGGGGAACGCGAATTGTTCGGCCTCGTGGTAACGTTTGGAGTGCGTTTCTGGACGTTTGGGCGGCGGGGGTGGGAGCCAGTAAAGGTTCGAGAAGTAGATGCCGTCCCGCTTGTACCAATCGCCGACGCGCACGGTTTCCTTGGCGCTGAAATAGACCCAGCGGGAGCAGCCGCACTTGGCCAGAAACTTGTGGCCGTAGATGGAACACAGGAACGCGGCGGCGCGGGTGTCTGACATTTCGCCCTCTGGAATGACATGGCCTTCGCTGGCGGCGAACCGCAGCGCCTCGTCATATTGGCCCCACGTCCCGTTCTGGAACAGGACGGCCCCGGTGCGGCCCCGGTCATCCAGCCGGGCCTTTTTGGTGACGGGGAACGGGTGCCGGAGTTCGTCGCACACGCCGCCGACGCTGGCGATGCGGAAGTGAATCACGAAAAAGGCCCACGCGGGTGGTGGGCAAGAAACCAAATGGGAAAGGTCAAATGATATAACCGGAATCGCTGCCGCTGGTTTCGCTGTTTGAAAATAAGTCGTTGCACCTGCGACCAATGGTGGTAAAAGTATCGAACAAGCGGTTATCGCATCATGTTCTTAATCAAACTTGCCGCTGGTTTGGCGTTGATTCTCTTTGGCGTGCGCTTTTTGCGCAAAGGATTGGACCGCCTCCTGGGCGGGCGGCTCATTGCCTGGCTGGAGAAAGCGACCCGCAATCGCGTCCAGGCCATGTGTGCCGGCGCGGTCACTGGCGTGCTGGCTCCGTCATCCACCGGACTGTCGTTGCTCACGGCGCAAATTCTAGGCAATGGCAAGGCCAGCACGGAAATGATGCTGGCAGTCCTGCTGGGTGCCAACATCGGGATGACCGTTCTGGCCAACATCGCCGCGTTGCAAGTGGGCGACTACGCCGGCATTTTGCTTTTGCTCGGAGTGATTGGTTTTCAATTTGCCACACCGGAACGGATTCGCGGCATTGGGCAATGTCTTTTATCGCTGGGTTTTATTTTTCTGGCGATGAATTTCCTGCGGGAAGGCGCGAACGACTTCAGCAGCAGCCACGATGTCAATGTCATCTTTGGCGTTCTGGATCATCATCCTTACATTCTTTGCTTCGCCGCGGCGGTTTTGGCGGTGTTGCTGCAAAGCTCGACCGCGACGGTGGGCCTGGGCATTGGACTGGCCACGGGCGGGGTTTTGCCCGAATCGCTGTTTGTGAACTGGATTGTGGGCACGAACATCGGCCTCGGTTGCACGTCGCTGTTTGTTTCCCGGACCAACCTTGAAGGCAGGCGCCTTGGTTTGGCGAATCTGTTCGCCAAAGTTGTCGTGGCCATTTTAATTATCGCTTTCGTACCGCGAAATTTATATTTGTCTGAAGCGTTGTCCTTTCCCGTGCCGCAACAACTGGCATTGATGCACACGGCCTTCAACATAATCGTGGCATTGATTTCTTTGCCGTTGCTTGGCTGGTTGCTGGCGGCCATTGAGAAAACGCTGGTTCCTGTCCCGCCAAGTTTGGAGGAAGTGCCGAAAAGTTTTCTGAACCCGGAAGCATTGGAAACCCCGTCCCTGGCGCTGGCGCACGCGACGCGGGAGACCCTGCGTATGGCCGATGAAGTCAAGGTCATGCTCCAAAATCTCTGGGCGGCGCACCTCCGCGGCAGCGCTATTCCCGCCAAAAACATCCACGCGCAAGACGACTCGATTGACGCGATCAACCAGCAGTTGATACTGTATTTAAGCCAGATTGGAGAAATGAACCATTTTGATCGGCAATGGCATCTCACGCTCTTGAGTTATTCCAGCGAATTGGAAGCCATCGGCGACATCATCGAAAAGAATCTTTTCGGGACGGTGGGCAAGCAACTGGCGGACAATCTCTCACTTAATCCCGATGATGAAGCCGTGCTGAATACTCTGTATCAGAAAACGCTGCTGCAATTTGATCTTGCAACGGGCTTTATCACCACCCGCGAATCCATCGCAGCGCAGAAAATTATCAAGGCCAAAGATGAAATCAATGGGTGGTGCCTGGCGCAAAAGAAAACGCATTATGAACGATTGAAACCGGCCGACAAGGGGGCGCTCTCTGGCAGCCTGTGCTTTTTGGATATGCTCGAAGGATTGCGCCGCGTGAGCGAACACTTGGGCACGGCGGCCTATGGCCTCAAACCCGCCGTTGTACGCCCTAAGAAATCAAAACCCAGGACTGCCGTTGAGAATCATGCCGCCGAAATTCCCGGCCAGCCCGCGCCGGACTCTCCGCCCCCCTCGCAGTAATGAAAATTTCAACCAAGGCGTAAGGCCGCTTCCATGTCACGTCATTTGATACGTCATGCAATAAATGGTGTTCGATTTAGCGCGGGTCAAGCCAACGATTCGCTTCTAATCATTGTCAGCCGCTGCTTTCGCGGCCCATGACGGATATGGCGCAGATGAGCCTTTCGCTGCGCGCCATAAGATGCGGTTGAACACGTCCTCCGGGCATTGATCTTCCTTGTCGAGCGGCAGCTTGGCCGAAACGTAGGCGTCCCGGCGGAGTTGGACGTCGTCAATTTTATTCGGCGCGGGATTCATTTCATCCAGCGGCACCTGATTGGTCACGGCCTCAAACGGGGTGAAATCCGGCGTGGCGGTGAAGCAATCGAACATCGGCGTGGCGGTGGCGTCCATCTGGTTCATCGGCGGCAGTCCGAGCATCAACTCCATGGTGCGGAGCAGGCTGGTCTGGTTGTATTGCGTGTGGACGACCGCGCCGCGTTTGGTGTAGGCGCTGGCAACATAAGCGGTCGTGCGGTAGCCGCTCACGTGGTCCCAGCCGTTCTGCGGGTCGTCCTCCACCGCGAAGATGCAGGTGTTCGTCCAGAATCTGGAATGGCTCACAGCTTCGACCACCTGTCCCACGGCAAGGTCATTGTCCGCGACCTGCGCCTCGGGCGTGGGCGAATTGGTTTTCGTCCCGCTGGTGTGGTCGTTGGGCAGACACATGATGACGAGGTTCGGAAGATTGTCCGCCGCTTCAAACTGTTTCAGGTCCTTGATGAATTGCGCAGCGCGGAACACGTCCGGCACATCCAAGTCCCAGCCAACCGTGTTTGTCTCGAGGTAAGGCTGCAGCGCCTTGATGTCCGGCTCGTCCGTCAGGACGATTTCGTCCGCGCCGTTCACAAAGTTGCGGTAACAATCGAGGAAGCCCGGCTTGCCGTTGCGCGAGGAATCTTTCCATTGCTTTTTCTCGGAGGTGAATTCTCCAAAATCGTAAATGGTTTTTCCGTGCGCGAGCGCGTCGTCCCAGATGAAACCCGCCGGCGAATAGGCCAGCGCGTCCGACCCGCCCAAGCCGCCGCCGCCGTCTGGATAACTGCGCGGCCAGCCGGCGAACTCGCGTTCCACATAATCCGTCGCCACGGCGCTGTCGGCCCATTGATGGCCGTCGGCGCTCACGATGCTACAGCAATAGGTGTTGTCCAGTAGCGTGAAATCGCGGACGAGCTTGTGTTCGTTCGGCGTCACGTGTTCGCCAAAGACGCACAAGTTCGTGTTGCCATCACCATTCGTCACGTCGCCGAGCACCTGGTCGTAGGTGCGGTTTTCCTTGATGATGTAAATGACATGGTGGAACACGCTCGGCTCTCCCACGCGCTCCGGCACGGGCTGTGCGGGCTGGTTTTCGCGCGGCGGCAATTTCGCCTGCGCGAGCAGCGGGTAACGCAAGTTGGCCAGCGCGGTTTGCGTGAATTGTTCCAGCTCACGTTTTGATGGAATGGAGATTATCGCGAGCGAGCCAGCGTATTGCTTGGTGTTGAAGCCCGGACCATTGCCGCCCTCCGCCATGCGCAGGCTGTCTGCGTATTCCTTCGCATTCAAGCCCGGACCCTTGTCCGGTCCGGCCTTCGGTATTTCCAGACCGATGTTCTTGAGGTTTGCCACGTCAACTTTTCCGCGCCGCGCGTCGAACACAATCGCGCTGGGAAACCAGCCGGCGGGAATCAGGCCGAGCAGCCTTGATTCGCCCTGCTTGAATTGGAAAACCGCGACGGCGTTTTGTGTGCCGTTGCAGACATACAGCCTTTTGCCCGACTGGTTGAACGCCAACGCGTCCGGCTGCGCGCCGAACAAATCCGCCTCGTTCTCTCGTGCGCAAATCGTCTCCACAATTTTATCCGTCCGCGTGTCAATGACGCTCAACGTGTCGCTGCCTGCGTTGGCGACGACGAGATATTTTCCGTTCGGTGATGATGCCAGCGCACAGGCGTGCAGACCGGTTAACATTTCCGACTGGTTCGTGCGGTCGAAATCAATCACCGTTACCGAACCTTCGCTGGCGATGCTGCGCGCGTCCATCCGGACTTTTGTTCCCTGTCCCGCCGGGCCCGCCAGGCTGTCCGCGTCAGGCCGGCGACCGCCCCAGTTGCTCACGTAAAGTTTATTTTTGCAAAGCAACACGTCGAACGGCGCGACACCCACGTCCCACGTCCGCAGCACTTTTCCCGTCATTGCGTCAATCTCGAAAAGGCGGTTTGAAAGATTACCCGCGACGTAAATCTTTTTCCCGTCGCGCGAAACGGCGATGCCGGCGGGAATGTCATTCGTGCGCCGCGGCGCATTGGCTGGCGGCAGTGCGATGGAATACAACGGCGAAACTTTTTGGTCCCTGCCAACGCCAAACACCTTGATGTCACCGTTGACATTCGCCATGTAAATCCGCGAGCCGTCCGGCGAAAACGTCAGGCCGGTGAAGCTCAACTGCGCCTTTCCGTCCGGCGAAAGAATTTTCGAAGGCCCCGCCGTTTGTGCCCGCGCCTGATCTGATGGAAATGGAATGCGCTGCGAAATTCTTCCTGTCGCCGCATCAACGACAATCAACTCCTGTGTCAGACCGGCAGTCACGAGCATTTTGTCATCGGGACTCAACGCCAGCGCGTTGGGCCGGATGCCGGGCAGTTCGACCCGTGCTCCCGCCGGAGTGACCCTTTGGTTGACGGGGGTTTCAAGGCCGTCTGCGTTCCGGCCAACCCGGTTGGTCGTGGCATCGAAATTGTCCCCCACGGGTTGCCCGACAGCGGGGGTGAAAGTGAATCCGGCGAGCAGCCAGGGCATGAAACGCCGGATGACAGATTTTACATGGCTTTCACGACGATGACGAAACACGACATCAATTTGCTCCCGCAATTTCGCAGCTTGCCTCGGTCGGAAGCCAACGTTCATTAGGTCAGGCATTTTGAGCCTTCGTTTCTGTTGGTTGAGTATTGAACCGCTGATGCAGAGTCCCGACGATCGGAACTGAAGCCTTTTTCGTGATTTTCTTCCTGTTCCACGGTTTTGCAAGGACTTTTTTCCCCCGCGTCGGGTTCATCGTGACCCATCTAACCCGGCCCGCCAAACCCAATACCCCTATTCATAACACTGCCGCTTTGGGGGCGAGGGAAACAGAGACGAGGGACGGGACGAATAGAACGGAGAGACGGTCCAAGCAAAGTAGAAATTGGGAAAGCAGAAAGCAGAAACAGGGGAGCGTGATGCGTGAAACGGGAAGCGGAAACACCAAGGAAACGAAAGAATGGAAAATTGGTGAAGGCAGAGAAATGGAGGCAGAAAAATGTATTCGCCGTCAGGGAAATGTGGGAAAGACAAATGAACCAGCCTCGAAGAACCCAACAAAATACGGCAGACGTTCCTTTTCCCTCTTTGCGCTCTTTGAATCGTTAGTTGCAGCAATGAGCGTGACATTTTGGCAGCACAATGGTCAATATACAAAACTATGAAAAACATCCGGATTGTTTGTTTATTCGGCGCTGGCTTTGTTGTCGGCGCGCTCACCGTCGGTTTGTGGTTTGGCGGCGGCGGGCGTCACCAGACCGCGACACCGACCCTGACACATGATGCACTCATCCAGCAGGCTATCGGCCAGCTCGCGCAAAACAAAGTCCGGAAAGATATGCTAGAGATGCCGGTGGTTCGCGATGCCGCGCTTGTTTATTTTAAGATTAAGCCAGCCGACAATGTTGAGATGCTTTTAGATAGCCATTCAGGCGAGCAGATTTTCGCGAAGTTTGCGCCAATTTCGCACCCATTTTTGAAAGAGTATATGAGCAATTGACATGCTGCCTACAATATAATGGTCAATCGGCGTGTATAGCTGACGTTGGTTCGGCACCGGATATTTTTGCTTTTGGTTGGAATCCGCTGCCGTTGCACAGTTCGCACTTGGCCTCTCGACCGGCGACTTCACGATGGCCGCGTCCTTCGCACAGGTTGCACGGTTTGTGCCCGGCCTTGGAGCGGGCGAGCAGATGCAACCCCGTTGGGATTGTGACTTGTTCTTTCGCCCACCCAGGGTAGCTCGTTCCTCGCAACCCTGGGCTGATGAATTCAACCCCGTTGGGGTTGGCGCGCTCCCCCAGTTCAACTCCCGGTTTTCGGGTTGACTACGCTGGCACAACTTCCGGCTCGACCCACTTGCCGTGTTCCTTGATGAGGTCAACCAAACGGTCCACGGCCTCGCCTTCGGGGATGTTGAATTTGATGGCTTGCTTGCCGACGTAGAGATTGATCTTGCCGGGCGCGCCGCCGACGTAGCCGAAGTCCGCATCGGCCATTTCACCAGGGCCGTTCACGATGCAACCCATGATCGCAATCTTCACGCCCTTGAGATGCTCGGTGCGCGATTTGATGCGCGCCGTAACGGTCTGGAGATTGAACAGCGTCCGTCCACACGACGGGCAAGCGACGTAGTCGGTCTTGAACGAGCGGCAGCCCGCCGCCTGCAAAATGTTGTACGCCAGCCGCAACGATTGTCCCCCGCCCGCCTCGCCCTGAATAAGAATCGCGTCACCAATTCCATCGGCCAGCAGCGAGCCGATGACCACCGACGCCCGGAGCAAGGCGATCTTGGGCTCCAAAGGCCAACCCTCACCATGAACCCGGACCCTCACCTCACCCTGACCCTCTCCCCTCCCATCCGAGATAATACCCTCACCCTGTCCCTCTCCCATCAGAATGGGAGAGGGAAAAGGAGAGGGAACAGTGGGCGGGCGCAACGGGTGCTTATCGAGATTGAGGCAATCCTTGAGCAGGATGGGATTGGCCCGCCCCAGGCGCTTCAATTTCGCCGCCAGCAGCCGGAAGGCGGCAATGGCCGGCAGTTTCACGCCGTCTTTCACGGTCACCAACTGCGTCTCGCAATTGATTTCAAAATCCGCGGCCGGATCAATTTCGGCCACGTTCAATTCCTCGTAAATGGCCTCCGGCTTCACGTCGTCGCCGGGACGAATTTTAGGCGCGACCTTGTCCCACACCCCCTGCGTGACCACCACGCGGATGAGTTGATCGCCACCGCATTTCACGCCGTCCGCCAGCTCAATTTCCGGCGTCTGGCGGCGCTCAAAATGAAACGGGTCAAAAGGGAATTCGGAATCCGGAATTCGGAATTCGGAATTTGCAAGCATGGGAATCTGCGCCAGCAGGTCGCGGCACACCTCGATTTCGCGCGGGGAATCTTCGGTGAGCGACACCCGGATGGTATCACCCAGGCCGTCGCAGAGCAGCGAGCCGATGCCGATGGCGCTCTTGATGCGGCCATCCTCGCCTTCGCCCGCTTCGGTGACTCCGAGGTGAATGGGATAATTCCAATCCGGCCCTTCCTGATCCAGCCGGGCGACCAGCAGGCGGTAACATTCGATCATCACCTTGGGATTGGATGCCTTCATCGAGAACTTGAAGTTGTGGAAATCGTGCCGGCGGCAAATGCGGGCAAATTCCAGCGCGCTCTCGACCATGCCCAGCGGCGTGTCGCCGTAGCGGTTCATGATGCGGTCGGAGAGCGAGCCGTGATTGGTGCCGATGCGCAACGCCCGCTCGAGCCGCCGGCATTCCAGCACCAGCGGCGTGAATTTCTCCTCAATGCGCTTAAGCTCGGCGGCGTATTGCCCGTCCGTGTATTCCTTGACGGCGAATTTCTTCGAGTCGGCATAATTGCCCGGATTCACCCGGACGACTTCCACCCATTTGACCGCTTCCATGGCGGCCTCGGGCTTGAAATGAATATCGGCGACGATGGGCACCAGGCAATTTTGCCGGCGCAATTGGGCGACAATGTTCTGCAAATTCGCCGCGTCCTTGACGGTGGGAGCGGTGATGCGCACCAGTTGGCAACCCACGGCGACCAGTTCCAGTGTTTGTTTCACACACAGCGCGGTGTCCATGGTGTCGCACGTGAGCATGGACTGCATGACCACCGGATGATCGCCGCCGATGATGACGCCGCCGCGCGCCGGATCGCCGATAATGACTTCGCGGGTTTTTCTCCGGCGATAAAGGAAGGGCGACTCGCAGTAGCGCATGGAAAATCCTATTTATGCGGAGCAAAAACCACGGGCACTTCGTGGTCGGCGCGCGCGCTGCGCAGCCAGTCGCCGGCATCGAAGAAGGCGAGGTAGAGCATAAAGGCGACGAGGAGCGCGAAAAAGCCGTTGTGGATGGCGCCGATGACGCCGGCGCTGATGGGGCGGCGGCGAATGATTTCGATGAGCGAGAGGGTGATGTGCCCGCCGTCGAGCATGGGCAACGGGAGGATGTTGAGCAAGGCGAGGTTTACATTCAGGATGACGCTGAACCACAGCACACGCCGCCAGCCATGCTCATCCTCGAACAGATTGCTATAGACCCGGAGGATCATCACCGCGCCGCCAAGCTGCTGGACGCCGATCTCGCCATGGCGCTCAAAGAGGGCCGAAATGGTCGTATAAATCTGGCCAACGCTCGACTGGATCTGTCCGAGCGGACTGGGATGGACCAACATCAGATTGGTGTCCTCACCCCACGCCAGAATGCCGAGCGAGGGATTACTGTTGGTAGGTTGGACGGGCTTGACGGCGACGAGCGTGCGGTCGAATTCCTGGTCGCCACGGCGGATGGACAGGACCAACGGTTTTACGGGACCGTTGCTCATGGAATCCTCGGCGGCGGCAACGGCCCACGGACTGTAGATCTTTCGGCCATTCAAGGCGGTCACTTCATCGCCGTTGGTCAAACCGGCCAAGGCGGCCGGGCTGTTGCTGGCGACTTCATAAATCATAGCCGGGTTTTCAAAATCAACGAAAATCTGGCGCAGCGCCTTGCGCTCATACCACTTCGTCGGCAGATTGGTCGGCACCGGGTAGGCCATGGCCTCCTGGCCGTCGCGAAGATAGCGAATGGCGATATTGGTGCCGGTGCTGGTGATGATTCGCCATTTGACGCTGTCGGTCAAAGAACCGGTGGGAAGGAAATTCTTCACCGGATGGCCATCCACCGACAGGATTTTATCACCCGGCCGCAGGCCGGCCTGCCAGGCTGGACCGTCGGGAACGACCCAGCCAATCACGGTGGAATTGTCGCCCTCGCTGGTCGGCCGGCCCACGTACCAAACGAGCACCGCGAACGCCACCGCCAGCAGAAAACTGAACAGCGGTCCGGCGAAGGCGACGATGATCTTGTCCAGCGGCGCCACGTTCGGCAGTTCCCCGGCGGGCGCTTCGCTTTTGCCTTCGATGGCTTCCATCGTCGCCATTTGCGGCAACGCGACGTAGCCCCCGAAAGGCAGGGAGCCCAGACTGTATTCGACACCGTTGATTTTCTTCTTCCAGATGGCCTTGCCGAACCAGATGGCAAAGCGTTCCACTTTCAGGCCGCGCCAGCGCGCGGCGAGAAAATGGCCCAGTTCATGGACGCCGATGATTAAATTGAAAATCACCAGCACTTCCAAGGCGATCAGGACGTAATGAAAAATGATCATCTAAACAGCCCTCGCGAGCGCGTAGAATATAGCAGGAATACCGGGATTCGCAATCCCATGACGGCAGCCAATGACGAATGACGAATGACGAATGGCAGGAGGGGGTCAATTGTTGTGGTGAATCGGTCTGCATCCTGGCATCCGTCATTCGTCATTCGTCATTTGGGGGCGGCTTCCGCTCGCGCCCAAGCATCCGCCTCCATTATCTGTTCCAGCGTCGGATGCCGCACCACTGCATGCGCTTCCATCACCCGCCGGACGGTTTCCGTGATTTGCGGGAAATTTATGCGATGGTTCACGAACGCTTCCACTGCCGCTTCGTTGGCGGCGTTCAAAACCGCCGGGAGTGTGCCACCCTGCCCGCCGGCGTGGCGCGCCAGCGCCAGCGAGGGGAAACGCTCTTCGTCCGGCGCTTCAAAGGTCAGGCTGCCAAGTTTGGCGAAATCGGTTTGCACCCGTTCGTTCGGCGCGCGGTCGGGATACGTCAGCGCGTACTGAATGGGCAGGCACATGTCCGGCGTGGACAATTGCGCCAGCATCGCCCCATCCACAAATTCCACCAGCGAATGCACGATGCTTTGGGGATGCACCAACACGCCGACGCGGTCAATGCCGATGTCGAAGAGCCAGCGCGCTTCGATCATTTCCAGGCCCTTGTTGAACAAGGTGGCCGAATCAATCGTAATTTTGCGGCCCATGACCCAGGAGGGATGCTTGAGCGCGTGCGCCAGGGTGATTTCAGCAAACTTCTCCCGCGGCCACTTTTGCCGGTCACGAAACGGCCCGCCGGACGCCGTGAGCCAGAGTTTGCGGATGGAAGCGGGCGGCTTGCCGTCGAGGCATTGAAATATGGCGGAATGCTCGCTGTCCACCGCGAGCACCCGCACGCCGTGTTTGCGCGCCTCGCTCATCACCGTTTCGCCGGCCATGACGAGGATTTCCTTGGACGCAATGGCGATGTCCTTGCCGGCGCGAATGGCGGCCAGCGCCGGTTTCAATCCGGCCGTGCCGACGATGGCGACGAGCACGATGTCCGCCGCCGGCAGCGTGGCGAGCTCAATTAAACCCTGGTCGCCCGCAAACACGCGCGGCGTGAACCCACCGGCGTTGGCCAGTTCGCGCGCCTTGGCCGGATGGCCAATGCAGATGGCTTCAGGCCGATGCCGGCGCGTTTGTTCCAGCAGCAATTCGGCATTGTTGCCCGCCGCCAGGCCGACCAGCCGGATGCGGTCCGGCAAATCCTCGGCCACTTTGACGGTGCTGGTGCCGATGGAGCCGGTGCTGCCTAGCAGAACGACGTTTTTCATTTTAGCCACAGATGAACACAGATTCACACAGATTAACAGACGATTCTGTGTTCATCTGTGGCTTAAAATGCGGCTACGGATGGGTCAAAATGTGCCGCAGATACAAATACATCAATGGCGCGTTGAATAAAAGGCTGTCGAGCAAATCCAAAATGCCGCCGATGCCGGGAAACAGAGTTCCGGAGTCCTTGACACCCGCTTCGCGTTTGAACAGGGATTCAATCAAATCGCCCACCACGGCCGTGGAACCCAGCAAAACGCCAAGCACCGCGGCGTGCAGCAGGTTCATGCCCGCCATCCGGTCGCCGAGAAAGTGGACAAAAATCAGGCTGGCCGCCGTGGATACGAGGATGGCGCCGGCGAAGCCTTCCCAGGTCTTGCCGGGGCTGATGCGCGGTATCATCTTGTGCCGGCCAATGAGCGAACCGACCACATAGGCGCCGGTGTCGCTGAACTTCGTCACCAGAATGAAATAGAGCACGTAAAATTTCCCGCCATCGCCCAAGCCGGGAAAGAAATTGATTTTCTGGACGAAGTTCAGCAGCCACGGCACATACATCAGCCCGAACAGCGTCGTGCCAATGGCCGCCAGGCCGGTCCCGCTGGTGCGCGAGACCAGTTGCCGCACACACAGGCCCAGCACAAACAGGATGATAAACCCCGTTTCAAAGTCATTCACGCGGGCCGGCGAACCGGACGTGCCGAGGCGCCCGATCAGGTTGAAGAAGGTCCCGGTCATGAGCAGCGCGCCGCCGAGCAACCCGCAGTATTTGAAACACGCCAGCCCGCGTTTTTCCACCAAGCCATAGAACTCCGCCAGCCCCGCCGTAGCCAGCAAGACCATGACCAGCAGAAACACGCCGTCCGAAATCAGGCGCTCGCGGGAGAAAAGCGCCGCGATGACCACCGTCCAGAGAATCACCGAAGTGACCAGCCGACGGAGGAACACTTGTGGCTTCGAAGGCGCTTGGGGCGCAAATCCCATTTCGGACATGCCGGCGGAAAATAGCAGGCGTAGCGAAAAATGCCAACCCTGGAAGTGCCCTCCGAAAAAAGAAGAGGCCGGACACTACTCCGGCCTCGCCATGAGAACTAAGCGCTCCAAATCATCCATTCGCAGTTGCGCGCCTGCAAACATTCGCCGGATGCCGCGCCGCAGACAAACGCTTTAATCACACACGGAACACTGCGCTTTGACATCTCAACGACGCCTTCAAGCTACCACATCCCCCCGCGCCCCGCCTGTCACCATTTATGGGTACATAAGTCCAGCCACAACGCAGCCCCGCTCACGGCCACCTCCGGCTTTGTTCGGCGCGGCGGGCGAGCCGGGCGCGGGTCATAATTTCCCGCAAGCCGCCGTGCTCCACAAAAAAGAGAGCAGGTTTTGGTAACCGCCATGAACTGGGATGAACTTCCCGGTCATGGGAGTGAGGTGCGGTAAACGACTGAAAGGACCAAAAGGACGCAAACATTTCGTCCCTTAAGTCCATTTTGTCCTTTGATGGTGTTCATGCCCATGATGCCTCGTAAATCGTGAATGCCTCTTATCGCTGGAGGAACTTGGCCACCGCTTCAGTGCGGGTGCGCACCTGGAGCTTTTCGTAGATGCGGCGGATGTAGGTATGCACGGTTTCGTAGCTGATGCCGAGTTTGTCGGCGATTTCCTTGTAGATCAGCCCCTGGGTCAACAGGTCGAGCACCTGCTGTTCGCGCTCCGAAAGCCCTTCGGTGGCTTGCGCGGCGGACGCGCTCTTTTGGAACGATTGCACCACCTTGCGCGCGATGTGCATGGTCATGGGCGAGCCGCCGCGGCCGACGTCCCGGATGGCCTCCAGGAGTTCCTTGCTGGAAGTGCGCTTGAGCAGGTAACCGCTGGCGCCGGCGGCCAGCGCATTGAAGATGTTCTCGGTGTCTTCATAGACCGTCAACATCATCACCTGGGTTTGCGGCAGAAGCTGCTTCAACTGCCGCACGCACTCGACGCCGTTCATGCCCGGCAAATTGATGTCCATGAGCACCACTTCGGGCCGCACTTGCGGCAGGTCCTTCAAGGCGTCCTCGGCGCTGCCATACTGGCTGACGCAACGGAAGCCGTCGGCCCGATTGAGCACGCGGGCGAGGGTCGCGCGCAGCTTCTCGTTGTCTTCCACGATGGACACCGTTGTCATGGGCCAAGGCAGAATGCAGAAGCGGGAATGAAGAAACAAGCCCTGGTTTGGCATGCGCTCCCCGGAGCGCGAGTTGTCCCAACTCGCGGCACGCCCGAATGCTGTCGCCCCGCGGATTTGCCGGCGATTGGCGCCCCGCAAGCGTGCAACAAGGGAGTCTCCCGAATCCCGCGCTGATTTGGCTACCTGCGTGCTGCGGATTGAGACAATCCGCGCTCCGTTGCCCGCCTTCTTTACTTCCTTCCCATCGGCGCAGTCAAACGGACGACGGTCCCCTGCCCCGTCGCCGGGCCGATCCAAAAATCGCCGCCGATGTCTTCCATGCGCTTGCGCATATTCCGCAGGCCGTTGCGGGTGGGCGCGCCGGCATCCGCGGCGCCCAACCCGCGGCCGTTGTCTTCGATTTCCAGCGTGAAGCTCTCGGGCTGCAATCGGAGGCGAATGCGGGCTTCGGTGGCCTGGGCGTGTTTGACCACGTTGTTGACCGCTTCCTTGAACGCGAGAAAAACATTGTGGCGGACTTCCGGCGGGATGGCCCCCGGCGGCAATTGCGCCGGCACGTCGGCACGATAGCGCAACCCGGCCAGCGCCAGATATTCCTGCGCGTATTTGCACGCGTAGTTGGCCAGACCGTCCAGCGTGTCGTTGGCGGGATTGACCGCCCAGACGATTTCGTCGAGCGACCGGGTGGTCTCGCGCGCGGTTTGGGAAATTTGCCGTGCGTGTGATTCGACTTCGCCGGGGGCGTCCTTGTCCGCTTCGGCCATTTCGCCCAGCAAAGCCACCTGGGTGAGATTGGCGCCGAGCTGATCGTGCAGGTCGCGCGCGATGCGCGAGCGTTCCTTCTCCAAGGCCTCCTTTTGCTTAAGCGCCTGCAACTGCCGCTGCAACTTCTGCGTGGAAATACGGCGCACGATGCCCACGATGATGCCCAGCACAGCCAGGACCAGGGCGGCGCGAAACCAGGCGGTCTGCCAGAATTCCGGCTCCACGGTGATGGCCAGCAACGCACCGGAATCGTTCCATTGGCCGTCTTCATTGCAGGCAGTGACGTGGAAGTGATAGCTGCCCGGCGGCACGGCGCTGAAATAAGCCACGCGGGTGATTCCGGCGTCAGTCCATTGTGTGCTGTGGCCTTCCAAACGATATTTGAAGCGCACGGCCTCCGGCGCGGTGAAATTGAGGCCGGCGTAACGGATTTCCAATTGCACTTCCAGTTGCTTGTTGCCAGGCGCAATGGTGATGGCTTGCAGGCCCGGGGAGTTGAACTGGTTGGTTTCCTGTTCCTGGCCGTTGACGCGGACGGATTCAATCATCACCTGAGGCGGCCGCGAATTTGGCCTGAGTTCCTGGGGATTCACCGACACCACGCCTTTGACCGTGGGGAACCACAATGTTCCATCTGCCGTGCGGATGGCGGCGGGCTGCGAGCCGCTGGAACATTCCCGCGTGGGCAGACCATCTTCCTCCGCGTAAATCCGGCACGCGATGACGTTTGTGACGCCATTGGCAAAATCGGCCAACGATCGCTTCTGAATCCTCATGAGGCCCGCGTTGGAACCAATCCACAAACAACCTTCGCCATCGTCAATGATGTAACTGATGCTGCTGCTGGCGAGGCCATCGCTGGTGGAGTAATGCGTCCACTTCCCGTCGCTGAATCGCGCCAAGCCGTGTCCTAGCGTGCCCACCCATAATGTGCCGTCCGGATCCGGGCACAGGCAGGATATGTCGTCGCCGGGCAAGCCGTTGGTAGTTGTCCAGTGGATGGTGAAACTGCGGCCGTCGAACACATTCAGCCCTCCATTCCCGGTGCCCACCCAGAGATTGCCGTGGGCATCTTCCGCAATCGCGCGAACGGGTGACCCTGACAGTCCGTCACGTGCGGTGTACAGGGACCAGTTGGTTCCATCCCAGCGGCCCAAACCAGTTTGCGCGCCGGCCCAAAGGCAGGCGACGCGGTCCTCAAACAAGGCGAAAATCTGCGGTCCCAGCAGTTGTGAGCGCGGCGCCGCCTGAAAAGTCCCGTCGCGAAACCAATAGAGTCCGTTCTCGAGCCCTTCCCGGGTGCCGGCCCAGACCTGTTGATGATGATCCACCAGCACCTGCCATGCGCCCTGTAAGGGGCCGAGCGGGAAATCCTGTACCGAATCAGCGTGCCAATACGACACGCCTCGAGCGCCAAAAGCCAGCCACAAGCCGCCGTTCGTGTCCGTCGCCAACGATTGCGCCGCCCACGGATGGATTTCGGGAACTTCGAAAACCCTTCGCTTGACCCGGTCCAGGCCGCCGCCGTCGGTCCCCACCCAGAGATTCCCTTCCGAATCCATGCACAGTGAAAGCACATAGGCCGAAGACAATCCTTGTTCGGTTGAAATCGTTTGATATTTGCCGTTGGCGTCGTACCAGAAAACGCCCAGGCCCAACGTCCCCACGATTAGGTTGCCCTGCCCATCTTCCGCGAGCGATGTCACCGGTGTATTGCCCCATGGCGACGGCCCGAAATCCTTTTCAACCTGACGCTCCCCCCACTTTTGGACGCGGCCATTTTGGATGGCAAACGAGCCGCCGGCCCGGCTGGGCAACCACGTCCTGCTCGCCCTAAGCAACAGTTCCGGGTAAACCACGGATGCTTCGCTGTGCATCTCGCCGTCCCGGTAGTCGCTGGTGCGCCCATCCTCGGTGTAAAACCAGACCGCGTTGCTCTTATCTTCGAACGCATAGATAACCTTTCCCTGGGGGCCGCTGGTCGCGCGCGGAAAATCGGTGACTTTCCCGCCGTCCACCATCGCCACTCCGCGGGTCTCGGTTCCCACCCAGAGATTGGTTTGACTGTCTTGGAACAAATAGACGATGCGGTCGCTCTCCAATCCCGGCGTGTTTTCCTGGTTAAAGACATCAAACCGCACGCCATCAAACCGCACCAAGCCGTTGAGGGTGCCCAACCAGAGATAACCGTCCTTGCTTTGAATGACCGAGATGACCGAGCTTTGCGGCAAGCCCTGCTGTGTGCCCCACACATCCACCAGAAACGGCGAATTGGATGGGTCGGCTGCGCCGCAGACCAGGGAAGCGAGGTAGATGGCGCCCAGCAACAGCCGGGGGACAAGCAGCCGGCGGTATTTGGACCGGTTCAGTTTTTGGATGGCGGCAAGCGGATGCAATGTGTTGACGGGAAGATACGAAGCCCCGGCCAAACGCGAAATAGTTTTTCCAAAAAATCACTTGCCGGGTTTGCCCGATGGACTATCTTTAGATTGCCCAATGAGAACTGGGTGCTACGCCTTTGAATAAGACGTGGTCATCGGCGGGTTTTGGCGATGTTAAATCGTGTGTCGTCGCCGGACCCGCCGATGTTTTTTATCTGCGGGCAACCGATGTTTTCCGCGGGGGCGCGGAAAACTGCGCCCGAGGCGGGCGCGCTCCCCACGACCGCATCGTTATGTTACGCCTAAAGAAGCCCAAACTAACGGCCCACCCAAAGCACATCCAGATACCCCGGGCCGCCGCGATTACCCCGCCGTTCGCCGGCCGGTGCGTTGGTGTTTGCCGCGGGAGCCGCCATGGCCGCTTGTGGCGCGCGTTCGGTGCAAATCAGCACAATGCGGTTGTTCTTCGCGTCAAGTGACGACGTTTTGCAGCCGGTTTTGGTCTGCACGGTCTGTTCCACGGCAAAGCTGGTGGGACTGTTTTCCTTGATGATGGTCAGCGTGCCATCGCGCTGCGAGCTCCAGGCTTCCATCGTGTTGGGATTGAACCCGCCGCCATCCGTGCCATTGCCAATGGGCAGCGTGGCCAGGACTTTGCCGGTGCCGGCATTGACCACGACGCAAACGTTCGGCTCGTGACACATGGCGAACAGGATATGATTTTTCGCGTCCAAGCCCAGGCCGCCCGGCTCGCCGGCGCCGTCGCCCAAATCGTATTTGGCAGTCACCTTGAGCGTTTTGACGTCAATCACCGCAATTTGCTTCTGGTCCTCTATGTCCGCATACACGTGCCCTTCGCCGTCGCTTTGGGCCTGCTCCATTGCGCCGCCGATGTCAATGGTGCCGGCGACGGAGCCGTCCTTGGGATCAATCACCGTAACGCTGGGATTTGCGTGGCTGAAAACATAGACGCGTCCGGTAAGCGGCTCGAAGAGAATGCCGTCGGGCCGGCCCGGCACCTCGATGCTCTTGATTTTCTGCATGGTCTCGGTGTCGAACATACCCAGCGGATTGCTCGTGCTGATGCCGTGGTGCGTTTTGCTGTCAATGGCCACGCCATGCCCACTGATATTGGTAATGGCGCCGATGTATTTGTGGCTGTCCAGGTCGAACACAAACGTCTGGCCGCCCCGTGGCACATACACCCGGCGTTCGTCGTTGTCGGCATAGACATAATCAATGCCACCGCTGCCCATCAACTGGGTCGTATCAAGCACCTTGTAAGGAGAGTCGGTTTGGGCGAAAACGTTGCCGGCCAACAGGCCGAGCCCCGCCGCGGTCAAAATGGTCAGGATATTTTTCATAAGGTGAATATGGTTTGCGGAGCCAAGTTATTTCACCGGTCCGGGAATAATCAATGGTTTTCTGAATTATGACAAAAATTTCATCTGGCCCAGCTTGGCATTGGAAGGGGTGCATCTGACAAGTTCCCCCGGCGCGCGGCCTTCAGGCCGCTTCGGCGCACGAAAGCAGTTGGATCAAACGATTGATGTATCAGCGGGCGGTGGGAAGCGGCGTAAACGCCGCGCGCCGTGAGGCTTTGTGTTTGGGGGAACTTCACAGATACGCCCCATTGGAAATACGCGCGTCGTTTCGTCTTGCCTTGCGGCGATTTTGCGCTAGATTCGCAAAAATTGGCTGGGGTCGTAGCTCAGTTGGTAGAGCGTCTCGTTCGCAATGAGAAGGTCGCAGGTTCGATTCCTGTCGGCTCCACCAGTCTTCGCTCGGAGCGCAGCGCAGAGCGAAGACTGCCGCGCCGTAGCGTCGGCGAAGGCGGGCCGTGCACGATCAAGGAAGCAAGATTATATTTTTCCATGAACCATCGTCGCAAATCATCACTGAAAAACCAATGGGTCCTCATTACCGGCGCATCCAGCGGGTTTGGGGCGGCGGCGGCAAGGGCGTTTGGCGCGGAAGGCGCCCGACTGCTGCTGGGCGCCCGACGCCTGGAACGCCTCGCCAAGGTCGCTGGGGAAGCCCGCAAAGCCGGAGCCGCCAAAGTCCTCTTCCACGAATTGGATGTGTCGAAAACCGCCAGCGTCGAAGATTTCATCGCCTGGACCCGGCAGCACACCAAGACGCTTCACGTGCTCATTAACAATGCCGGCGGCGCACACGGGTTGGACACCGTCGCCGAAGGCAAAGACGCCGACTGGGAGACGACGATGCAAACGAACGTGCTGGGTGTGTTGCGGATGACCCGTGCCGCGTTGCCTTTGCTGCCGCGCGACGCCGGCGCCAGCATCATAAACATCGGTTCGGTTGCCAGCCGGACGGCCTACGCTGGCGGGTCGGCCTATTGCGCCGCCAAGGCGGGTGAGCTGCAAATCACCCGCGCGCTACGGCAGGAATTGTTCGGCACCGGCATACGCGTCAGCACGGTGGATCCGGGCCTGGCGGAAACGGAGTTTTCGCTCGTCCGATTCAAGGGCGATGCCGCCGCGGCCAGGAAAGTTTACGAGGGGACCCATCCGTTGGTGGCCAATGACATTGCGGAAATCCTGGTGTGGATCGCCAGCCGTCCCCCGCACGTTGATATTGACGAACTGGTGGTGAAACCGGTGGACCAAGCCGACGTGGGAAAGGTGTTCAGGAGGGAGGGGAAAGGCTGACAGCTAAAAACTGCTGAAATCAGATTCCGCGATTCGCGCGCCAGAGGAGCACCACGCCAACGGCCTGAAAGATAAAACCAGGCAGCCACAGGATGAGATGCGGCACAAATTCCGGCCGCGAGGAAAGCGCATTGCCCAACATGAAGAACGAATAATAGACCACCACCAGTCCCAAGGCGATGGCGACGCCGATGTTGGTTTCCCGCCGGTGCATCCGGATCCCCAGCGGTATGCCGATCAGCGTGAAGCCGAAGCAGGCAAATGAAAAAGCGATCTGGCGGTGCATCTCCACGAGCACCGGTTCGGTGATGTCCTTGAGTTTCCCCCCTTCGCTCCGCCATTCCTCGGAAGATGTAATGCTGGCCGGGAGATTGAGGTGTTGTTCCCGATCGCGAAGTTCGCGCTCCAACTGCCCGAAGGTCATGTCGCTGATTTTGGGTTTGGGATTTCGCACCGTGGCCGAATTGGTGGGGTAAAGGTTCGGCGAGGGCAAATCGGCAAACGACAGGGTGGTATTGGGTTCCTTGATTCCGCGCGCCTGAATCAGGTGGACGATGATTATTTTATTGGTCAGGTCCTCTTCCACGTAGCCGGTGGGCGCGCGAAATATTTCGGTGACGTTGGTGTCATGTTCGAGCACCTCAATCAGGACCCCGCGCAATTGGCCGTGGCGGCTTTCGTCCACGTGAATGTAGTAGCCCGGAATGTAATCAATCGAAAGGTCGCGGCCATCGGGCAGGAGGGTCTTGCCCAGGTCGGATTTAAGCTCATCCCTCAGGCTCAAATACTCCACGCGCGAACGGGGGCCCAGTTCCATGGTGAACCAGGCGCTGAGGCCGCAACAAAACACACTGAGCAACAGCACCGGGGCAATGAGCGAAAACAGGCTCACGCCGCTGGCGCGCGCCGCGGTCAATTCCTGGTCGGCGCTGAATCGTCCGAAGACCAGCAAGGCCGCGGTGATGAATCCCATCGGCAGGGCATAGACCACGGCAAAAGGAATCAACAATCCGATGGCTTTGAGCATCAGGCTCAGCGGCAACTGGCCGCTGATGAGAAACGGAAGAATCTCCTTGAGCACATTGAACAGCAGCACCACGAACGTGAATACCGCCACCGTCATGAGCAATGACGCCAGGATTTCGCGGGTCAAATATTTGTGCAGTATTTTCACGATGCCCAATGTGTCCCGCGAAAATGCCCGATTCGCCCGGCCAATCAAGCGCAAGTTCTCGTGTTCACCAATCCTTGATCGGCTGGTCAAGATTCCGCGGTTTGCCTTGCGGCTTGTATTGCAGGAATTGCTCGCTGTCTTTTTGCGTGTCCAACAGGCGTTTGGCTTCCTCAGGCGACATGACCTGGGCGTTGGCGGAGTTCGCCTGTTGCTCGTTTCCGGCTTGCGCTTCTGATTTCTGTCCGGACTGGTTTTGCGCCTGCTGCGGTTGTTGTTGCTGCTGCTGATTCGGTTGCGCGCCGGAATTCTGCTGCTGCTGTTGCTGCTGTTGATTTTTCTGCGATTGCTGCTGCTGGTTTTGCTGGTTCTGTTGGTTCTGTTGATTCTGCTGTTGTTGGTTTTGTTGGGACTGCTGTTGCTGCTGCTGCTTGAGCAGTTCCTCGATCTTTTTCAATTTCACATCGTCGGGATACAGCTTTAGCCCGGTTTCCACGCGATCCAGCGCCGCCGGAACGTTGTTGGAAATGTAGAACTGGGCTCCGCCGTTAAAGAAAGCGCTGGCCGGCGCAAGCTGCGCCCCCGCCTGCTGCCACGCAAGCAAGAGCAACATCGCGCCGCAAAGCGCGCCCCCCCCCGCCCTTCGCCAACCCGGAGAGAATCGCGGCGGGGTCAATCCAGCACGTCTGAAACGGCGCGCCCTACCGTAAGGGTGTTGCCGGCGCATCAATGTCATCAATGTCCTTTAATCGTTTGGTGAAATCTTGAAACTGTTTGGCGGCGATGGACTTTTGCAATGGCAGCATGATTTCCAGCGCCCGATGAAACTCCGCCTGCCGCACTGCCGCATCCGCTTCGCTTTTCATGCGGCGCAAGGTTTCGCGCAATTCCTTGATCTGCTCGACCACGTTCCTGGTAAAGGCAAAATTGAACATGGCGTCAGGATCGTTGGTGACCAGCGTGACCGCGCGGTCATAGCTTTTTTCCGCCTCTTCCAATCCCGCCTGCAAGCCGTCCAAATCCTTTGCGTCCTGGGCCAGCCGGAACTGCGCGTTCCCCAAATTGTAATACGCCTTTTCTTGCAAGGTCAAATCCGGCGCCAGCGTTGCCTGACGAAACAAGTTCCGCGCGAGGTCGAAATTCGTGGCCCGATACGCCGCGTCGCCCGCGTCGAACACCAGTCGCAAGTCATTCGTCCGGCTGCCGGCCAGGTGCGCAAACTCCTCCAAAGCGTTCGTGTAGTTGCCGGTCCGGTAGTCACGCAATGCGCTCGCCGGCGAAGCGATTCCGGCCACCGGCCATAAAAACAGTGCCGCCACAACGATCATCGCGGCGCGGGAGACCGCTTCGTGCGACTTGAGTCCGGTGTGCGCCCCGCCTGAATTATTGAAAGCCGTTTCGCCGGAGCGCTCGCGTTTCCGTTCCGGCAGGAACATTTCGGCCAACAGCAGTAAAATCGCCGCCGCCAGCGGCCAGGCAAATTGCTCATGGTAACGCCGCACCAGCCGCTCCTGCGATTCGGACTGCGGCAGCGGCGCGATGCCTTTGGCGTAGAGCTCGTCAATGGTGTTGGGCCGCAAGGGAAGGTAAAAGCCGCCGGTGGCCCCCGCAATTTGCCGCAGCAGCGCTTCATCCAGGTGTGATTTCACGACGTTGCCATCCGGATCACGGATGTAGTCCGAATTCCCGTTGGCATCCGTGATTTGCAACAGCGTGCCTTCCGCCGTGCCGACGCCGACCGTATAAATTTTCAGGCCGGTTTTCGCGGCGGCTTTGGCGGCCTCCAGCGCGCCACCCACGTTGTCCTCGCCATCGGTTATCAGCACCATCACTTTGTATGTGTCCCGTTCTTTGAACGCCGTCAACGCCGCATTGATGGCCGGGGCAAAGGCCGTGCCGCCCAGCGGAATGGTGTTCACGTCCAATGCCTCGACGCTCTGGCGAAACGCAGTGTCGTCGGTGGTCAGCGGGCATTCCAGGAACGCCTCGCCGGCGAAGGCCACCAAACCGAGCCGGTCGGTCTTGGCGTGCTGCATCAGGTCCAGCGCCGCCAGCTTGGCGCGCGCCAGCCGATTGGGCGTAACGTCGGTCGCCAGCATGGATTTGGACGTGTCCACCGCCACCACAATGTCCACCCCGCGCTGTTCGACGGTCTCCAGGTCGAAGCCGTACTGCGGCCGGGCGAGCGCAATGATCAGCAGGCCAACGGCCGCAATCAGCAGCGCAAACGTAACCTTTCGCCGCGTATGCGAAATGCCGACCGTGAGCGTACCAAGCAGGCGCAGCTCGATGAATTGTGCCAGCAGCATTTGCCGCCGGCGGTTGCTGTGCCAGAGGAACAGCGCCAGCCCCGGCAACAGCAGGAGCAGCCAAAGAATCTGTGGATGGCCGAATCTCATCTTTAAATTGCCGATTGCCGATTGCCGATTGCCAATTGGAGCCGTAAAGTTGGCCCATGAACCCGATTGAACTGAAGAACAGAACCAAAACGTTCGCTTTGCGTATTATCTAACTCACCCAGGCTATACCCAAAAAAGACGACGCCGCCCGGGCCATCGCCAAGCAGATCGTGCGCAGTGGAACCTCTGTGGCCGCGAACTATCGCGCCTCGTGCCGTCCGCGAAGCCGGGCGGAATTCATCTCCAAAATTGGCACGGTTGAAGAAGAGTCCGACGAAACCGCATTGTGGCTCGAATTGCTGATTGAGTCCGGCATCATGCCCGCCAGGAAATTGTCCACGCTGCTGGAGGAAGCAAACGCCCTGACGGCCATCATGGCCGCCTCTCGAAAGACTGCGTGCGGCAGATGATCTGCCAATCGGCAATCGGCAATCGGCAATCGGCAATCCCCTCCTGAAACGGTCCTCTGCCTCGAACTGCTGCCCGAGTCCGCCCCCCGCAAGACAGCCTACGGCAGAAGGTCTGCCAATCGGCAATCGGCAATCGGCAATCGGCAATCTTCTCATGGCAGCCTCCTTAGTACGGTTTGCCCCAGCACAATTTCCAGCAGCAGGACCGCCAAGCCGGCCGCCACCGCCCAGGCGAACAGTTCCTTGAACTCGGTGTATTTGTTCAGGACCGCCTGGGTTTTTTCCATCTGGTTGAGTTCCGTGTAAATTTGCCGGAGTTTCTCGGAATTTTCAGCCCGATAGGCGGTACCCCCGGTGGCTTGCGAAATTTTCTGCAGCGCTTCCACGTCCGGCAGGTAGCCGGGCGGGAGGCCCATCGCTTCCACGATATCGCGGTTGCCCAGGCCGATGGTGAAAACCTTGACGCCGAGAGCCGCGGCCGCTTCGGTCGCCGTGTCCGGGCCGATCTGCCCGGAATTATTCGCGCCGTCGGTCATCAGCACGATGATCTTGCTCTTGGCTTTTACATCGCGCAATTGGTTCAGCGCCGTGACCAAACCATCGCCAATGGCCGTGGCGTCCGAATTGATGGTGCCGATGTTCAGGCGTTCGATGTTGTCCTCCAAATAGTCGTGATCCAGGGTCAGGGGTGAAGCGAGGAAGGCCCGCGCGGCGAATACCACCAAGCCAATCCGGTCGTCGGGCCGCTCCGCGACGAACTTCTCCAGGACCGATTTCGCGAGGTTGAATCGGCTGATGCGTTGGCCGCCCACTTCGTAGTCCGGCGTGTTCATGCTGCCCGAAAGATCGAGTGCGACGACGATATCAATGCCGCTGGCCTTGACTTCCGTTGTGCTTTTGACCAGGCGCGGTTGCGCGAGAGCAACAATTAACAATGCCAGCGCCAGCCAGCGCAAGGCCGCCAGAATGGCCCCTGCTTGTGAGCGCCGGGCCCGGGACAACCCGGTCATAAGTCGCACCGACGAATACAAGAATGCCGGCGAGCGCCCGCGCCGTCCCTTCAACCAGGCCAGCAAGGGCAACGGCAACAGCAACAAAAGCAAATAGGGATGGGCGAATGACATTTACGATTTACGATTCACGATTTGCCAGCTCCGGCGCGTTTCCGCTTTTCTGAATTTCGCTTCCCACTTTTTCTTCATGCGGCTCCGTTTCTTCGACCAGTTTCACCGCCGAAACGTGCAATTCTTTCAGTTCCGGCTCGCCGGGTTCATATTTGGCAAATTTGACCAGGTCACAGCTTTCCAGAAACCGGCCCAGGCTTTCCTTTTGGTCCGGCGACAACAATTCCGTGCCCCTGAGTTCGCGTAGGAATTCCTCGGTTGTCCGCTCCGGCGCGCGGAAATCAAATCGTTCTTCGAGATACAGCCGGACGGTGTCCGAAACGAGGATGCAGAACGGTTTGGGCTGGGAAATGAGCGCCAGCGCCTCCGCCAGTTTCTGCTTCGCGCGGATATGGGCCGGTACCGGCGGCTCCGCCGGAACGTTCTCCTTTCTTCGCCGCCACCAACTCCAGAGCAGGAACAAAACCACTGCGATGGCCAGCCCCGTCAGTATCCACCAGAGCCATTCCCAGCCGTTCGGAATTGCCACCGGCGGCTTGATGTCACGGATGTCGCTCACGGCGGCTGAGGCGGCGTTGTTGGTCACGACGGTCATAACTCACGAAAATCCGCAATCTTCGTATTCATCCGCGCAACCTCCGCCTTTCGCGCATCTCAAAAAATTTCCCGAGCGCGGCGCTGTACGGTTCATCGGTGCGCAATTGGATGGAATCAATCGCTGACGACCGGAACTGCCGGGCCAATTCCGTCAATTGCTTTTGTTGTCGCAACGCGAAGGCGTCACGGCTGGCGCTCCGGCTCGAGTTGACTTCCAGGACTTCGCCGGTCTCCGCGTCTTCCAACACCAGGCGGCCCAGCGCCGGCAGTTCGAGCTCGTAACGGTCGGCAATGTGCACGGCCACAACATCGTGTCGGCGATTCGCCATGCGCATGGCGGTTTGGACGGGGCGCGCCAAGGGCGTGGTCACTTCCGGCATGGCCACGTCCGTGAATTGCTCCGAGCTGCCGCCGCACTCCAGAAAATCTGAAATCATGACGACCACCGCCCGGTGCGGCAATACCCGGCCCATGAATTCCAGCGCGCGGATCAAGTCCGTCCCCCGGCGCTTGGGCTCGAAAAACAGCACCTCGCGGATGACGCGCAACACGTGGCCGCGGCCCTTGCGTGGGGGGATGAACTTCTCCACCTCGTCCGTGAACAACAACAACCCCACTTTGTCGTTGTTGCGGATGGCCGAAAACGCCAGCACCGACGCGATTTCGGCGGCCAGTTCGCGCTTCGACTGGCCGCGCGACCCGAACAATCCGGAGCCGCTCACATCCACCACCAACATGAGCGTGAGTTCGCGCTCCTCCACAAACTTCTTGATGAACGGATGATTCATCCGCGCCGTGACGTTCCAGTCAATCGAGCGCACGTCGTCGCCGGGCTGGTATTCACGGACCTCGTCAAAGTTCATCCCCTGCCCTTTGAAGACCGAATGGTACTGGCCCGCCAGCGACTCGGTCACCAAACGATTGGTGCGAATTTCAATCTGCCGGATTTTTTTGAGGATTTCGCGCGGGATCATGTTGAAATGACGAATGACGAATGACGAATTCGCAATTGCGCGCGCCGTTTAACCAGGTAAATTAACGGCGTGAGTGCGACCGAAATTCTCGAAGCACTGCGGCGGATGCCCCCGGCGCAACGCCGCGAACTCGTTGACCAAATTGAGGTTGAATTTGCCGGCGAATTGACGGCGGAGCAAGTTGTGAAACTTGAGCGGCGCGCTGAGGAACTTCGGAAAAATCCCAAGTCCGGCATTCCGTGGGAGCAGGTGCGCGCGGAAGCGAGGCAACGCCTCAAAAGCCGTCGCGCGGCATGAAACGCGAAATCATCTTCGCGTCCGCTGCCGGGCTTGAATTTAACGAGGCGATTCTCTGGTATGATGATCAACAACCGGGGTTGGGCGACGAATTTGAAGGCGAAGTGACTCGCGTCCTTGAAGAGATTCAGGAAGACCCCGAACGATTTCGACTGGTTGGACCAACGATTCGCAAGGCGCGGTTGCTCCGAAGGTTCCGCCGTTACAGCATTTTCTTTAATATTCAACCCGATCATATCGGCGTTGTTTCGGTTTTCGATGTCTCCCGAAATCCGGACGAACTGCGCCAGCGGCTGAAGTGACGCGCCCGCGAGCGGTTCGGTCACCAAACGATTGGTGCGAATCTCAATCTGTGGGATTTTTTTGAGGATTTCTCGCGGGATCATGTGCTTGCAAAAAATCTGACGCCGATTAAGTTTGGGTGCATGAGCGCGAGCGATCTCATTGAACAAATGCGCCCGATGCCGACGGAAGAAAAGCGCGCATTCATCGAAAAAGTGTGGGATGAATACGGCGAAGAGCTCGGCTGGGTGGATCCGGAATTGACGCCGGAGCAAATCGCCGAACTCGACCGCCGGGCCGAAAGCGCGCTGGCGCATCCCGAACGTTGCCGTCCGTTGGAGGACGTAGTTGCCGACATCGAGAGACGATTTCGCGCGAAGCGATGAGCTTTCGCGTCGTCATTGAGCAGGAGGCGGAACGCGAGTTCGCCGAGGCGGTTGAATTCTATGACGAGCGGGAACCGGGACTCGGTCAGAGATTTGCGCGCGAGGTAAACGCCTTTTTCAAAATCGTTTGCGAAAATCCAGAACGATTCCCCCTCGCCAGCCGGCTGACGAGAAAAGCGAGAATACCAAGCCCTTGGCCGTATTCGGCTTATTTCGCCATCAAGCGCGAAACTTCTCAAGTGGTCATCAGCGTAATCTGGCACGGCGCGCGAAATCCGGCCCAACTGCGCCGGCGGCTGAAGTGAAACCGTAGGGCAGGCGTCGCGCCTGTCTCTGACTCCATTAAGAAACAATTCGTGTAAAAATCTGGCGCAACCCCGTTGGCCGGCCGACCGCGTGGGGTGAGCCTGGGAGATGGAGACAGCCGCGACGCCTGTCCTACGCAGGCCGCCAACACTCCAGCTTGTGCGGATTTCAATCTGCCGGATTTTTTTAAGGATTTCGCGCGGGATCATGGGTGACGTGAAAAATGATGCGTGAAGCGTGCTGGGGAAAACATGGCTTGCCTGCGCAGATCATTCAATTCGTCATTCGTCATTCGTCATTCGCCTCACGGCACCGGCAGTTCATCGAAGATTTTCTGGATGACGATTTCGCTTGTTTTCTCCTCCGCCTCGGCTTCGTAGGTGATGGCCACGCGGTGGCGCAGCACGTCCATGCCGATGCTCTTCACGTCCTGCGGGGTCACGTAACCGCGGCCCTTGAGGAAGGCGTAGGCCTTGGCGGCCAGCGTGAGCGCGATGGTCGCCCGCGGCGAGGCGCCAAGCTGGATGAAATCCTTGACCGCAATCTGGTAATGGCCGGGGTCGCGCGTGGCGCAGACCAGATCCACAACGTAGTCCTTCACCTTGTCGTCCACGTAGATGTCGTTGATGACTTCGCGGGCGCGCAGGATGTCCTTGGGGTCCACCACAGCGTGCGTCGCCGGTGTGCCGGAGGTTTTGGCCATGAGTTCGAGGATGTGGCGTTCCTCCTCGCGCGAGGGATAGCCGATTTTCAATTTTAACATGAACCGGTCCACCTGCGCCTCGGGCAGCGGATAAGTCCCTTCCTGCTCAATCGGGTTTTGCGTGGCCAAAACCAGAAAGGGCTCGTCCAGTTTGAACGTCTGCTCGCCGATGGTGACCTGTTTTTCCTGCATGGCCTCCAACAGCGCGCTTTGCACCTTGGCCGGCGCGCGATTGATTTCGTCGGCCAGGATGAGGTTGGCGAAAATCGGGCCCTTGCGCGTGCTGAACCCGCCCGATTGCGGATTGTAAATCTGCGTGCCAATGACGTCGGCGGGCAGCATATCGGGCGTGAATTGCAGCCGCGCAAATTTCACGTTGATGCAGCCGGCGAGTGACTTGACCGCCAGCGTCTTGGCCAGCCCTGGCACGCCTTCGAGCAGAACGTGTCCGTTGGCCAGCAGCCCGATGACGAGCCGCTCGGTCAAATAGGTCTGGCCCACAATCACCTTTCCCAATTCGGTGAACAGTGGATGAGTAAAGGCACTGGCTTCTTTGACTGCGTCGTTTATGGCAGAGATTCCCGTATTCATTTTTGTTTAATTTTCCGATGGACAACAGATTTTTCCGCGGCGTTCAAACAAAATTTATGGGTACACAGCACATTCACGCACCCGGCAGGACTTTGACCTGCTGTTCGTTGACCCAGCCGATCTTGCCGCCCGCGGCCACTTCCAGCCAATGGTTGTGCCGGTCCATGACCTCCAGTTCCGCGCCGTCGTGAACGGCAAAAGCGTTCTGCGCGTCGTCAAATGGCCCGCTGCGCGCCGTGGCTTCGGGCGCCACCACCACGGCGACAGAGCGCAAGTAATGGGCCGCCGCCTGCCAGCCGAGGCACGCGCCGGACAAAATCGTCAAGGCCACAAACACCCGGGTCAAACCCCGCAGCCGGCCGGCGAGCGCAGGGCGAATCTGTCGCGCTACCAGCAGGGCGCAAGCGGCCCAAAGCGCCAGTGATTCAAACAGGGCCCATTCGTTCAGGGTCAGGCTGTTCAACCCGCTTTGCCACCGGCTCTCGTGCCAGACGGAATTGGGCACCTGGCCGCGAACGAATTCCAGATTCGCGCGCACTTCGGCGTCGCGCGGCGACAGCAACGCGGCCTGCCGATACGCGGCGATGGCGCCACCGAAATGTCCGGACTTGAATTCGGCATTGCCATAATTGAACCAGAGCGCTGTCGAAGCCGCGCCGGATTGAAGGATTTTTTCGTAAGCCCCGGCGGCGTCGGCGAATTTGCCCTGCGCGTAAAGGTCGTTTGCCTGCGTGAATGCCGCGGCGGTGTCTACGCCAAATGCTTTGCCGGCGAGCAGGAACAGAAAAAGCAGCGCGTGGAGCCGCTTTCTCACGTGGCAAATCTCGCTAAAAAAAGAGTCTCTCATGTCTTCAACTCCTGCAAATCGCCAATGACCTTTTCAAATTGAGCCGTGACCGAATTCAACTCCGCGCTGCCGTGCACGGGCGCGTAGCGGGCCTGGTTGCACAACTGGAAAAGCTGCCGCAATGAATCCAAGGTCGCGGCCGGCACGTCCAGCGCCGCCAAACGCTCGTCAATCACCGCCTCGGTGATGGACGAGGCGGGACAATCCAGGCGCTCACCCAATTGTTCCTGCAACAGGCGGAACAGCGTGGCAAAAAACTCGTCCGGCTGGTTCGCGGCGGCGTATTTTTTCAGATCATCCACGCCACTGGCGATGAGTTGGGCAACCGCCCGATGGCGCCGCAGCCGCGGGTTATTGGCCAGATTGTCTGCGCGCCGGCGCCACACGAAGGCCGCCAGCCACGCCAGCACCGGAAGGCTTTGCAGCACCAGAAACGCCGGGCGGGTCATGAGCGGCGGACCAACCGACGCCAGCGCGCCCGTCGCCTGTTTGATCGGCAAAATGTCCTGCGGTGTGGGTGGCGGCTGTGCGCCCGGCGTGCCCGCCACCGTGGGGGCCGGCGCCATGCCGGTGGCGCGCACGATCAGCGGCTCGGCCGGTTGTGTCAGCGTCCGGTACGCGCCCGCCTCCGGATCAAAGTAGCTGAAGGAAAATGGCGGCAGTTCGTGCACGCCGGTGTTGTCCGGCGAGACGATTTCTTCAAACGTCTTGGCGCCGTCCAATCCCAGGCGATCTGACGTTTCCAATTTCGACGTGGGCGGATAAACCTTGAAGTTGTTCCACTCCGGCTGCGCCGGCAGGGTGAGCGAATCCAACGCGTCATGGCCGGAAATCTGGATGCGCACGGTGATGGGGTCGCCCACGGCGACATTGGTCGGACCGGCGGTTACGGCCATCGTGTACTGTCCGATAGCACCGCTGAAGTTCGCCGGCTTGTTCTCGTCGGGCAACGGGATGGAATGCACGTGGACTTCTTCGGCGGTCAGCGAGACCTGCTTTTGTTCGCCGCTATTGAACATCCGGAAAAATGGATCGCCCTGCTGATTGGAAGAAGGCAATACCACCGTCATGACCGCGGAAAACGGCCCGAGCGTCAAATCGCCGGCCTTCAGCACCGTCAGGGCCAGCGAAATCGGAAGGACGGTGTAAACGCGGTTGCCGACCTGGGTGCGAAATTGTCCGGCGCCGGCATTTTTGCCCATGATGAATCCATCCGCCGGGGTCGCGGTAAAACTCGGATTGCCATAATTCTGAACATCGTCGCGCAGGAAAATCTGCAACTGGGCCACGACGACTTCACCCACATAGACTTGCTGCTTGGGCAAACTCAGCCGCATGAACGCGACTTCCGAGCCGGAATTCACCTGGGCCGTGGACGGCGCGTTGGCCTTCTGCACGACCAGTTTGAGTGGCCGGCTGGCTAACCTTTGCCCATTCACATCGGCCGTCAGGGCGGGAATGACAAATTCGCCTTCCTTTTGGGGCGTGACCGAAAACGTGACCGTAACGGTCGAGCTCATTGCACCGTTGACGATGTTGACACTTTGAGCCGTGCCGCTCTGTGTGAACTGCAACCCGGGAACATCAGGAACCGGAACATTTTTCGATTCGCCGCCGTCGAATGTCAGCGACAGAGTCGCCGTCTCGCCCATGGCAATTGTGTCGCGATCCAAAGATGCCGTAAAACTGGCCCCCCAAGCCGTGCCCGTGCCCAGACCGGCCAAATTCAGGCAGAAAATCGCCGCCACCCAAAGCAACGCGCGCCGGACGGCGGCGTAAGCCCCCCGTCCCGCTCGCGTTGTCTTGTCCACGCTATCCATTTGTTCAAAAAAAGACATTTCCCCGCCGAAAAATGTTCACAGAATTTGCCCGAAGTTCAAATCATTGCAACCGTTCAGGTTGCGCCAGGAGCCCCCTTCGCCGGCTTGCCCGCCAATACCCGCCGGTAAAGCGCCTCGTAAAGCGGCACGATGGTTTCGGCGCTAAAATGTTCGCGCGCCCGGCGTTGGGCCGCCTCGCCCATGGCCTTGCGGCGGTTGGCATCCTGCATCAAGCCCTCCACCGCCCGCGCCAATGCCTCCGGGCGGTCGGAAGATACCAAAACTCCGCTCACGTTGTCTTCCACCACTTCCGGAATCCCGCCCACGCGCCGCGCAACGCTGGGAATACCGAAAAACATCCCTTCCAGAATGCTCAGACAGAAGCTCTCCAGTTCCGACGTGAATAATCCGAGATCGGCGATTTGGAGGTAATCTTCGACCTCGTTGACCTTCTCACGCACGATCACCCGGCCGGCCAAACCCAGCCGCCTCACGTCCCTGGCGAACGGCGCAAAATCTCCACCGGCGAGAATGACGAGCTTGAACGCCTTCCGCGGCCTCAGGCGGGCAACCGTTTCGAGCAACAGATCAATCCGTTTCATCGGACGAAGGTTGGAAGCATGCAAAATGACGACTTCGTCTTTCAAGCTCAGTTCCCGCCGCACCGCCGCGCGTGACCGCCCCGGGCGGCGCGGGACAAAGAAATTGTGGATGACCTCCACCGGCCCGTTGAATCGAAGCACACGCCGCGTCTCCGCTTTCAGATAGGCGGAAACCGCAGTCACCGCGTCGGAGCACGTGAGCGCGTGGTGGATGGCTGGTGCATAACCCGGATCACTGCCCAGCAACGTGGTGTCGGTCCCGTGCAAGGTGGTTATCACTCGCGGCTGCCATCGCGGCGCGAGCATCGCCCGCGCGAGGATCGCCGCCGACGCGTGCGGCACGGCGTAGTGCACGTGCAGGATGTCCAGCCGGCGCTCCCGGCTCACCTCGGCCATGCGCACCGACAGCGGTAGCGTGTAATCGGGGTACTTGAACAACTGATATTCGTTGATCACCACCGGATGGAAATGCAGGCGGGCGCTGTCTGCCGGCAAACGGAATGGCCGCTCGTAACTGAAAAAATGAACGTCGTGTCCGCGCCGCACCAAGTCCTCGCCCAACGCGGTCGCCAGAATGCCGCTGCCGCCCACCGTCGGATAACATGCGATGCCAATATTCATCCTCTATCAGAACTGCCGGGCTCCCCTGCCCGCTTGCGCCAGCGACTCCAGCACCAGCGGATCGTTGGGAAACAGGGCCATCGCATGGCCGATGCCCGCCCGCAGCCCGCGCAGACGCGCCCGGACCAGTTGCAATTCCACGTAGTTGCGCGTGGCGGCTTGCGAACCGTGCGCCTCCATCGCCGCCGTCCAAGCCGCGAGGATTTCCGGCGCGGAAACATCAATGAAAACGGGCGTCACATTGACGGGCTCGGCCTCCGGCGTCACCGCGTAGTACATCAACTGTTCGACTGCCCAAGGCGGCGCGCGACGCAATTCCTTCATGCCGCCGTAGCGCGCGAGCCGGCAGGCGTCCCGCACCAATTGTCCCAGCCGCGCATGGTCGGGATGCTGGTTTTCCACCAGAGTCGGCGCGAGCACAATGGCTGGGCGCACGCGGCGGATGATGCCCGCCAGCTTCATGGTATGGGCTGCGCGCACTTCCAGCTTGGCATCACCATCCAACTGGATGAATTCGACGGAGGCGCCCAGCAGCGCGGCGGATTTTTTCCCCTCGGCCACCCGTTGCGCCGGCGTGCCCCGCGTCCCGGAATCTCCGCGGGAGCAAATGACCAGGTGCGCGGCCCGGCCGCCGTGGGTTTCCCTGGCGACGACTCCGCCGCATCCAAATTCAACGTCATCCGGATGCGCGCCGAAAGCCAGCAATGGACCTGTCTTATGTTGGGTATTCGGTGTAGGCTTCATCGGCGCGTTCAATGGGATCTCGATCGGCAAACGTGATTTCCGGTGTTTCCTCCGTTTGAAGATAGGCCTTTTCACCGGCCCCGGCAATATAATGCGTGCAATGCACGACCGATTGCATCCAGCGCAACCGGGTGTCACGCGTCGGGCTTATTTGCTCCTTGCTGAAGCCGCTGGGTGGCAACGTCACGTAGGAGTTGCCGCCCTCGTGCAGTTGGAAGGCGCCGTGCCGGTATCGGGCGCGCACGATTTCGCCGGCATGCGGAGCATCCACAAAAAATTCCGGCACCTCACAGGCGGCGCGCCGCACGGCCGGGTCGCTCGAACGCACCACACGCACCTTATCCAGCAAGCCCATGGCGCGATACATGGCCAGGCAAAAATCCGCGACGGTGGCCGCGGAGATACTCTCGAAAACCTCGATGAGTGGATGATCCACGTAATTTGGCAACTGCAACGCGGTCTTCGCCTGCCAGCCGGCGGCCACGGCCTTGAGATGGAGCGGCGAAAACTTGCGCTGAATCCGGTTTTTGAAGGCGAAATTGAGCCGGGCCGGCTCGTCGGTTGTGCGATGGCGCAAAATGGTCTGCGTTTCCCGCGGGTCGTGGTCGCTGTCGTGGCAAAAATAGACGATTTCGCCGCCGATTTCCGACTGCAGCCGCCGAGCCGCCTGGATTTTGGCAAACAGGAACCGCCGCGGAAAGAATCCGCACGGCTGTTGGCCAAAACAAATGACCGGTGTAGCAGGCATCCTCGTTCTTTGCTGGCACGGAGTATAGGCAAAGCGGAGCGCCTTGTCGCGCCGAAATCGGACCAAGGCGGAAGCACCCCTGTTCGCGGAAACCATGCCGAGCACGCTCGCAATCCTCTCGCCCGTTACCAGCCTGACACGAAAATGGTGGCTTTCTAATTCAATGGGAGAAGGTAGAACGGCGGTTTCATGCGACTGTTTCGCACTTATTTAACGGCTATCATTTCCACTGCGTTCAATGTAACCGGTCCAATGAGGCCCGATTTTAACGGCGTGTCGCCCTTGGTCCAATGATGCCACGTTGTAAAGGTAAAGCGGCCCGTCGGACTGGGTTTGCCGTCCAGCACCCACTCAGGCCACGCTTTCAACTGCCTGCCGCGCCATTCGCGATCATCGGGCAACTGCTCGTCGCCAATCAGCCGGTTCGGCCAGCGGTTCGTTACCTTGACCTCAAGCTGGTTGGTCCCGGCATGCGCCACACCGGTAACGTTCACGCGGAATGGGTCTTTCCAAAAGGTTCCCAGTGGCTGGCCGTTCAACGTGACCTCGGCGAAATCCTTCACCGTGCCAAGATCGAGCCAGAGTTCGCGGCCCGATCCAAACATCTCGTCGGGAATTTCAATCTCCTTTTGGCAGGTTGCCGTGCCGGAAAAATAACGCACGCCGTCGTTGGTGTGGTCCGTCCAGGAGATCAACCGCGGCAGATGCACCTCCGGCGGCGCGCCCCATCCCGGCGGAAAAGTCAGCCGCCAATCATCCGACATTTCCACCGGCGCAAGCACGGAATGGCATTGCGCGCCGGACTTCCGCCCCGAGGCCCAAGTGAACGTGAACGCGCCCGGCACCCGGGTTTGCACCCGGGCCTGACCATCGGGGCCAATCGCCAGGTCAAACTCCGGCGGCAGGCCGATTGAAGTCACCGCTTCAGGCAAGGTGAGCATGTCGCCTTCGTGATTGGTGGCATATTTGACCACACCGTCGAGGGAATACTCGACGGTGAGGCACTTGGAGACATTCGGGGCCGGATCAACGCCCGCCAGGCCATTGCCCACCGCAACACTCAATCGGTCATACTTTACCAGGGCGGCGAGCGTTGCAGTCACATCCACGGACATCACGGGCGCCGTTTCCGGGACAGGGTCCCGGCCATAGAGGGCCTTTTCCACTTCCGCGCCGGCGGGCACATCCAAAGAGTCGCCTTCCTGGGCCTCGGCGGTCCTTTCCCGGTGATTGAGGCGAAAGGTGATCCGCAGTTGCTTGACCATGTTCGGCGCCGGATCATCGTCAGCCAGATAATTCCCGACGGAAATTTCGCGCGCACCCCCCGCCATCAGCAGCTTGACCTTGACGGTAACATCGAACCAATGCGGGTGGCTGTCCGGAAAATGACCGTAGAGCGCCTTGACCACTTCACTGCCAACAGGCAGTTCCAAGGTCCGGCCTTCATTGGCCTCGACCGTCTGCCGCTGTCCATCCAGGAGGAATTCGACGCGCAGACACTTGACCGCACCCGGCGCCGGGTCGTCGCCAGCCATGTCGTTGTTGGCGGGGATTTGGCGGCTGCCGCCTGACACGAGCGATTTGACAGTCGCGGTAACGTCGAGCCAGGCCGGCAAAGCGCCGTAGATCGCCTTGAGAACCCGCAATTGTGCCGGTTTTGTGCGATCGGCGGCAAGCGGTGGCTCATCATGCTGCACGGCGACAATATGGTCGCCGTGAGCTTTTTCCCGGAACACCACGAACACCGAACCTGCGGGGTCAAACTGGAGTTGAACGGTCGTCCGGCCATCCTGTTCATTCCAGACGGGTGCGGGTTCAATGAAACCGGTATCCGGATGCCACAATTCGGGCAACCTGCCGCTGACCCGGAACGTGCATTGGGCCGAGTCGAACCGGCGGCGCTGGTTGGACACAAAATAAATGTCCGTGCCCCCGGCCACGCGATGGCAGTAAACGAGGTTCGAATCCTCGGAGTTGCCGCTGAAGTCGAAATCCGGTTTCAACCCGCGGGCCGCCAAGACATCTGCCATGGGTTTGCCCCAGATCACGCGGCCCCGGCCGACGGAATTTTCCGTGACCTTCCGGCCGTCGCACTTGCCCCAAAGCCTGGCGGCGAGCGCTTTCACCTGCCGGTCGCATTTCGGGTAGTTTTGAAGACTGGGTGAATGCCGAGGCCGCACGCCAACCACCGTGAGTCCGAGGTGGACGAAATCGGAGATACGCCCTAAAAGTTGCGGCGTCATGTTTGCATCATCCGGCGGCAGCACCAGCACCGTATAACTCATGCCGTCCGGCAGGATCAGGCGGCCATCCTGGACCTGGGCGCGATGCAACAAGACGCCGGCATTGATGGCATCGTATTCGTAACCCGGCGGGAGTGGTGGATGACAGTCCCGCATCTCCACCGGCGCGCTTTCTCCGCAAAAATAAGCGGCGTCCGCGACATAACGGCCCTGCTGCAGCAGGAACTGGCAACGCGACAGGTATTCAATCCACGCCTTGCCCTGCTTCCACCACGTCTGCGTCCGTTCGAAATGGAACCCCCACGGCCCCATGGTCATGCCCGGCCAATAGTTGGTCCAGGGTTGCATCGCATAACGGTGGAAAGTGTAACGGTTCAACCCGGTGCAGTATTCCAGGTCGCCAAGCGTTTTCAGCGAATACGGAGTGTCGAGCCAGCGACCGTGTTGTGCGTCGGGTCCGGTGGTAAATGATTCCGCGCCGACGATTTGTTTCCCGTAGATGTGTCCGATGGAGGCCGCCAGTTTTACCGAGGGGTCCCCCTGGCTCCCGGCCCAAAACTCGCCCATGACCAGATCGGCGGCCTGGCCTGATTGCAATGATTCGAACGGCCCGGTGTAAGGTTCGAAAGCCGCGAGCAGGCCGTGCTGATGGCACAGTTCCGCAAAATGGCCGTAATAATTTTCTGCAAACAAGTCCGCAATAGTCCGTCGCACGTCCCACAGAAATCGTTCGGAAATCTCCGGGCTGCCCACCGGGCGCCGGGTGAACGTCGGCAGGTACCGTGCCGGATCGTATCCTCGCAGCTTTGCGAATTGCGCGCGGAAACCTGCATCCCAGTTCTGACCGCCCACCTCGTAACTGTCTATGAGGACATTGTTGAGCGTCTTGCCGGCGAGCGGCCCGGCATCTTCAACGACTTTCTGCACGAACCCGGCCCAGTGCGCGTCCAGCGCTTCGCGGCTGAATTTGTCGCATTCCAGGCCCGTGCCTTCCGCCGGCGCGGGATGATTTTCCCGGCCGCTCGGCGCGTAGCCCACGCGCAGAATGATCCAATTACCGCGCGGCACTTTCCACTGCAACTGGCCCCCCCCATCAAGATGCCCTGTTAAATCCACGATGCCATTTAGCGGAATGGCGCCGCCCCCGCGGGCATCGGTCGCCGACGACGATGACACACCTTCGCCGTTCAGACCGTCCTTGGCATCAATGTTTTTGATGAGAGTCCCGCCTTCCTTCGGCGCCTTGAAAGCCAACACGGCGATGTCCCGGTAGGAACCAAGCCTGGCTGGCGGTGGCGGCAGAACCTCGTCAAACCGGGCCGGCCCTTTCACCAGCGCTTCGCTGGTGACGACCTGTTGCATGGCGTTCTCCGGCGTGTTCCACGGCCCGCCGCTGCTCGACCAGCCGGCACAATTATGGATGCCAAGTTGCAGGCCGAGACGGTTCGCTTCCGTCACGGCAAATCTAAACAATTCATGCCATTCCAGGCTGTTGAACTTCACCGTTCCGGCCGGAATGCCGGGGTCCACGTTGAAAATCTGCGCCCCGCCCAGACCGATGTCCTTCATCGCTTGAAGATCGGCGGTGATGCCCTCCTGGGTGACGTTGCCGTTCATCCAGTGCCACCACGTTTGCGGTTTGGCGGAAGCCGGAGGTGATTTGAATCCAGCTTCCAGCGGGTCGTCGCCAAACGCCGGAGTTTGCGTCGCAACGATGGCAACGGCCAGGAGGCCGAAACCCACCACGCGCACATTATTCAGCAAACCCATGGCGCGATACGTGGCCAGGCAAAAACCCGCGACGGTGGCCGCGGAGATATTCTTGAAAACCTCGATGAGCGGATGAGCCACGTAATTTGGCAACTGCAACGCGGTCTTCGCCTGCCAGCCAGCGGCCACGGCTTTGAGATGGAGCGGCGAAAACTTGCGCCGAATCCGGTTTTTGAATGCGAAATTGAGCCGGACCGGCTCGTTGGTTTTGCGATGGCGCAAAAAGGTCTGCGTTTCCCGCGGGTCGTGGTCGCTGTCGTGGCAAAAATAGACGATTTCGCCGCCGATTTCCGACCGCAGCCGCCGGGCCGCCCGGATTTTGGCACGCAGGAACCGTCGCGGAAAGAATCCGCACGGCTGTTGGCCAAAACAAATGACCGGTGTAGCAGGCATCCCAGGCATCCTCGTTCTTTGGTGGCACAGAGTATAGGCAGAGCCGAGCTCCGTGTCGCGCCGAAATCGAACCAACGGAGAACCCCAAACAGTGCGGAGTGCGGAGTGCGGAAGAAAGGCAGAAGGCAGAAATCCAAACGCGATGCACTTGCGTTGCAAGGGGTTGCGGGGAATTGATGGTGTTTGCGCATGAAAAAAAGTGGTTTTACCTAGTTTTACCTACCTTTACCCGCAGGTGCCCGGCGCGACGCCGGGCACAGCACGCGGGACGCATGCGCTCCCCGAAGCCGCGCCGGTGGCGTCCATTCCCGGCGGTCTGTGACCGTCGCCAACCGCAAATTTTTTGGTTTGATTCGGTTTGATTCGGTTTGATTGGGTGTGATTTAAGCGGGGTTTGGGGCTCTGGGCGGACCGGTTTAGCCGAAGCCGCCTGAAGGCGGAACTCCAAAGAATTTGTCGAAAAGGGGTCAACCCATAGAAAGGTTCATTCTGGTTCATCTTCCCGACCCTCCTTGCCCCGCGTTCTGTCGTGAGCTGGCACGCATCCACCGGTGCAGGTTGCTATTGGCACCCTTTGACGTCCCCAAATGCACG
>JBEKMW010000034.1:0-40965 GCA_049523455.1 Verrucomicrobiota bacterium | reverse complement strand
GCCGCGGCGACCAAATCGGCAGGAACCGCGCGCCGTCAAACGCCGACCCAAACCTTATCCATTGCTCAATCAACCACGCCGTCGGTTCGTGGAGATCTCCCACCGCAGCAAATACTGGAAGGGCAGACCCCGCAATTATCGAAACCTTAACTAAGGGCCATTCGGGTCAGACCATGACATTTCACTTTTCGCATGATTTTCGGTTGACGCGCGCCGGCAGCGCCAGCGGGGTCGCCCACCTTTATCCATTTCCAAACCGTCGCGCCACACTCTCCACCGTCCGTAGCAGAGCGACTCCGAAGGACGGGCACACAAGAAACTGGACGCCGCCGTTGCCGCCGCCTACGGCTGGCCAGCCGATCTGACTGACGAACAAATTTTGGTGTCAGCTCACAACGGCGGAGTTTGCCGTCTTGCGTGCCGCGAACTCATCGCAAATTGCGATGAGTCCAAAAACGGAACTGGTCACAATTTGTGACCAGTTCCCGAAGCGGGTGCGGCAGGTTTTAAGATTGCAAATTGCGACGTTAAACGGTTTCACCACCCGCCAGACAACATGAAACCCAAAAAGCCGATTGAGTCGTTGATTTTAACCATTCGCGACCAGCGGGTGATTCTCTCGCCCGATCTGGCCGACGTGTATGGAGTGGAAACGCGCGCCCTCATTCAGGCTGTCAAACGCAATGCGGAACGTTTTCCAGAGGATTTTATTTTCCAACTCACCGCCGGGGAATTTTCGGCGCTTAAAGATGCCGGCCAAGTGTCCGGCGATGGCCGGGCATCTTTAAGATCACAAATTGTGATCTTAGAGCCGGGACGACACGCGAAATATCCGCCTCACGCCCTCACCGAACACGGCGCCATCATGGCGGCGACGGTGTTGAACAGCCCCGAAGCCGTCGCCATGAGCGTCTTCGTCGTCCGGGCTTTTATGCAAATGCGCGAACGTCTGGCCGCCAACGCCGCCATCCTCAAGCGGCTGGCGGAAATTGACAAGACGCTGCTGGAACACGACTCGGCCCTGCGTACCATCTGGACCAAGCTGCAACCGCTCCTCGCGCCCCCGCCCGAACCGCCGAAGCGGCGCATCGGCTTCAATGCTGACAACCCGTGATCGCCCTCAAAACCTATCAATCGCGGGTGCTGGATTCGTTGCGGGATTTTTTCCGGCAGTCGTCCAAACTACAACATTTCACTTTTCGCATGATTTTCGGTTGACGCGGGCCGGCAGCGCCAGCGGGGTCGCCATAGCTTTATCCATTTCGAAACCGTCCCGCCGCCTTCCGCCGGAGCACACCCCCAAAAGTTACGTGTGCCGATGCGGACGATGCCCGGCGATGAATCGTCGGGGTATTATCGGGTTGTCCCATTCGGACAAACGCGGGCAGGTCTGCGCTTGGATTCGACGCGACATGTCCACTCGAAAGCGCCGTCGCCGCTTCGCTTTGCCGGCGCAGTCCAAAAGTTCCGGCCTCTTGAGCCTGCGCGCAGAAACTACGGCCCGACAGCTCCCGCCCCGCTCTCCGTTTGGGGAGGAGTGGGAAGGGCTGCCGCCGGAGGCTCGGCAGGTTCAGGGGTTTTTGCGGGGGCAGCGGCTTCGCTCAGCTCTTTCAGGTTATTTTCAAAATCGGCCTGCGGGACGTAACGTCGAAAGACGGGTTTGAGTGCTTCCCTGGTATAGCCTTTGGCCCGCAGTTCTCCAATGCGAATGGTAACGGGTTGAACGCCGTAGGGCCGGAGTTGCTTGGCCAGCCAGGTTTCGTCAACGGCCCGCCCTTTGCAAAGCTCGGCCCAGGGACGGCCAAGCCTGGCATTGAGGCAGGTGACCAGATCGCGGCTAAAAAGCCGTTCGGCACCTTGGGCAACGAAGAGATCCAGGATGTCCAGCAGGAGCGAGGTGATGGGATTGCGATCACGGGCGGTGGCGGTCAGGGCGAGCGCGGCCTTGCGCGCCAGCTCCGGCCAGCGGCCACCGGCCAGGTCGGCGATGGCCAGCAGGGGTTCCCAGACGTCGGCCCCGCGGTTGGCCAGACCGTCCGGGATGACCGGCTCGGCGGCGGCGATGGCGTCGGCATGGTCGGCGGCGAAACGGGCGCACTGGCGCTTGAGGGCGGTGGCGTCCAGGAATTTGAGGCGTTCGCAGGCTTCGGCTTGGGTTTTGCGGTGCAGGCGGATGACGATGCATCGGCTGGCCAGGGTATCATGCACGCGGCCGATGGAGGCGATCACTTTGGGGCACCAGCAGGTGAAGCGGGCCAGCCGGCCGGGATTGGCTTGACTCCGGCGAATCGGGGCGGGCGGCTGGGGTACAGCTTCCGGGGCGGAATCGGGCGCGGAGTCGTAGGCGACGCGCCAGACGAAGGCGTTGGGTTTGGCGTAACCGGCATTGAGGATGCCCCGCAGTTCATCGCTCCCGCGCAGGTTGATGTCGGCCTCGTCAATGAGGAGCGTGGGGTCGAGTTCCGCGATGAGGCGGAAAAAGGCCGAAGACGTGATGTTGGAGGACACGACGGGCCGGTGGACGCAGTGGCTCAGGACGGTGAGGAGGGTGGATTTGCCGCATTCTTTTTCGGGCGATTCGACGGCGATGTAAGTGCAGATGGAGCGGCAGCGAAAAGCATAGGCTCCTTTGTCACGGCTTTGTCACGGCTTTGTCACGGCTCGAAAATGAGAAAAGGCCCGTCTTTATTGACTTGTCACGGTGTCACGGCTCCAGGGGGGTAAATACACACCCCCTGCCGGGCCGTAGCTCTCAGCGAAGGCCGGTCCCGCCGCAGCCACTTTGCCTCGTTCGCTTCATAAACCGTTGATATTCGCCCTCTTTCGCCCTCTTTCGGCCTCTTTCGGCGTAATTCGGCCCTTCCGAGCTCACGCGCGAGACTCCTACACCCCGTGGTTAAATTTACCCCTCCCACTCCATGAACCCGGAAACATGAACCCCGCGGGCGCACGGATAACTGCGCCCGGAGCGGGCGCGCTCCCCATTCCCATTGCCGCAAAACCGCTGCGGCCGCAACCAGATGGCCGCGGCCGCAGTTTCAATCCAATCCGCCCAGCCCTTTGCGCTCAGTCGCAATCGAGCTTGAAGACAACCGGCAACTCGCATGGCCGGTCGGCGGGCGACTGCCACCGGTCGGGCAGGGTGATGATCAGGGAATCGCCGTCCTGGCGCCACGGCAATGATTCGGTGGTGCCCAGCATCGTCACCGTGGCATGCGGCGTGAGCTTGGTGTTGTGGAGCGTCAACTCGTGGCCGGGCCAATCCGCGGAGATGGCATAGGTGATGGGGCCGAGATCGCTGCGGGTGAGCCGCAGATTGTCGCCGTCTTTCCAGCTATCTCCCGGCATGGGATGAGTATGGTAGATGGCTTCGCCGTTGGTCCGCAGCCAATCACCGGCGTATTGGAAGGCGGCGACGGCCTTGGGATGGAACAGCCCGGTGGGGTCCGGCCCAACGCCCACCATGAAGTTGCCGCCTTTGGCCACGATATCCACCAGGTTTTTGACGATCCAGTCGCCGTTCTTGTACTTGGTGCCATCCGGTTCGTAGGCCCAAATTTCCCCTCCAGCCAGCGGATAGATGACCATCCAAGGCATGTCGGTGTTCGCCTTGGCGCCGGGCACGAATCCCTCCGGCGTATAGTAGTCGCCATAGTTGCCGATGCCCCGCGCCCGGAACAGCACCTGCGGTTGAAGCTGGCGGGCAATTTTGATGGTCTCCCGCGTGTCCAACCAGGCGGTTTCATCGTAGTATTGGTCGAGGTCAATAATGTCAATCTTGCCATATTGCGTTAGCAGTTCGGTGAGCTGCTGGCGGGCGCGCATGACAAAATGATTCCATTGGTCGGGATGCTCGGCCCGGTCCACGCGGTCGTGCAACGGGTGGTCGGCAAAAGGATGGAAGTCGGCGTCGTACCAATCAGGCCAGGAGAAGTACAAATCAATCTTGACGCCATGGCTGCGCGCGGCGTCGGTGACCTGCTTGACGATGTCGCGGTGATACGGGCTGTCCATGATGCTGTAGGTAAAATCACAGTCCTCGATTTTCGGCGGACTGTTGGTCCAGTTGACGCGGCGGAGCACGCGGGTGTGGGTGTCAAACATGGAAAAGCCGTCGTGGTGTTTGGTGGTGAAGGCCACGACCCTCATGCCGCTGTTGGTGAACAGGTCCATCCAGGCATCGGCATTAAAGTTGGTGGGGTTGAAGGTCTGGTAAAAATTCTGGTACTCCTGCCGCTGTTCGTTGTTCAGGCCGGGATGGCCGCTGTCAGGCCGGACGAATGGCCAGGAGGCGTCTTCACCATAGCCGAGCTTGCAATAAACTCCCCAATGAATGCGCACGCCAAATTTTATTTCCCGCAAGGCGGCGCGCGACGATTCGGGGGCCTGGTAATAGTCCGGATTGGGCGTGTCTTCGATGTACGACTTCACTCCGCGGTAATGCACGTCGGTGCTGGGCAATTTGACGAAGTTGTGAAAGGTGGGCTGGGCCCGCATGGCGTCCGCCACAAACCGGAACGGCTTGCCGCCGACGATCTGGTCGCTCGTGATGGTGGGGCACCAATACTTTTCAATGTGCCAGGCCATCAGGTCGGAGGCCAGATAGTGGTCCACATACGGCATGCGCTTGGGGTTATACATGCAGTCGGTGAGGTCGCGAACCAGCACGACATTCTGGCCCTGGTAAACCATTTGCCGTATGCCGAACGGGGCGCAGAGAATGCCCCGGTTGGCGCAAAAGCCCATGATGATGACGTTGGTGATGCCGCGCTCGCGCATGAGGTAGAAGGCTTCCTTGCTGTCGGTAATGGCGTCGCCCGGTTCGATCTGAACGGAGGAAATTTCATGCTGCCAGATATAAGGCGGCGGGGTCACCGGCGTGATGGCCGGCGTGTCGTCGTCGCCCCCGTCGGAATCATCTATCGGCAACCGCGCTTCGCGGTTGGTATTGAGATTGCACCAGCCGTTGGTGGCCTCGGTCGCGCCCACGTCGGCCGGGACGGCCATGTCAACCGGGGGCGCCGCTTGGGCCAGTTGGCGGCCCGGCGTGCCCTCGTAGTAGCTCATGGTGTCAGCCGGACAATGGATGATGAGGACGCCGCGGTCGCGCAGTTCGGTGATCACCTGGTTCACGCGGGGCGCCATTTCCGATATGCGGGCGGCGGCGTTCCGGGACCAGTGCTGGTCCCACATGTCGCAAACCACGACGGCCGTATGGCCGGGAACCCACTTCACCTGGGTATCCACCTGTTGCCATTGGTCCACACCCACGTCCATTCTGCGCAGTTCGCGCAAGTCCAACGAAAGCAGTCCGTACGGCGGCGGCGTGGCGCTCACACAAAACAGGGTGATGGCTGTCAGGTACAAGGCAATGGACCGTGCTGGGTTATGAAGGCTTTTCATATGGCAGTTATGAATATGGTAACGACGGAATTTTTTTTGATTTTGACCCTTTACCTGGAAAATATTTTGGCATCAGTCCTTGTCCGCGAGCGCATCCGGCAGCAGATAGTCGTCGTGCAACGCAAGATCACGCGACGAACCGCCCACCAGGATGGTGAAATTGTCCTTGTCCCCCACCCACTGCTTCTGGTCCGGCTGGTAATATTCAAACGCCCCGTGGCCCAGCGGAATCGAGACGGTCTGCGTCTGCCCGGCCTTCAAAAACACCTTCTGGAACCCCTTCAATTCCTGCTCGGGCCGCTGCACACTCGGATGGTTCTGGTGCACGTACACCTGCGCCACCTCCGCCCCATCGCGCGTGCCCGTGTTTTGCAGGTCGAACTGCACCGTCACCACATTCGCGCCCTCGCCCGGCGTCAGCTTCAGGTTCGAATACTTGAACGTCGTATAACTCAATCCATAACCGAACGGAAACAGCGGCTCGATGTGCTTGGTGTCAAACCACCGGTAGCCCACCAGCAATCCTTCGGCATACGTCACCGTGCCGTTGGTGCCCGGATAAGACGCCGGATCGGCTCCCGGGATGTGCGCCGGCGAATCGGCCAGCTTCTTGGGGAAGCTGCAGGGCAGTTTGCCCGACGGGTTCACGTCGCCGAACAGCACCCGCGCCAGGGCGTTGCCTCCCTCCATGCCCGGATACCACGCCTGCAAGACCGCCGGCGCCTGGTCCAGCCAAGGACCCATTTCGGTCATCGTCCCTACCAGCACAACGATGGTATGCCGATTGACCGCCACCAGCTTGGACAGCAATTCATCCTGCCCGTAGGGCAGTTTCATGTCCTTGCGGTCATGGCCTTCGGTGTCGAAATCGTGATTCAATCCGCCGATATAAATCACGACGTCGGCGGATTTGGCCGCGGCCACCGCGTTTTCGGCCAGCTCCGGGCCGCCGTTCCTCCGATAGCCTTCGGAGAAGGTAATGTTGACGTTGCTGCCCGCGCGATTCAGGATGCCCTGCAGCGGCGTAATTTCATAAAACGCCTTGATGCCAGAACTGCTGCCGCCGTGCGATTGCAGGCACACGGCATTATCGCCGATCACGGCGATGCTGGTGATTTTGGCCGCATCGAGGGGCAGCGTGTCATGCTCGTTTTTGAGCAGGACCATGCCCTCCTCGGCCACGTGCCGCGCCACCATCTGATGGGCCACAGTGTTGATGGAGCCGTTGGTGCGGCCCGCGTCGAGCACGTGCGTGGCGATCATCACGCGCAGATTGCGCCGCACCTTCTCATCCAAACCGGACATGGGCAACTCGCCGCTTTTGAGCAGGGCCAGGTACGGCTCGGCGAAGAGATAAGTGCCGGTGCTGCGCGGCGGGTTCCCGTTTTCCAGGTCCAGGCCATTGAGCGCGCACTCACGCGTGTCGTGGGCGCCGCCGAAATCGGACAGGGCGATTCCTTTGAATCCCCAGGCGCCCTTCAGAATCTCGTTGAGGAGGTAGTTGTTCTCGCAACAGTGCTGGCCGCGAAGCTGATTGTACGCGCCCATGACGCACCACACGCCGCCCTCCTGCACGGCGGCCTTGAACGCCGGCAGGTAAATCTCGCGCAACGCCCGCTCGTCCACCTCGACATTGATGCTGCCGCGATTCAACTCCTGATCGTTGAGCGCGTAATGCTTGACGCAGGAAGAAACGTCCTGCGATTGTTCGCCCCGGATGAAGCCCACCGCCATGTGCGCCGCCAGATACGGGTCCTCGCCCATATATTCAAAATTCCGCCCGCAGAGCGGCGTGCGCAGAATGTTGACGCCCGGACCGAACATGATGTCCTTGCCGCGGGCACGCGCTTCCTGGCCGATGGCTTCACCCTCGGCGTGGGCCAGGTCCGGGTTCCAAGTCGCCGCCAGACAGATGCCGAGCGGCATGGCCGTGGCAAAATCATCGGTGCGCCCGGCGAGCCGAAAGTTGGGGCCAACCTCTTCCCGGACGCCATTGGGGCCGTCGTCAAACCAGCGGCGCGGGATGCCCAGCCGCGGAATCGGTGCGCTGTCAAACGTCGCATCAACGTGGACCAATGAAATCTTTTCGTCGAGCGTCAGCCGCGAAAGCAAGTCATCCACCCGCGCTTCGACCGGCTGGGTGCTGTCCAGATAAAGGGGCTGGTTGTCCGCGCCTAAAACCGAAGCGCCCGCCGCCAGGCCCAATAAAAGCAAATACGATTTCAATGTCGTTTTCATAATATGAAGTGGCTCACTACTATCACGGCAGCTCCCGGACGGCAATCCCGCGTTCCGGGCAGGGATTTTGGCGTTAATCTTTATCCGCGAGCGGATTGGCCAAGGTGTATTTGCCTTGCAGTTTGAGGTCGCGCGACGAACCACCGACCAGGATGGCAAAACCGTCCTTGTCCGCCACCCATGACGTCTGGTCCGGCTGGTAATATTCAAATGCCCCGTGTCCCAATGGAATTGTTACCGTCTGCGTCTGGCCCGCCTTCAAAAACACCTTCTGGAACCCCTTCAATTCCTTTTCCGGCCGCTGCACATTCGGATGGTTCTGGTGCACGTACACCTGCGCCACCTCCGCCCCGTCCCGCGTGCCCGTGTTTTGCAGGTCGAATTGCACCGTGACCACATTTGCACCCTCGCCCGGTATCAGCTTCAGATTCGAATACTTAAACGTCGTGTAACTCAGTCCATAACCGAATGGAAAAAGCGGCTCGATCTGCTTGGTGTCAAACCACCGGTAGCCCACCAGCAATCCTTCGGCATACGTGACGGTGCCATTGGTGCCCGGATAGGCGGCTGGATCGGCCCCCGGGGCGTGCGCCGGTGAATCCGCCAGTTGCTTGGGGAAGGTGCAGGGCAGTTTGCCGGACGGATTCACGTCGCCGAACAACACACGCGCCAGAGCGTTGCCGCCTTCCATGCCGGTGTACCAGGCCTGCAAGACCGCCGGCGTCTGGTCCAGCCACGGGCCCATCTCCGTTATCGTCCCGTCGAGCACCACGATGGTGTGCGGATTGACCGCCACCAGCTTGGACAGCAACTCGTCCTGTCCGTAAGGCAATTTTATGTCTTTGCGGTCATAGCCTTCGGTGTCGAAGTCGTGGTTCAACCCACCGATATAAATGACCACGTCGGCGGATTTGGCCGCGAGCACGGCGCGTTCGGCCAGCTCCGGGCCGCCATTTTTCCGATAGCCTTCGGAATAGGTAATGGCGACGTTGGTACCGGCACGGCTGAGGATGCCTTGCAAGGGCGTGATTTCATAGAAGGCCTTGATGCCTGAGCTGTTGCCGCCGTGCGCCTGCAACAGGGTGGCATTTTGTCCGATGACCGCAATGCTGGTAATCTTTGCCGCGTCGAGGGGCAGGGTGTGGTGCGCGTTTTTGAGCAGGACAATGCCCTCCTCGGCCACGCGGCGCGCCACCATCTGGTGAGCCACGGTGTTTTGCGAGCCGTTGGTGCGGCCCGGATCAAACACGTGCGTCGCGAACATCACCCGCAGATTGCGCCGCACCTTCTCATCCAGACCGGACACCGGCAATCCGCCGCTCTTGAGCATGGCCAGATAGGGTTGCGCGAAATAGTAATTGTCGAAACGCCGGCCCGATCCCATTTCGAGGTCGAGGCCGTTGAGCGCGCATTCACGCGTGTCGTGGGCGCCGCCCCAATCGGTCATCACCAGGCCCTTGAATCCCCATTGGCCCTTCAAGATTGCGTTAAGCAGATAATTGTTTTCGCAACAGTGCTGCCCCCGAAGCTGGTTGTAAGCACCCATGACACACCACACTCCGCCGTCCTGCACCGCGGCTTTGAACGCCGGCAAATAGATCTCGCGCAAGGCCCGCTCGTCCACCTCCACATTGACGCGGCCGCGATTCAACTCCTGATTGTTGAGCGCGTAATGCTTGACGCAGGAAGATACGTCCTGCGATTGTTCGCCGCGGATGTAGCCGACCACCATGCGCGACGCCAGAAACGGATCTTCGCTCAGGTATTCGAAATTTCGACCGCCTAGCGGCGTGCGCAGAATGTTGACACCCGGACCGAGCATGATGTCCTTGCCCCGGGCGCGCGCCTCCTGCCCGATGGCCTCACCCTCGGCATAGCCCAAGTCCGGGTCCCAGGTCGCCGCGAGGCAAATGCCGACCGGCATGGCGGTGACAAAATCGTCGGTGCGCCCGGCCGGTTCCCAGTTTTCGCGGACTTCCTCGCGCACGCCGTGCGGGCCGTCGTCCATCCAGCGCTGCGGGATGCCCAGGCGCGGAATGGCAGGCGTGCTGAACAATGTACCCGCGTGGATCAGTGAAACCTTTTCTTCGAGTGTCAGCCGCGACAGCAAATCCTCAACCCGCGTTTCGATGGGCTGGCTGCCATCAAGGTAAAGCGCTTGGCTGTCTGCGCCCCAAGCGGAAGCGCCGGCCGCCAGGCCCAGCAGGAACAAACATGATCTCAACGTCGTTTTCATGGCATGATGGTGGTCGCGATGATTACCAGGCACGAATCGTTCGTGATGTGAACTGTAAATCCCATTCAACGCAACCACGGGATTCTGGCCAAAACAATCGAGTTTGTCACGAGCACATTGGGATTGACTTGCCCTACGCCTTTGATATAGGTATTTTTATATCCGAATGGCTACCACCGGAATGAAGCAGTACGGGACGCCGGTAGTGTGCAAAGCACATCTTTGCCCGGGCGGCCAACGGCATACTGGTCGTTCTCTGTGGCAGCAAATGCTCGTTGATTCCGAAACCAACGCGGGGCCTTAACGGCAGGATACAAACTGTGCAATGCAGGAAAACATGATTGCCAACTTGAGAGACGAGAAAATCCGGGTGATGGTCGTGGATGACCATTTCGTGGTCCGCATGGGGTTAATCGAGTCGGTGAATCTCGAGGCCGACATGACGGTGCAATGTGAAGCCGCCACTGGTACCGAGGCCGTCGCGCTGTATCGCCAGCACCAACCCGACATCGTACTGATGGATCTGAAGCTGCCTGACATCAGCGGAGCTGAGGCGACCAAGGCGATTCGAAAGGAGTTTCCTTCGGCCGCAGTCATCATCCTCTCGATGTATGACGGGGAAGAGGATATTTATCGCTCACTCAAGGCCGGCGCGACCACCTATCTGGTCAAAACCGCTGCCCGCAACGAACTGATCGAAACCATCCGCGCCGTCCACGCCGGCGAGAGCCAGATTTCGCCCATGATTGGCGCCCGCCTGGCCCAACGGATGCAGCGACCCGACCTGACGTCCCGCGAACTGGCCGTATTGAGATTGCTCGTCAAAGGGCGAAGCAATAAGGAAATCGCTGAAGAACTGGTGATTACCACCGTCACCGTAAAGCTGCACGTGGGACACATTCTGACGAAGCTGGGAGCCAACGACCGGACCCAGGCAGCCATGACCGCCTTGCAGCGCGGAATCATTCACAGCGACTGAAAAAATCGCGTGGCGCCTGCTTCCGCGCCGCGAGCGCAACCCACCATCATTTCCACGGCCAAACAAGATCACCATTTCCAAACCAAGTGGGGCATATTGAACGAATTAAACGCCGGGGGAAGATCGGTTTGGTGATCGTAATCCAATTCATAAGTCGAGGAGTATTCCTCGAGTTGGTACATGGATTCAACCTGATACCAGTTAACCGACCCATCACAGGTGAGGGTATTGGCGCCATCGGGGTGTAAGGGAGTGGTGCCGGGGCGATGGTGTGGAACACCGTACTCAAGAGCACCAATTTCCCAGCTAATGGGCGCTCCACCGGGGCCGGTACCGCCGTTTATGTATCCGTTTACGCAGTCCGCCGCCATAACCCAATCAGCCTTGGCATTAGCCAACGTAATGGGGCTATAGGAGGGGGTGCCGCCGGTAAACACCTGGTTGACCCAAACCTTTATGCCACCATAATAATTATAACCAATCAAATATTGCCCTTGCGACTTTTGGTAAATCGGCAACCCGCCGACGAGGCCATAGTCAGGCAGGCTGGGACAAACCCAAACACTGAACGTGTTGGTATCGTTTGGATCCATGCTGACCTCTTTCAGCGACTGCTCCTGCGGCAGGTTTATGGCTCTTTCATTGGCACCGGCACCGGCACCACCACGCGCCGGCACGAGCGTGTCGTTATTATCTCCGCAATACGCTGTCATGCCCGTTCCAATTTCATGCAAATTGTTGGCACAGGAAGCAATGTAACCTCTCGCTTTGGCTCGCGCCAAGGCCGGCAACAAGATGGCCGCCAAAATGGCGATTACGGCAATAACCACCAAAAGTTCAATCAATGTGAAACCCGCGGAACGGGCCCGATATTTCTTAAAAGAGCTCATGTTTATTTGTCACGTGACCGTAACCCACAACTGCGTTGCTGTCAACAAGACAATGGGTTTATTCGGTTATACACCTTTGGTATAGGTCAAGTTGGGCGACAGCCAGACAAGCTTGGGGAAGTTGAACTGATTAAATGCCCGGTGGCGGCCAGACCAGCTTGGGTTTATTGAACTGATTAAACGCCGGGGGAAGATCAATTTGGTACATGTAATCCAATTCATAAGTAGAGCTATATTCGGTGAGCTGGTACGTGGATTCAATCTGATGCCAATTGACCGACCCATCACAGGTGAGGGTGTTGAGGCCGTCGGGAATCAAGGGAGCGGTGCCGGGGCGATGGTGTGGCGTGCCGTACTGAAGCACACCAATTTCAAAGCTTTGTACAGTGGAAAAGCCATTACGGTAGCCGCAGGCGCAGTCCGATGCCATATCCCAATCGGCCTTGGCATTGGCCAACGTGATGGGGCTGTAGGAGGGGGTGCCGCCGGTAAACACGGTGTCAACCCACGTCTTTATGCCACCATAATAACAATAACCAATCAAATATTGCCCTTGCGATGGTTGGTAAACGGGCAACCCGCCGACGGTGCCATAGTCAGGCAGGCTGGGACAAACCCAAACACTGAACGTGTTGGTATCGTTTGGATCCAGGCTGATCTCTTTCAGCGAGCGCTCCTGCGGCACGTCCAAGGATCTTTGATTAGCCGGACCGGAACCACCATTACCCGCCGGCACCAGGAAGTCATTATTATCTCCGCAATACGCTGTCATGCCCGTTCCAATTTCATGCAAATTGTTGGCACAAGAAGCAATGTAACCTCTGGCTTTGGCCCGCGCCAAGGCCGGCAATAAGACGGCCGCCAAAATGGCGATGACGGCGATAACCACCAAAAGTTCAATTAATGTGAATGCCCCAGAACGGGCCCGATATTTTTTGAAGAGGCTCATGTTTGTCAGCGGATAGTAACCCAAAACCGCCTTCCTGTCATCAAAACAATGGGTTTACTTGGTTATACGCCTTTGGTATAGGTCTAAAGCGACCGACTCTCCAAGAGAGGGCGGCGGCCCTAAACTCGCGAGCTTCGACCGAATTATTATTGAAACGTCATTTCCAATGGCAGAGCCAGCCGCGTGCCTCCACGTTGAGCAAATGCCCATTGAGCGTCACGTCAACCGGCGCATCGTTGAAATTCTCCACGACCCACCCCCCACGGGTGAAGAGGTAGAGGGCCACCCGGTTCGGCGCTTCAAACGTCGTGCCCAGCGCGGCGAGCATGGGCGCACGCAGCTCGTCGAGTTGGGGTTGCGTCAAGGTTAGCAGAGAATCGGGCTTCTGATTGACGGCCAGCACATGGACGTTGGCCGCCTGAAGGTTGACTTGGCCGGCCAGTTGTTTGGCCAAACCGTCGGTCAACAAGAGCGTTCGTCCCGTGTGGATGAAATCACCCAGTTCCGTCACGAGATTGGTGTCAGCCAGGGCGTCCAGCGAGAGAAACGCGGCCGGCGCATGGGTGGGAAACTCATGACATGGCGCCAGCGGCAAACCCATCATGCCGACAAAATCGAAGACGCATCGTTCGTCGTGCGGACTACTGTTGGGCGGTTTGTAAGCAGCGATGCCCACCGGCTCGCGGCGCATGACCTCGCGTGCGACCGCGAGCAATTCCGGCATGTTCTTTTTTAACGCGGCGAGGTCGGCCTGTCCGGGTTGATGGCTAAGCCTGGTGTAGTTGAACAACATGGATTCGCGCGCTCCGCCCAACACGGTCTGCCGGGCTTGTTCCACGTAGCTGCGCTCGGTGGTGCCGATGGTATCGTACCAACCGCCTCCGCACTTTTCGCCACCAATGCCACCCAGCCAGCGCATCACGAAGTAGCCCCCATACGCCACGTTGCCACCCCATTTTGGGTCAGTGTAGTCGCGGGTTTCAGTGCCCACCCAGATGCGATCGAAGGCGGCGGTCTCGCGCATCACGTCGTAGCCGCGTTCCTGGTATTCCTCGTACCAATTGGGATATTTGATGATTATCCGAACCTTGGGGTTGACGCGCCGCGCCGGCGCCAGCAACCGGTCCTGGGAGGCCCGCAACATCAATTCGCGGCGATAGTCCGGCCACGTGTTGCCGGCAACCGGATAGCGCTTGGAGCCGATCGTGACGACCTGCTGCCGACGCGCCGTGTCGCACTCCGGGCACGTGCAATCGGTGAAGAAGAAATCATCAATCATAATCTCATTGAACAGGCTGGCCGCGTATTCGAAGACGGCCTGGAGCTGGTCTTGGGTGGACGGATCGGTGTAACAGCAGTCCGTCCACGGTCCCGTGGTAGGCTTTCCCAAGCCGGTCGTTGTCACGCAGCCGGAAACCAAAAAGCCCGCCGCCCGGAAACGGTCCCGCGCCCGCGCCAACGTCTCCCGGTCTGCCAGTTTGCCGGAACGAAATTCCTCCAAATAGACCTTGGTGATGCCCGACGCTTGGCACCATTCGATGGCATCGGCGATGCCGGCGTCGGACGACAAATAATTGGTGACACACGACTCGGTGAAAAGAACTGAAAAACGGTGAAAAGAACCGGATTGTCTGGCGAGGGTCCACAACCCGGACTCCGATTCGGCCACCGGAGCGGCCGGCAGACGGAGCGCGCAGGCCAGGAAGGCAATGACCAACCATCGCATCATATCAAGGCACAAAGAGTGAGGCGGGGCGTGGATTTTCGCAAATCATTTCGGGGAAGCTTCCGCGATTCCAGAGGTGGCATGCAAATTACCGCGACCATCTTTGCCCCGCTGAAGCATTTGGATCGGCCGTCCGGCTCAGGGTAACCGCAGCGCCCGCCAGAAGACCAGGCAGCTCACCGTCGCGCGGGGGATGATTTTTGTTGTCATATGGTTCAGCGATAGGCGGCTTTCATCATGGGGCACTTGGCGAGGCCGGCCGCTGTTGCAGTAATTCCAAGGCTTTGGGTATCAGCGGCTTCACGCGCGGCATCGGATCAAGCAGGTGTTTGATGGCAGTGTCCTGCAGCGGGGTTGAAAGTCAAGAGGGGTTCGCTGCGCGGCGGTTCCCGCAGTTCATGACGCCCGTCCCGCGTTAAATGGACTGGCCTGTCCTGTCACGAGCCGGTGGACAATCAAGTGCGGCTGCAATTGTTCGTGCTGGCATACAATCTGGCCAACGAAGCGCCCGTTTTGCCAGAGAAAGACGACGGCTGCCCGGAAAAAGGACTTGTGAATCTGTGGGGCAGGAAGAAAATCACGGAAAAGCCGCACGCTGGTCGTGGGCAGGCAACGAAATGCGAAATGTCAGATAATGGGTGTTTTCTTTGGGCCGTGGCATGGTGGAAGGCATGAACAGCCAATGAGCAGCCGCATCCCATCTATTCTGTTGCGGATGTTCTGGGGAATCTTTCTTCTCTTCACCTCCGTTTACTGCCTGCTCGCGTTCCTGCCGTTCACTTATTCCGCTCTGATTAAGGCTCCACCTTACGACTGGATTCCCTGGTTCGTCAGTTACTATTCGGGTCTTTACTGGGTTGCTTTTGCGGCAGCAGCGATCGGCTTCAGGCCGATCCGAAACATGGCCAAACTGCTGATCTTGGTGGTACAGGCAGCCATCGGGCTCTACCTTTTGTTCCATCCGTTTCTGGCTTCGGTACAACCTAATTGGCCGACGTATTTCTGGAGCCTGCTGAGCTTGTGCCTGGTGGTCTCGCTGGCCGCGATCGAAAGCGGGCAATACCTTGTTGCCCACCGCAATGACAAACCCCAAGCGTGGTTGCTTGACTATTCGACGTCGGTCTTGGCCGCGACTTTCATCGCATTACTCTGGGCCGTCGGCGCGCAATGGCGCCTCTATGGCGAATCACACACGGGGATTTCGCTGGCCATGGCGGAGGCCACCGGCTGGAGCGTGCTGTCCCACATACTGGTGGCGATTCTCCTGCTTTCGGTTCTCAATTTGATTGCCATCATTGCGGCAAAGATGCCTTGGCCCAAACTCGCGCAGCACATGCTTGGCGGACTCTTCATTTTTGGAACCATTTGGTTCATGCTGCTTCGCTTCTTTGAGAATGCCCTCAGCTTCGACGGATGGCCGTCGCAACTCTATGCTGCTTTCCTGGCTGCAGCGGTAACTTTGCTCGGTTTTTCGATGGTCACGCCACCCCTGGCAGCACGCCAAACCGCTGCCGGGCATTCGCCCTCACGCAAAGCAAAGATATTCCCCTGGGTTTTAGCCGGAGGCTTTAGCCTGTTCACAGTGGCGCTGCCGTCGTTGATTCAAGGTGGCGACTGGAATGGATTCATCCAGCACACGGTCGCGCTCGCTGGTTGGATCACGCTGGGTGTCTGCGCCTATCGTATCCGTGCCCCGCGGGCAAAATATTCAATTCCGGCCATTCTGGCCGTGGCTTTCGTGGCCGGCTTTGCTTACAAGTGCTTGCAGGCGACTGTCACCGTTTGGGCAAGACCCCTGGGCCAGACCGAATTCATCATCGCCCGCACGTTCGAGAACTACGCCGTTCGCGACGCTTCCTTCGATCTGGTCAACCACGCTCTGGGCAATGTTCGCGACACGCCCCACGGCTATTTTTGCCGCATTCTTCGCGAATACACCAACATTCCCAATTTCCCCATCCAGCGTGAAGCCAATCTGGCAAACCCGCTGAGCCCCGCAGCGGGAGATCGCCTCAACATTTTTATCTTTGTCGTGGATTCCCTGCGGCCGGATTATCTGGGCGCCTACAATCGAAAAGTGGATTTCACCCCAAACTTGGACGCTTTTGCCCGTGACAGCGTCGTCATGCGCCACGCCTACACGCAATACGCCGGCACCTCTTTATCTGAGCCCGCGATTTGGGCAGGCATGATCCTGCTGCACGATCACGACTTGAGCGCATTCTCAAAGATTAACAGCCTGGAAAAACTGGCCCGCGTGGATGGCTATCGTGAAATTATCAGCTACGACACAGTGGTGCGCCAATTTCTCGTTCTGTCAAACAACGTGGTGAAACTCGATGCCGACAAACCCTGGAATCAGGTCGAGGCTTGCTCCACCATCGAGCAAACCGAGGCCGCGCTTGACCAGAACCCCGGCAGCCCGGTGTTTTTTTATGCGCAGCCCATGAACGTCCATCAGTTCGCCCACAACAACCTTCCTCGCATGACCGACGCGAACTGGCATCGGCGCCCTGGTTTCATCAACCGTATCGCCTATGAGGTTCATGGCGTGGACCAATGTTTGGGCGGCTTCTTCTCGTATCTCAAGCAGCGCAATCTCTACGACCACAGCATTATTGTCGTCACCGCCGATCACGGCGACGCTACCGGAGCGTTCGGCCGATACAGCCACTCCTCTTTCATCTACCCCGAGATCATGCGCGTGCCGATCCTCATTCACCTGCCCAAAAACCTGCGGGGCAAGCTGGTCTGCGACGAGCAGTCCCTGGCCACGCTCACCGACATCGCCCCTTCCATCTACTACTTGCTCGGACATCGCCCGATTGTGCGCAATCCGGTATTTGGGCATTCGCTATTTGCGGAGAGCCAGGCGGAGCTCCATGGCTACGATCGCGATGAGATCTTCTTTGCCTCTGATGTTCGTGCAGCCTACGGCATTCTGGCCGGCCATGGCCGATATTTTTACGCTACCGATGACTCTGCCATGAGCTACCTTTATGACCTCGCCAAGGACCCCGACGGCACGGAAGACATCCTGACTCCCGCGTTGAAGCTCCAGTACGATCAGCGCATCATCGAATACCTGCGGGATATCGCCCGCTTCTACGGCTATCGTCCGCAACTCGGTTTTATTCCTGCCATGCCCTGACCGGCCTCGCGATTGGCACCAACGTCACCAGCCTCGGGGACGGGCCTTGCTCAGTTCGTCGCGCCGGCCTTCATCTGTTGAAACACGGCCAGTTGCTGTTGCAGATGGGCGGCCACCGCCTTGAGCTTCTCCGCCTGCGCGATTTGCACGTCCGACAGCTTCTTTTGGGCAGCCTGGATTTCCGCGGCGGAACCGCCCGCCTGCGCCTTGATGAGTTCCTGCTGCGCCGCGCTGACTTGCGCCTCCATTTCGGCGCCGACCGCGGCGCACTGTTTCAGGAAGTCGTCGTGAAAGATGCGCTCCGCGTCCTCCGTGGAAGTGGATTTGACGTCGCGTATCAGGCGCGCGACTTCATTGGTGACGGCCGGAGAGACCGGCACGTTTTGGGCTGCCACCACCGGCGGCGCAGGTTCACTCGCCACGCGCAGAATCGCGCGGGCCAGGTCGCAGGGCAACGCCGGCTCCCATTCCGGTTGTAGGCGTGCCAGCGATTCCTTCCGGTCGTCGCTGACGACCGCTATGCCCAGGAAGCACGCATCGCCTTTTTCCAGATTGAACGGCTCAATGCCATTGGCCGTCGCCGCGTCGGCGTTCGTTTCAAAGGTGGCCTCGTACCGGATGACGTGAATCTGGCTTCCGTTGGCCTCCGCCACTTGCGACAGCAATTGGTCCACCCGTCCGGAAAAATCCTGCAACGATTGCGGCGCACTCCCCGTTGGCAGCACGGAATAAAAACGCAGTTCCACCGGCGAATTCAAGTGGCGCAACTGGCCGAGCGCATCCGCGGAAAGTCCGGCGCCGCCGGCTCCCGCCCAACGGGAACCCAGCGCCGTTTTGCCGTATTCAAACCAGCCGGCCGCAACCGCGACTCCCAGCAGGAAGAAGAACAGCGCGCGCAGCGGCCGGTGGCCGCTTCGGGCCGTGGGCGCTGATGGCCCGCCGGGCGGCGGAGGATTTGCAGTGGCTGATTTCATTTAACAACAATTATGATGCTCCGTTTCAGCCGGTATTATGGTACTCCACCCTCACAAGTAAAGCCGTCTCGATCAGCCGGGTTACCCGGTCCGCCGGCGCACGAGTTCGAAATTGCAGAGGCGCACTTCGGGTTTGCCCAGGCTGCTCAACACGAGTTTCTCGTCGGCGTTGAACGACAGCAGCAGGTGGTCGGGTTTGGGGTTGAGGTCTTCGAAACCGCACGCTTGCATGCGGGCGGCCTTCAATTGCATCAATTCCTTGAGCAACTGGCGGGAAATGAGCTTCTTGGCGGCGGCGCTTTTGGCGTTGAGCGCGTGGTAGAAGCGCCCGTCCTGCGCGGCGAGCCATTCGTCCGGTCCGTTCCAGAATCCCCAGATGGTAATGTAATCGTATTCCTTGCGGATCAACGGCTCGCCATCGGGGGTGCACAGGCCGGCCAGCGCGCTGTAACGGCGGTCATCTATCTTTTCACGCGCGGTCTCGCGCTTGTGGCCGGTGCGGTAAATCGCGCGCGGATAAACCGTCCGCACGCCCTGGCGGCTGAGTTCCAGCGCAAAGGCGAATTCCTCGAACGGGCTGTTGAAGCCGTGCGCCAGCACCGCCGGGCGGTTGGCCTCGGCGTTCGTCAGCGCCGGCGGATCGCCCATGCGCGAAATTTTCCAGACCAGGTTGATGTTGTCCTTGGTGCGCGTGTAAAAGATCCGGCTGCTGGCCGAGAGATTCTTCTTGGGCGTGCGCCGCCAGCGTTCCGGCAGGAAGTAGTTGAATAGATCGGGGTCCTTGCCGGCCACCCACAGCACGCCGCCGGTGCTTTCGGCACGGCCAAAGACGTAATCCACGCCGAGGAGGTTGACGGACTGGAGGTGGGCGGGCATCGGCTTGGCGGCGTCGGTGTCAAACCGGTGCGCCATGTGTTTGAGGTAAAGCTGGCGATTGGCCGTGCGCACGGCCTGCTCGTGTTCGGGCGTGCGCTCCAGCAGTTCGTAGTCCACCAACGCGTAGGCGAACTGGCCGTTGTTGTCCCGCAACAGCGACCGCTGGGGACCGGGCCGCAGGATGACGTGCGCCGGCTTCATGTCCACCACCTGATATCCCTTCTGGCGGAGCTCGTGCATCACCAGGCTGGTGGTGTGCGCCAGAAATTCCGCGCGCGTCTGGCCTTCGAGATGGAAGAATTCAGCGGTCTCCACCGCGTCCTGCCCCTTGATCCAGCCAAACAGGAGGACGTATTGGCGGAGGATGTCTATCTCCACGCCCGGATGGCGCGCGATTTTGGCGCGGATGCGCTCTTCGGAGCGTCCGGTCTGCCAGAGTTGCAGCCGCTCGCTGGGCACGTAAATAGCCATGGGCCGCTGCGTGTGAATGCGAATGTCCGGCGCGCTGGCGCCGCCGCGCCGCAGTTCCATGAGCAACGAGAATTCCTCGAACGGGCTGTTGAACTCCGCGTGGATGAACTTGTTGATCGTGAGTGTGTCCAGCGGCACCTCTTCGCCCACGCGCGACCATTTGACCACGAGGTTCAGCGCCTTGCCGTTCACCCGGCGCGTCGGCACTTTGTAAATGGTGCTGGTGCCCTCGAGCCGCTCGCGCTTTTTCTCGAACCACTCGCGCGCGTACCAGTTTTTCGGCAGCAGATTCCGCCAGAATGGCAATCCGAAGCGGGTCAGATACAGATCGCCGCCATCGCCGGTCTTGAAATTGAAATACTCCACTCCCATGAGGGTCTTGGGAGTGCATTGCGGCGGCAGGTCGGGCAGGGCCGCGGACGGCGCCGGCCTGGACTCGCTGGCGGGGATGGGTGCGCTCTGCGGTTCCGGTGTCAACATGTGGCTTCTCCCTCCGTCAACCGCCGGGCTGAACCCCGCGCCTGAAAACCGTGCGCTCGACCGACTGAGTTGATATTGGTCACAAAACTCTTCGCCGGACTTCCGGCGTGTTATCATCCGCCTCGCCGGGCGGGGAATCTCACCGGATTTTGGCAAACTATTAGCCTTGCTTGCCGCGGGAATTAACAAGGAAGGCCGGTAATGGGTCGGCAGACGTTCGAAGCCTCTCTGGTCGGCCGATTCTTCCGCTTTTTTGGCTTGAAAACAAAAACCCGCCGCGAAAGATTGAGCCCGTGAAACCTGCGATGACGAATCATGCGCCGGCCCAGCTTCTTCGCCCCTGGATCTTCCTTGCGCTCTGCTGCCTCACGCTGGCCGCGGGCGCCGCGCCCAAGATCCGCGTCGCCTGCGTGGGCGCCAGCATCACTTATGGTTCCGGCATCAACGAGATCCCGATGGTGCGGCAAGTGGCGGCCGCGACCGGCGCCACCGTGATTGACCTTTACAGCGCCATGGGAAACCAGTCACTTTTCCAGGCGGACGGCGTGCATCCCAACGAGGCCGGCGCCAAATTGCTGGCCGCAACGATTTACCGCGCGGTCACCGGCAGCGAACCCCCGGCCACCCCCGGCAAAGGAAACTAGATTATGGAAACAAAACGAATCGTAGAGCAGGACCCGCCACGAAAGAAGAGTGACTTGATCGTCATCGCCGGCGCCGGCGGCTTCATCGGCGGCAATCTCGCCCTTTATTTTCACAAAAAGGGATTCACCAACATCCGCGTGGTGGATAAGAAACCGCTGTACGAATGGTATCTCCACGTGCCCGGCGTGCAAAACCTCTGCCTCGACGTAAGCCAGGAGGATAATTGCCGCCGCGTCTGCGAAGGCGCCGTCGAAGTGTATAATCTCGCCGCCGACATGGGCGGCATGGGCTTCATCGAGCGGTTCCGCGTGGAATGCCTGCGCAGCATTCTCATCAACACCCACATGGTCGAGGCCGCTTATCGCGCCGGCACCCGCCGCTATTTTTATTCCTCGTCCGCCTGCGCCTACAACACGCTGCTCCAGCAGGACCCCAACGTGCGCGCACTCAAGGAATCCGATGCCTACCCCGCCATGGCCGAGCGCGGTTATGGCTGGGAGAAGTTGATAAGCGAAATGTTCTGCCAGGAATACTGGGTGGAACGCGGCATGAAAACCTTCATCGCCCGCTTCCACAACGTCTATGGGCCGCACGGCACCTGGGACGGCGGACGCGAAAAGGCGCCCGCTGCGCTGAGCCGCAAGGTCATCGAAGCCATGGACACCGGCAAGAAGGACATCTTCATCTGGGGCGACGGCCACCAGACCCGCAGCTTCATGTATATTGACGATTGCGTGAAGGGCATTGACATGATCACGCACTGCGACGAGCTCATTGCCACGCCCATCAATCTGGGCTCCAGTGAATTGGTTTCCATCAACGAACTGCTTTCCAAGATCGAACGAATCGCCGGCGTGAAGCTCAAGCGGCATTACGACCTGAGCGCGCCGCGCGGGGTCGTCGGCCGCAACAGCGACAACACCTTCATCAAGCAAGTGCTCAAGTGGGAGCCGTCCACTACGCTGGACAAAGGCCTGGCAGCCACCTACCGGTGGATCAAAGAGCAGTATCACAAACGCAAAAAAGGCCAGCGCGTCGGGATCGGCTGATTGCACGGCCACCCGCCTCCACCACTGCCGTTGAGGATGGACGCCGAAGACCCGGCTCTATCGCAAGCCGTGCCCCGCGCCCGGAACAAGGGATGACGGCGATAGCAAGCCGTTGTCTCTCAAGCACATCCGACTGGATGAAATCCAATCGAACCGAAAAGCAAATCGAACTGTCTAACTTGGCAGCGGTTCACCTGATTTATATTGAATCAGATTCCGCATTCTGCTAACGGAACCACAATGACGCAGCGAAAAGCGATGCGGCCGGCCGGCCGATGGCCGAGGGCATTGCGAGCAACCTTGCGATTGCTGGCGTTCCTGGCTCTCCTTGATCCGGGGAAAGTTGTCCGCGCCGACGATTCTGCCCAAGCCAATTCCACGCCCCCGCCCACTACCGTCACGTTGGAATATCGGGAGGCGGGTTACATCATCGCCAACTGGTACGTTTCCGTCGAGCCACGATCCGCGCCATTCAAAAAGGAACCGTCGGCGGTTTCGGGCACGGTGTTCCGCGGCTTTTTGAATCTCGGCGGTTCGAGCAATTCGATTCCCTTCTTTTGGCAGCGCAGCGCGGGGAGACTTTATCTCGACCTGAACCGGAACCAGGATTTGAGCGACGGTTCCGCCACCGTGTTTTCGGCGCGCAAAGCAGGGTCAGTCCAGAATCAACAAACCTTTCCGGATGTTCGCCTGGCCTTCAATACTCCGTCCGGCAGATCTTCGATGCTGGCGGACCTCACTTTCTTTAATGCCAACCCGCGACTTTATTGCTACGCGGCTCTCCGCTCATTCTGGCAGGGCAAAGTATCGTTGCATGGCCGCGACTGGCAGGTGGGCCTGGTGCCCGATTCACCGAATGCGGCGGCTTCAATCGAAAATGGCCGGTTGTTGTTGCGGCCCTGGCAGGAACCAGACAAGGCGTTCAATGCCCAAAGCGGCTCGCTCGACACGATTCCCTTTTCGCGAAAACTCTTTGTGGATGGCCACGCCTATGAACTGGCTTGCCTCACGGCGCCGCAGAACGGCGCTGTCAACCCGGCGCTCCAGTTCACGGAACAATCCATCCCACTGGGCGAAGTGACCTTTACCGGCCAATATATCAAGCGACTCGTCCTGCCAGGGGGCGTGCACCAGGTGGTCCTCGATCAGCCGGCCGGCACGGTGAAAATCCCCGTCGGCCACTATTATTTGCCCAACGTCATGCTCGAAAAGGGCGGTGTCCAAGCCATTTGTAACGTCGCGCAGTGGCCGATGGGAAACCGGATATCCGTGGACGGCACGACGCCCGCCCTGGTGGCCGCCGGCGGACCGTTGACCAACACGGTCACCGTCAGCCGTGAGGGGGAGGATTTGGTTCTGAATTACCGATTGATCGGTGCGGGTGGCGAATCCTGCCAATTGGTGAAACGTGATTTTGCCCACCCGCCCGAGTTCGCCATCTACCGGGGCGAAAAGAGGATTGCCTCCGGCAAATTTGAATTTGGCTGAGGCGGCACCTGTTCGCACTCATGGCGAGTGCCTTTAACCGCCGTCGGCAAGCTGAGAATCGTGGCGTCTGCCGACTTGGGCCCGCTGGGCGCCAGGGATGGAGCGCCGGTCGAATACAATTGGGTGTTGCCCAGCGCCACGCCGCAACTGCTGCCTTGGCTGGCCATTCTGGCACTGCTGATGTTGAAGCCCAATCGCCGCGCCGCGGCATGGCTCATCTGGTTGCCGCTCGGCTGCGCCGTGTTTTTCACACTCGAGCAGCCGGTGGTTTTGCCGGCAGGCTTGAACCCCTTCTGGGACGCCATCACTGCGCTGGCATTCGGCTTGGCCGCGGTTTGGCTGGTTGCAAACTATCTGCGCCAGTCGCATCGCATCCTGACGTTCTTGTCTGTCCTCCTGGCCTTGGCAGCCTTCAGCGCGCTGGCCTTGGTCGCCAGCCAAAATGTGAGATCGCTGAATCAAATTGCGCTGGCCACTGGCATCATGCTGGCGGTCGCCGCCCTGACCACCTCGGTCGCGTTGAGTTTGCACGGATTGATTTGCCACGGGCGCTACCATCCACTCGGACACTATCTATGGCCGTTCCTCTTGTTGGCCGGTGTCTGGCTGGCGATTACCGGGCCGTTCTTTTTATTTGTGGTGATTGCTTCCGGCGGGAACGTTCCGTGGAATTCGTGGCGTGGATTTTTCGCTCCTGTCTTTGCGATGGCCCTGGCCACTTTCGCGACGCTGCTGCCGTTCCTGATTCTGTCCTCGGCCAGTCCATTTTTCCGCGAGCGGCTCCAGGCGATAATCCATGTGAAACCGGCGGCGCCTCCGCTCTTGAACGTGCCTCAGCTACGCGCCGCCGAACCGCGCGTGCCCACTCCTTCTCCTCCCTAAACTTTGAGTTTCCCGCACCTGATAAACGCACCAACCAAAGGCAATGGCTATGAAACTCAAATTGATGCTCGCCGGACTGACGCTGGCCGCCACGGCGTGGGCGCAAACCGAGCAATGGCTCGAATACCATACCAGCGACGATGGCCGAAGCTTTATTCAAATTCAACTCACCACCAACCCGCCGGCCAACCTCGCGCTCCCCAAGCTGAACGCTACGCCGTATTTCGCGCACTGGAATTCGCCGTTGGACCCCACCGGCGGACGCTGGCTTTGTTTCGACCGCTCGCGCCCTTCCGGTCCTTACGACCGCCTGTTCATTGACAGCACCGGCAATGGCCGGCTCAATGACAAAACACCCGTCCTGGCGCGGTCCGACGCCTACTACGCCTATTTCCCGGCCACGCCTTTGGTTTTCAAAGGCGAAGACGGGCCGATTACTTACCATTTGGTCCTCCGCCTGTACCAAAACAACAATAGCCGGCCGATGTTGATGGGCGGGTCCGGCGGCTGGTATGAAGGCCTGGCGAACTTCGACGGTGTGAAGAAACGCATCCAATTGATTGACGGCAACGTCAACGGCACATTCAACGATGTGAAAGCCGATCTCTCTCAAAGCGACCGCGTCCAGATTGACGGCGACAAGGTCCAGGAACGGTACCTGGGCCGGATGGTGGAAGTGGACGGGAAACTCTTCCGCATCGAAGTCGCCCGCGATGGCTCGTCTGTGAAGGTGCAAAAGGCGGAAAACGTCACGCTGGGTTCGGTGCAGGTACCGCAGAACATTTCCGAGTTCACCGCATTCGGCGAGAACGGCTATTTCGTCCGCAAAGCAACGAACGGCGAATTCACCTTGCCGGTGGGCAAATACCGGATGGTGCACTGGACCATCAACCGCAAGGACGACAAAGGCGCGGCGTGGACGCTGTCCGGCCACGACTTTCCCGCCACCGCCAATTTCGACGTGACCGCCGACGATCCGACCACGCTGGACATCGGCGAGCCGGTGCAGGCCATCCTCAAAGTCAATGAGCAGACCAACCACGACATCACCTTCAACCTCAGTTTTATTGGCCGGCAAAAGGAAGCCATCGAGATGCTGCGCGAAGGCCAGCGCCCGGGCGGACCCAAGTTGACGCTGGCCAACGCGGACGGCTCGTTGTGTGCCACGAGCAGTTTCGAGTTTGGATGAGGCGGCGTATGCTCGCTCTCATGGCGGGAGCCAAAAAATGCGCAACGTCCGTTGACCGGCAGTGTTAAAGTCATCAGCCCCTTTCAGGTGCAACCGGTGCCGCTGACCTTGGAAGCCAGTAAATGAATTAAACCGGATCCGGTAAACAAAACAAACACCGATAAACACTGGTAAATACCGATAAACACTGGTAAACACTGGTAAACACTGATCAACGCAGATTCACAATCAGTGTGCGGATTGTCCCCAATCCGCAGCCGTCAGGCATGCCAGTGCGCCGTCACGCAGGACAAACGTGCCCCCTGCCAGCCAGCCAAGTCCAACCATCGAACCCATCATGAAAATGACCCAATCACTCCTTCTAGCCGCCATTGTTGCCGCGCTCGCGGGCATACCGGCGCAGGCCCAGTTCCAGCCACGGTTGCAAGCCATCATCAACCGTGCGCCGGATGCCAGCGCCAACACCGACGCGGAGTCGCAAAAGCTTTCCGGAACGGTCACCGATGCCGCCGGCCAACCCATCGCGGGGGCAACGGTCGAGTATTGGCAAAACGCGGGAAGTGTTGTCCAAGCGAGCGGACTGGAGCTGAATGGGCAAACCAACACCGATGCCCGTGGGGCATTTGAACTCGATGTATCGCGCGGCACCGGCTTTTTGCTGGCGCGAAAGCCGGGCCTGGCACCCGCCTGGAAGTTGTCGGGCCAGCCGTTCAATCCGGTGGGCGAGACGGAAACCAAACTCGTGCTAACGCCGCCCGGCACACTGGCCGGCACGGTGGTGGACGAATCGAGCCAGCCCGTTGCCCATGCCGAGGTGTTCGTGACGCTGGCCGTCATTGATGTTTCTGGCGCGAATGGCTCGCGGTCTTTCAACATGCTTTCCGGCGAACCGGCACGCGATTGTTTTTCCGCCCGCACTGACGCCGCCGGCCGCTTCCGGATTGATAATTTTCCCACTAATGCCACCGCCATGCTTGCCGTTCGGTCACCCGGAAAGGCAATGAGCGAGCAACCGGGCTCCTTTACCGGCCTCAACTCACTTCCGTGGAGTGCGGACCAGGAGGACATCAAATTGGCCGTGGAACCGGCCGGCGGCGTAGAGGGCAAAATCATCTGCGAAGCCACCAACCTGCCGTTGCCCATCGCGCGCGTCAGCCTGCAACCCGAAATCCAACGTGGGTTCGGCTTCGCCACCCCGGAGCCGGTTTCATCCAGCCCCGACGGCTCTTTCCGCATCACCGACGTGGCCTCGGGTTCGTATTCGGTTCGCGCCGTGTTCGGCACCAACGCGCCGGCGGATTGGGTCGCGGAACCCGCATCCATTTCGGTCGAACCCGGGCAGACCAACCGTGACGTGCAATTGACGGCGGTGCGTGGCGGGGTGCTGGCGGTGTCCGTGGTGGGGAAGGAGGACGGCAAACCGCTGTCGCGAGTGAATGTCAACGTTTACCGGCAAAGTTACCAGGCGGCCGCCGTTTCCGGCCCTGACGGCATCGCCTGGTTGCGGTTGTTGCCGGGCGATTATCAAGTAACGGCGCTCCGCGGGGGGTCATTTGTGCCGGGTAATCAAACTTCCGCCTCGGTGGATGCCGGCCAGACAAATCGCGTCGAAATTGAATTGGTTGGGCCGAGGAAGGTCAGCGGTATCGTTCGCGCGCCAGACGGCCAGCCGGCGGCCGGCGTGCCGGTGCAAATCGTTGGCGCGTTCGGCCTCCAAGGCCCAGACGTCAAAACCGACGCCAACGGCAAATTTCAACTGGAGTGGAACCAGCCGCAGTATGGCGGACAGCCCGAGGCGACAGCTTGCGTGCTCGCTCGTGATGCCGACCATAACCTGGCCGTGGCACAGGACCTCGACGAGGACACGGGCACGTTGGACCTGAAATTGGCGCCGGGCCTCACCCTGGCCGGCAAGGTCGAGGCTGGCGGCAACCCCGCCACAAACGTGAACGCCTCGCTCGTCTTCTGGACCGGCAATCGCGGCATGTGGCTGCAAGGCCTCGCCCGCACCAACACGCCGGGCCAGTATGAAATCCCCGCGTTGCCACCCGGGAGAAGATACGGTGTCATGGTTTCCGCGCCGGGTTATGGACAACGGCAGTTGCAAAATCTTGACATCTCTGCGGATCCGGGCCGTCAGGAACTTGACCCGGTGGAACTCAAGCCGGCGAACCTCAAACTGGCCGGCCAGGTGCTCGATGCGAACGACAAGCCGGTCGCCGGCGCGAACGTTCAGTTGAACGGCCCAGACCAGCCCTTCGCCAACATGCGCACCGACCGCAATGGGAACTTTACGTTTGAGCATGTTTGCGAAGGGACGGTCCAACTAATGGCCAACGGCCAAGGTTCGTTTGGGAACATCTCGGCCGAAGGCGGCGATACCAATGTCGTTTTGCGGTTGGGACAAAACTTCGGTTCCGCTCCGGGCGCGATCACGCACAAATTGAAGGGCGTCGTTTCGGACGCCGCCGGCCAGCCGGTGGCCGGCGCTCAGATAGCCGTCTTTCCCAACTTTGGCGGTACACACTGGTTCAAGTCCGGAACCAACGGCGCGTTCAGTCTCACCTGGTCGCTGCAACCGTGGCAGATGCAATCCGGCACCTCGCTACTGGTCGTCCGCGACCCGGCGCGCGATCTGGCAGTTACCGAAGACTTGTCTGAAGATGTGACAAACTTGCAGGTGAAATTAGAACCTGCGCTGACCGTAACCGGCCAAGTAATAGGTATGGGCGACGCTCCACTGACCAACGCGCAAGTTGAGCTGATGCTTCGGGCGGGCAACATGTTCAGCCCATTGGACGCGCAGCCCACCCGCGCCGACGCGGAGGGCCGTTTTGATATCAAGTGCCTGCCGCCGGAGGCTCGCTATACCGTTTACGCCTCCGCCAAGGGCTACGGCCGCAGCCAGCAACAAGTTGAATCCGACACCGAAACCAACCGGCTTGAGCTTACGCCGTTTGTTCTCAAGTTAGCCGACCGCGTCATCGCCGGCCAGGTGTTGGACGCCAACGACAAGCCAATTTCGGGGGTAAACGTTCAATTGAACGGCACAGACCAGCCAAACGGCAACATGACCACCGACAGCCAGGGCCGGTTCCATTTCCAAGTCTGCGAGGGGCGGATAAATTTGTTCGCCAATTCGCAATATGGTGGCGGCTTCGCGCAGGCCGCGGCCGAAGCCGGGGACACCAATATCGTGATGAACCTCCGTGCCAACATGGGAGGTTTTCCCCAGCCGCCGCGGCGCGCCTCGCTCAAAGGCAACCCGCTGCCCGATTTGACCACGGTGAATCTCGCCGCCGACGCCGCACCCGCCGGCAAGGCCGTGTTGCTGTGCCTTTTCGATGCCGCCCAGCGCCCGTCGCGCCACGTTATTAACCAGTTGAACGACCAGGCCGCCGCCCTGCAGCAAAAAAATGTGTCCGTGCTCGGCGTGCAAGCCACCGTGGCGAGCGACGAGGTGTTCAACGATTGGAAGACCGCCAGCCCGGTTTCCTTCCCGGTCGGGCGCGTAACGGAAAGATCGCCCAAATCGCGCTGGGCTTCGGAGGCGGCCGCTTTGCCCTGGCTGATTCTGGCGGACGCCAACCATCGAGTCATCGCGGAAGGTTTTGCGCTGGATGAATTGGATGCGCAAATCCAAAAATTGACGCCATAGCACAGCGCGGCCTTCAGCCGTAACTATTCCGTAGGACAGGCGTCCCGCCTGTCTCCGACTTTTAAATTTCCGAGTTGTGTGTGTCAAGTTCTGCAAATGGGTTATCATGGCAGAGTGCCGGGTAAATCGAGGCGGCGCGTCCGGTACGGCTCTGGTACGGCTTTGGTACGGCTCGAAAATGAGAAAAGGCCCGTCTTTATTGGTTTGGCCAGCGGTACGGCTCCAAGGGGGCAAATAGCGCCCATTACACCCCACGATCGCCCTGCCGGGCCGTAGCCCTAGGCGAAGGCCGGTCCTCCTCTACCGGGCCGTGGCCTCCAGGCGAAGGCTGGCCCCACTGCGGCCAACATCGCCGAGCCCTCAGGATAAACGATTTGCCCATGGTAATTCCGATTGAAATCCCCATCCGAATGTGTTCCAATGGTTATGTGAAGTGGCCGGTCAGAAATCAGTTGCGCTCGTGTTCCGCCCGTGGCGGAGCGGTCCAGCCGGGAGGTGTGGGGCGACCTGGTGGCGCTCCTGGTCTTCAAAACCAGTGTGGGACTCAACCAAGTCCCAGGTGGGTTCGATTCCCATCCACCTCCGCCAAACTGCGTTCCGTTTTTCTTCGTGCTTGGCGCGGCGGCGCGGCAGCGCCGCCCTACCGGCTTGGGCGTGCTCGAATTTTTGGAGCATTGGAGTCGTGGAGTGAGGGGAAACCAGTGAACATTCAACGCCCAACATTCAACGCTCAACGTCGAAGGCAAGGCCGCAGCCGCTGTGCCCCGGATTCGGGCGTTAAATGTTGGGCGTTGAATGTTAAATGTTTCCGACGCCAATCGCCGTTCGTTTCCGGTTCCCGCTCGCAACCATGAGACGCATTCCCCAACCGCCGGTCAATCCCGCCACGCGCGCGATCGAGGGCCACGAGTTCTGGCCGGGCTTCGTCGCGGCCCTGGCGGGCGCGGTCGTGATGTTTTGTGGCGCCCGGCACCTAACCGGCGTGGGTACCTCGGATGGCAATACGGCGTGGGAGACGCAGTTAGTCAAGGCGTTTTCGTCCGGTGGCGTGCAATACGCCAGCCAGCTCCCGCCGCCACCGCCGCCGGATTTGAATAACACGCCCAATCCCGGTGAGGCGATGGACCGCTGGGCCAAACAACTGGCCAACGCCCGGCCGCCGGACTGGAAAATTCGCGTGGATGTCAGCGCCCAAACGCCCTGCCCCACTTGAATGAAATAATTTCCGGCCACATGGAGTGGCCAAACAAAGGCTAAAGGCTAAAGGCTAAAGGCTAAAGGCTAAATAGCCGTGAAGCGTTAAATGAGTTAAATTGGTTAAATAAGTTAAATCGCGGCATTCGGATTTCGGAATTGGTCATGGATTGCCCTGTTTCCAATGGTCAGCAGCGTGAACCGGCGGCCCTCGGCCGCAAGCTCGCGCGCTGGCGTCCGTGGGTGCAAACGGGCTTTCTTGGGGTGTGGTTGGCGCCGCTGGGGCGGTGGCTGCATGGCATCCCCGGTTGCGTGTTCCATTGTTACTCGTGCCCCTTGTCGGCGTTTGCCTGCCCGATAGGCGTAATGGCGAATTACGCCGCCTTGCTGCCGGCGGTTTGGGAGGTGCCGTATTTGTTGATTGGCATCCTCTTGTTCGTCGGCGCGCTGAGTGGTTCGCTCGTCTGCGGCTGGGCGTGTCCCTTTGGTTTCTTGCAGGACTTGCTCGGCAAGATCACCAAGCGCAAAATTTTCCTGCCCGCGTGGGCCGGTTACTTCCGCTACGTGGTGTTGGTGGGCCTGGTGATTCTGTTGCCGATGATTCTCGGCTTCAAAGGCATTCCATTTGAGAAACAGGTGATTTCCATCTGCCGGCTTTGTCCGGCGGGCGCGCTCGAAGCCGGCCTGCCGTATTCCGTTCAAAGCGTGATGGCTGGCAACGGCTGGATCATGAGCGGATTGAAGACCGGCATCCTGCTCGCGTTTTTCGCCGCCGCGCTATTCATTCATCGGCCGTGGTGCCGGATTTTCTGTCCGCTCGGCGGGTTGCTCGCTTTGTTCAACCGGTTCAGCCTGTTTCACCTGAGATACAATCCCCAGGAATGCGTGGAATGCAATCTTTGCCGCAGCCGCTGCTCGATGGGCGTGAAAGTGGACCAGCAAGTGAACGTGTCCGGCTGCATCCGTTGTCTGGAATGCACGACGTGCGGCGCCATTGAACCGTGTTTTGCGCTGCCGAAAAACGGCCCGCAACCATCCACAACGCCGCCCCGCCCCAACCCACCCCGGTAAGCCTTCATTAGCGCCGTCAGAATTGCAGGGCAATTTTGACGGAATCATTATTTCAGGTGGCAAATCCAGCGGCCCGGCCATCACTTGCTCCTACTGCCGGGCAATAGTAATGGTCCTGCTGGCGCTTACCTTCCCATAAAGTTCCAGCGTGTCGTACTTGGTTTCTAATGGATAACAACTTACGGACGAGCTGCCTGCGCCACGTTTTATTTGTTTTGCGTCTGACGAAGGCATTCCTGATAAAACATCTTGACGGGTGCGCCGCCCACGACGATGGCGCACCATGCCGCCTCCTCCAGCTCGGCTTGCGTGATGCCCAGTTCGCGCGCCCGGCGATAATGCGCCCTGAAACACGGCTGGCAGCGGCTGGCGACGACCAGGCTGAACAAAATCAATTCCTTGGCCTTTTCGCTCAAGGCGCCGGGCGCCTGCACCGAGCCAATAAACGCGCCAAATGCTTTTTGAGTTTCGGCGACGGAGCTGGCCGCCGCTTCACTTTTGAATATGTCGGCACAGCAACTTTCGTGGGCAGTCTGGGAGTCGGCTTTTGGACTTTTCATGGCATCTGTTTGTTGTGGTTGGGTCGTTGAATTCTTCGCTTCGCCTTTGCCAGCGGGCTGGACCGAAATTGCTGCCGGTTCGCCGACAACTTTGCCGATGACAAAAGCGCCGGCGCCGCGCCGGGCCAGAGATTGTTGGAGTAACTTCAGCCGTTTCCCCGGCACGGCGATCAGCAATCCCCCGGAGGTCTGCGCGTCGAAACCCAGGTTCACCCAGGCTTCATCCACGCCCGGCGCGACCTGGAGGGCATCGCCGACATATTCGCGGTTCCGCTCGATGGCACCCGGAATGATGCCTTGGCGCAAAGCTTCCACCGCCCCGGAAAATGCCGGCAACGCCTCCGCGGAAATTTCCGCGCCGAGTCCGCTCGCGCGCAGCATCCGGTGCAAATGCGCGAATAATCCGAAACCGGTGACATCCGTGCAGGCCGACGCGCCGGCCTCTTTCATCGCCTCCGCTGCGGCGCGATTCAGCGTGGCCATGGAAACCTCCGCCGCCGCCAGGCCCCCGGCCATTTCACGTCCAATCTGCCGGGCGAAGGTCAGCACACCCGTGCCCAGCGGCTTGGTCAAGACCAGCACATCGCCGGCTTTGGGTTTTTCCAGGGCAGCGGCGACTTTTGGATTGATAACACCGGTAATGGCAAAGCCGAGTTTGATTTCATCATCTTTGACGCTGTGGCCGCCGACGAGCGCGACGCCGGCTTCCTTGAACGTTTCCATCGCGCCGGCCAGCATTTGAAAAACAATCTCACCAGGCAATTTTTCGGAAGGGAACGCCAGCACGCTCAACGCCGTGCGCGGCTTGCCGCCCATCGCGTAAATGTCGGACAGGCAATTCGCGGCGCAGATTTTTCCGAATAGCTGCGGGTCGTCCACGCACGGCGTGAACACGTCCACCGTCTGCACCAGGCAGAGATGATCCGCGATCCGGTAAATGGCGGCGTCATCGGCGGCGGCCAGCCCGGAAATCACCGCGGGGTCTTCGACCGCCGGCAGCCGCGCCAGCACCGCGTCCAAGTCGGCGGGTGCAATTTTGGAGGCGCAGCCGGCGTTGCGCACCCATTGCATCAACTTGACCTGCGAGCTGTCCACCGGATCAGGGCGCTCGCCGGCGCACGGGCAGATGCCGTCGTCGCGGAAGACATCACACGGGCACGGACGCCGCACATCGCAGATGCAGTGTCCCAACCGGCGCGAACGTTCCATCATGCGGCGGCGTTTGGCGTAATCAATCTTCATTTCACGTCATTCCTACGGGGTTCAACCGTTTTCTGGCTTCAACGCCCGGCGTGCGGTGGTTGCCGGAACGGACGGTGAAGCGGATTTTGTCCAGGTAATCCAGCAACGGCACGGCAAATTTGCGGCTGACGCCGAGCGCGTCCCGGAAATCCATCGTGGAAAACATCGGCGCGCGGGCAAAAAGTTGCAAGGCGGTTTGTTGGCCGGCTTCCACGGCGTCACGATGCATCCAAATCCGGTCGTCCAGCCGGACAACCACGCCGCGTTCGGCCAGCAGGCGCGCCATCGCAGTCATGCGTGGCAGCGGCTCGCCCAGGCTGGCGGCCAGTTCCTCCATAGCCGGTGGTGTCCAACGGGTCTGCTGCAATTTCGCAGCGATCTGGTCGCAGAGATGCTGGTCGCGATCTGGAATTCGCGCGTTCCAGCCGGCCCGCGCGAGCAAAGTTCCGTTGTGTTCGAGTTGCTTCGACTGGAGCAGCGACTGGATGGCGGCCTCCAAAAAATCGGGATTCACTTTCAATTCCGCCACCAGTTCGTCACGGCTGACGCCCGTGTGTTGCGGATGGGCGGCATGAAATTTCCCGACGGCCGCCAGAACGGCTTGCGCGTTCTTTTGGATGACCTCGCCGTGAATCCAGCCGCCGGGCGACTGGATCAATTGGCCCGCCACCCGCAATTTTTCCAACGCCGCGGTGATTTCTTCCGCGCGGCTCCAGCATTTCTTCTGGAGACCGGCGATGGTGGCCGGCGATTGACTTTCCCGCACCATTTGTTCGCACCAGCGCACCGGCTCGGTGACGGCATCGCGCCGGGCCGCGAGCGAATCGAGCATCCATTGTCGCTTGCGGCGCAATCGAGTGTTGCTCAGGCCGAGGATTTGCCCGCCGCCGATGGTCGTCAAACCGGCGCCGGAACCGGCCAGATTGGCGCGGACGACAAACCGTTCGCCGGGCAGCAGGGGCAACGGAGCGGCGAGGCGAAGTTGGACAAACTGCCTTTGCCCGCCGGCCAACGCAGTGTTTTCCAACATCGCCACATTAGCCGCAACGGCCGCAGTGCCGACGTGGAGCTGGACTTCCGCGTAATCCTCAACCTGGCCGGGAACGGACTTCAAGATTTGCAGTTCGGCCTCGGCCATCGTGACCGGCTCGATTGAACAGGCGGCCGCCAAGGTCATGCCCCGGCGGACGGATTGATGGTCCAATTCGGGAAGATTCAGCGCCACGCATTCCCCGGCCCGGCCTTCGGTGGCGTCCTCGCCATAAACTTGCATGCGGCGGACACGGCAGGTCGAGCCAGCGGGCGCCAAATGCAGTTCGTCGCCGGGATGGACGCGACCGTGCGTGGGAATGCCCGTGACCACCGTGCCGGCGCCGCGAATCGTGAAGGCGTCCTCGACCCACAGGCGGAAAAGCCCGTCGCTGGGGCGGTCGCCGCACGCTTCCACGGTCTGGTTGAGCGAATCGAAAAAGTCGCCGAAGCCTTCGCCGGTGACGTTGGAAACCGGGCAGATCGGCGCGTGCGCTAAAAACGTGTCGGCGAGGAGCCGGCGCAAGTCTTGTATCACAAAATCGCGCCGCGCGGCGTCCACGAGGTCAATTTTTGCCAGCGCCACCAGCCCGTGCCGCAAGCCCATCAGCGTGAGAATGTGCAAGTGCTCATGCGTTTGCGGCATGATGCCGTCGTCGGCAGCCACCACGAAGATGACGACATCAATGCCATGCGCGCCGGCGACCATGTTGCGTATGAAGTCCACGTGCCCGGGCACGTCCACGATGCCGACCACGCGTTTATCCGCAAGCTGGCACGGCGCAAAACCCAGATCAATCGTGAGGCCGCGTTGTTTCTCTTCGGCGAGCGTGTCGGTTTCGCAACCGGTAAGCAGTTTGACCAGCGCGCTCTTGCCGTGGTCCACGTGCCCGGCGGTGCCGAGCATGATGTTGCGGCGGAGATTCATGCATCTGTAGCGTCAGGCTTCCCAGCCTGACGTAGAGGGCGGCATCCTTGCCGCCCGAACTCGACCACCCAATGCGCCGCGCCGCTGCGCCCAGTTTTAGCGGTTGGCTTCATCACGCCACTCTCCCTACCGCCGCCGCCACGAGCGGCACTTGTTCATCCGTCATCGTGCGGACATCGAGCCGCACGGTATCGTCTTCGATGCGGCCAAAGACACACGCGTCGTCCATGCGCAATCTTCGGGCCAGCTCCGTGGCGCTCAGATTGGGCGCCGCAAGCGCCACGGTAAAACTCGGAATCGCCTCGGTCGGCAATGAGCCGCTGCCCAGATACGCCTGACTTTCGCTGATTTCAGTTTTCACCCGGGGCGCGGTGGAGGATATCGCGCGGGCCAGTTTTTTGGCGCGTGCCTTTAAATCCGGCAGCGGCGTGCTCATCGCGCGGTAAACCGGATGCTCGTGGCGCAACCGTTCCGGATCGCGGAACAATTGGAGGGTCCGTTCCAGCACCATCAAGCAGGTTTTGTCCACCCGCATGGCGCGCATCAGCGGATGCTTGCGGAGTTTCTCGATCAGCGGCTTTTTGCCGACCACGATGCCGGATTGGCCGGCGCCAATGAGTTTGTCGCCGCTAAACAGCACCACGTCGGCGCCGGCCTCGATGGATTCGCGCACGGTGGGTTCATGCGGCAGGCCGAAGGGCTGCAAATCCACCAGCACGCCGGAACCGAGATCATCAATCAAAAGCAACTGGCGGCGGTGCGCCAAGTCCGCCAGTTCGGGCAGCGCAACTTCGCTGGCAAAGCCGACGACGCGATAGTTGCTGGGATGCGCCCGCAGGATGGCAGCCGTGTTCCCGGTAACAGCCTGTTGGTAATCCTTGGGGTGAGTCCGGTTGGTCGCGCCGACCTCGACAAGCCGCGCGCCGCTTTGCGCCATGACTTCCGGCAAACGGAACGAGCCGCCGATTTCGATGAGTTGTCCGCGCGACACGATGACTTCCTTCGGCGCCGCCAGGGCCGCCAGCACCAGCAGGGTGGCGGCGGCGTTGTTGTTAACAATGGTGGCGGCTTCGGCACCGGTCAGTTCGGTCAAAATGTATTCCACCAGTTCGTCGCGCTCGGCGCGCTCGCCGGATTCCCGGTCCACCGCCAGGGTGCAATAACCCTTCAACTCACCCAGCATGGAGTCCACGACGCCGCCCGGCAGCACCGCGCGTCCCAGGCCGGTGTGGAGGACGATGCCGGTGGCATTAACGGCTTCGCGCACGTGGGGTTGGGTGGCATCGCGAAGCAGCGTCCCGGCGCGCGTTAGAATTTGGGCGGCGAGCGCATCGCTGGCACCCTCCCCATGAACCTGTGGAGCGAGGACGGCCCCCTCACCCCAGCCCTCTCCCCCAAGGGGGAGAGGGAGCAGACGAGCCGGAACCTCCATCGGGTTCAGGGGTTCAATGCGCGAAGTTTTCGGGGAAATCTCTCCCCCAAGCATTTGCTCGCGCGTATCGGCCAGCGCGCGGCGGAGGCAATCGGTCACGAGCGGCCGCGGATGTTGCCGGAGCCAGCCGCCGGCGGTTTCAGTCTTCAACAATTCGGTGACCGAGGGAAGGGTTCGCAGCAATGCTTGTTTCTGGTCCGGCATGGTCTTCGCGTTCCGTTGCTTGTTCCAACCATAGCAAGGTGAACCCGCCGGCTACCGGGGTCAATCTCCTCCTGGGTTTTTCGCATGGAAGCATCCCGCCTACTTTCAAAGCTTAGTGATTATGATTGTTGACACCATTACGGCCACCGCGGGCGCACCCACGCTGTTCAACTGCGGAGCGCCGCTGGAAATCAAGCTCACTTGCGCCCCCGATATAACGGTCAATACGGTCCCGGTATCGAGCTCATTATTGGACCGTATTTTGGGAAACTCCAGCGCCTCCCAATCGTCGTTAAAGCTTTAACGCTGGCAGCTATCCCGCTTGGGGTTGCGTGGCAAACCTCGGTCCAGGTCTGGCCGTTAGTGGGAACCCGCATCCACCAACTGGGTGTCCCGCAGGCTCCGCACCGGTTTTCCGTCCGCACCAGCCAGTTCCGCTTCCAAGGCACAGGGCCCGGTCTGGGTCGGCCACTTCACCTGGAAGTGCAGTGTGGTTTGGCCCCACGGCTCCAGGTGGCACGGCTGCGTCATTTGCGCGGCCACCGGCCATCCCTGTGAATTGAAAATGGTGTCACCGAGGCGGTAGTCCTGTTTCATTTGCGCGGCCATCGGCCCACCGCATTTGAGGCGCAGAATGACCGGACCGTGCCAGGGTTGCGCCAAATCATTGATCACCAACACGGGGACCTGCGTCGGGCCGGAACCCGCCGGGACGCGTTCCTGGGTGAAATCCACCATCAGGCCGACCGGCGCAAAGGCGTCGCGAACGTAACGGTAGAAATCCGGCTGCCAGATGAGATGCTTCACGTCCAGCCAGTGGTCGGCGGTCGGCTGATTCGGGCGTGAGTAATCCAGGCCGCGAAGTCCCAAGACGCCCGCGGCCTGCCGGTGGCAGCGCCAGTATTCGGTTTCCGCAGCCAACAAACGGGCGGTCAAGGGAAAGAGTTTTGACGGCGGCGCGTTCGACCCGGCCAGGTTGGCGTAGAGCTTTTTGGTGACCGTCGTGGGCTTCCCATCGCGGGTCAGCCATAGCCAGCCGTATTCGCTGACAACATAAGCATTCCGATTGTTCGGGTTGGTACAATCCCCGTCAGTCCAGGGCATCCCCACCGGGTCGGCCAGGGCCTTGGCGAGGGTCGTGTGAGGGTCGATCCAGTGGTACGGGTGCGCTTGGCACGCGTCGGTCGAGGACATCAATGGACTCCAACCGTTATCCCAGGGCCGGTTGGATAAATCCAAGCCGCGCACCTGCTCGATGGCGGCGCCGGTTTCGGTGGTCAAACTCTCGTTTTGCGCGCCCCAGATCACCACACACGGATGGTTGCACCTCTCCTTTATCCAGGCAGTGTATTCCCGGGCTAATTCATCCCGCTTCAGTTCCGCAGGCCAGTTCTTGCGCTGGGCCCCTTCCCAGATGGGAAACTCATCTTGAATCAGAATTCCCTCCTCATCGGCAAGGCGATACCACAGTTCCGGCGCGAAGCCGAGGTGGTAACGCAGTGAATTCCAATGCATGTCCTTGAACCGATTATACAGCAGCCTTACCCAAGCCTCCTGCCAGGGCAGAGCGCCCCGGTCGGGGTCTTCAAAAAACCGATACAAATTGATGTTGCCACCGCGCAGGAAGCAGGGCTGGCCGTTCAACCAGGCCCGGCCGGGCGTGTCGCCGTGCCGCGGCTCAAACCGGAATTCCCTCATGCCAAATCGGGTCTCGAAACTGTCCGTCTCACTGCTCACCTCCAGGGTGTAGAGAAACGGCTTCTCCGGCCACCAGAGCTGGCAATGGGCGATGGGAATGCGAACGTCAACCGTTTGGTCCGCGCCGGCGGCCAGCGACGGTACCTGGCTTTCGGCCCGCCCCACGACTTTGCCGGACTTGGCTTCACGCACAACGAACTTCAATTGTGCGCTCGTGGGACCTCCGGCGTTGTGTACGAGTGCCACCACCCGCGCCTGGTTGGTCCAAATCTCGGGCACCACCTGCACCTGCACCAGGTTCGGCGTGCCCGACAGCGCCAACTCGACGCTGTCCCACAATCCCGGGATGTACCACTCCTTCTCGTAATCAAAGCCCGTTGGCACGGACGGCGGCAAGGAAGCGCGTGAGGCGCCCACGCGGATGAGGAGTTCGTTGGTCGCGCCATCGCCGCGCAAGGCGCCGCGCACGTCATACCAATTGGCCGTAAAGCTGGCCAGGCTCTCTCCCACTTTGGTTCCGTTCAGATACACCGTCGAGCCGTAAGCGGCCCGGCGCACCAGCAGAGTGGCGACCGCCGGCACGTCGCCCTGGAGGACAAACTCGCGCCGATACCAGAAGGAGCGCTTCGCCAAGGCGGCATCCTCCGGTCCAAACCGGCGTTTGGTGTTTTTGAAAGTGTCGCGCGAAAAGCCCGGTTGGGCCATATCCACCAAGCCGGGCACCGGGACGGTGCGGTCGAACCGGGCCGGGACCTGGTCCGCCTGGCCTTCGGCCAGTTGCCAGTTGCCATCCAGCGGGATCGTCCGCCGCCCAGCGGCAGGCGCCGCCGCCAATGACATCGCCAGCAGGCATCCACTCAGCCAGAGAATCAGCCCACTCCATTTTGGTTGTTTCATAATCATTGTGTGATGCGCGTTTCGTAAAGGGGGACTTACCACCCGGTTATTGAAGAAACCGTTGAAGGTTTCATTGAAGGTCTTCACGGAGAATTGAGCCGGTAAAAACGACCGGGGAAGTTCGTCCATTGGGGATCACTGAAATAGGATGACCCGCCAGTGAGAGTGTTGGTTGAAAGTGGAACCCAAGCAGAATTGACCAGGTTCGAGCTGGCTTCCACCACGACGGCCAGATTGCTGGCGCCGGTGATGGTGAACCCGAATTCATTCGACTGCACGCCAAAGCCGGCACTCTGCACCTGGCACGTTACAATAACGGTAACACTGTTTGCCGCCAGGTTAACATTGGTAATTGTCCCGCCGGAAATGACGGACGAACCGATTAAAGTCATATCGGTATTGTAAGGAGCAGCGGTGGCTATCTGGTAAACATTCGCCGAGTTGCCGGTCAGACCGGTGACATTCATACCTATGGCGTTAGTTGTGGGATTCACAAGTACCACCGTCATATTTGAACTGTTTACAAATGCCACCAGATCCATAAATGTACCCAATGTGCCTGAGCCGATTAAATTCGGATTGTAAGTAAATACAGTTCTCACTGTCGAACCGGGCGTTACATTGCCAAAGACTTTTTTAAAGACATAATATGCCGGCGGCAGAGTCACAGTGCTGATGCCATTTCCGCTGCATAAAGTGTCGGTGGCGGCGGGACCATTGTTATTCCAGATCTCCCACATTTCCCAATAATTAACCTGCAAAAGGACCATATCTGAAATAAAACGTTCCACCATCCCGGTGGTATAATCCTTCCCGGCAATCACCTGATCCCCGTTATAGCAATATTCCGTCTCCCAGTTGTCACGGCCATTGGCCCACGTATTTAAACTATCAAGATATTCCTCGTGATAGCCCAGACTTGGGTAATAGGTGTGGGTGGCGAATGCCCCGATGTCGGAATCAAGGGCCGGGTCGGAGGTTAAGGCCGGGAAGCCGTCGCCGTTTAAATAGTAAAGTTGGTACTCACATTGGCCATTTTCCCCAAAAGCCAGCGGCTCGGCAGACAAACCGGCATTATTCATGGTAGTACGGCAAAGTTGGAAGACTGTCTGGAATTGATTTATCGGGACCGTAGTCATGAAGCCGACGGGGGCGCTGGGCTCATTCGCCATGCTTGTTATTAACGGCAAGGCGCAGCCATGATTTGTGAAATAGGCAAGCATGTTTACGACGGCATTACATTGCGCCTGCTCGTATTGCAGTAATAATACACCGTTGGAAAAACAAATTGAAGGCAAATTATTCCAACCGGGAGTATAGTTATAAGGGATCCCGTTGGACGCCGCCCATTTTATTTCAGAAACCATCGTATCCGCCAAGGCAGTATTCACCAGATTACCATTGGTATCAAATACATTATTCTGAT
>JBEKMW010000033.1:0-41158 GCA_049523455.1 Verrucomicrobiota bacterium | reverse complement strand
CGCCCATTGTGAAAAATTCTCGACTGCTGCCACCCGTAGGTGTCTGGACCGTGTCTCAGTTCCAGTGTGGCTGGTCGTCCTCTCAGACCAGCTACCCGTCTTAGCCTTGGTGGGCCGTTACCCCGCCAACTAGCTGATAGGCCGCGGGCTCATCGTGAAGTGCCAGGCCTTGCGGTCCCCAGCTTTGAACATTAAAAGAGGCCTCCCAATGTTCACATCCGGCATTAGCTCGCCTTTCAGCGAGTTATTCCAGGCTTCACGGCAGATTGCCCACGTGTTAAGCACCCTTGCGCCACTCCAACCACGGAATATTGCTACCCCGTAATCAGCGTCCGACTTGCATGTCTTATCCACGCCGCCAGCGTTCGTTCTGAGCCAGAATCAAACTCTCCGTATAAAAACGTTAGTTGACTCCTGCCCGATCGTAAAATCGGGCAACTGTTATTTTTGTTAAAACTCTCCAAGACCGGCCAACTAACTGGCCAGCCCTGAAGGGGCTCTCACTTATCGCACAATTCAATTTTCAATGAGCAGCGGGTGCTTTCGCACCCAAAAATCTTTCCCCAAAACCCACTTCCGTTTGCCCTTCAGAGGACAAAAAACCAGAGTGCCGAATTTTCTTCCTCAACTCGGCCTCTCAGTTTCGAGTTTTAAGAGCGCGCACTTTAGTCAATCGCGCGCCGGTTGTCAACAGGCTTTATTTCACCTGAGCCTCCATCGCGTGGAAGCGTTTGATTAATTTACCACAGTCCCAGCTCTGTGCAAGAGTTTTTTTCACTTTTTTTATCAATCGAAAGCTCTTCGCAGAACGGGACGATTCAGCAAATGCGCGGCAATTGTTCGCCACTAGGCATATCGAGGATTCGGTTGACGCCCACCGCACTGCGCAACAAGACAAGCGGCGGCGATTTTTCCATGACCTGCCCTACCACCGTCGAATTTGCGCCCACTGCATGGCGGCGCATAACGGCAACGGCACGGTCTGCGTCGCTGGCAGCAATGAACGCCACCAATCGTCCTTCGCAGGCCACATGCAGCGGCTCCAAGCCGAGCATTTCGCAGGCGGCATGAACGTCCTCCCGCACTGGAACGGCCTGTTCCACAATTTCCATGCGCACACCCGCTGCTTCGGCAATCTCGTTTAAGGCGCTGGCCAGTCCGCCGCGCGTCAAGTCGCGCAGACAATGAATTTGAATTCCATGCTGGAGCAAATCGAAGACCAGCTCGTGGAGCGGAGCGGAGTCGCTCTCAATCTGGCTCTCAAACTGCAGCCCTTCCCGCACCGCCATGATCGCCATGCCGTGCCGGCCCACGTCGCCGCTCACGAGAATCAGGTCGCCGGTCTGGACGCTTTGCGGCGCCAGGTTGAGGTCATGTTCGACGGCGCCAATGCCGGTCGTGTTGATGAACAGGCCGTCGCCTTTGCCCTTGTCCACCACCTTCGTGTCGCCGGTAATCACCTGCACTCCACAAAGCTGCGCGGCGTCGCGCATGGAGCAGATGGTTTGCCAGAGTGTTTCCATGGACAGGCCTTCCTCCAGGATGAAGGCGCTGCTGAGATAAAGCGGCCGCGCACCGCTCATGGCCAGGTCGTTGACGGTACCGTGCACGGCCAGCGAACCGATGTTGCCACCGGGAAAAAATATCGGGCGCACCACGTAGGAATCCGTCGTGATCGCCAACTTTTTGGCGGTCCACTCCACAACCGTCGAGTCGCGCTGGGCGTTGAGCAGTTGATTATCGAATGCCGCCAGAAACATCCGGCCGATGAGTTGGTGCATCAAGCGGCCGCCGCCGCCGTGCGCCATGAGCACACGTGGGTACTGCGAGATGGGGATGGGGCAGACCGGGGCGAGGTTCATAGGCGAGGAAAGAATAGCGTTGAAGAGGGAACATTCAATAGGGAAAGGCGACGAGAGGCGAATCAGGAGAGACGAGGACGAACCTGAAACATCGAACATCGAATGAAAAGGAGCCCTCACCTCGTCGGCCGACGCTCGGAGGCCGATGGCCCGACAGGCCCTGACCCTCTCCCCTCCCATCAGAATGGGAGCGGAGAGGAGGGAACCGGCCTTCGCTCGAGAGCTTCGGCCCGGCGGCTCGCCGGGCATCGGCAGGTTCAGGGGTTTGGGTTCGTTTTTCCATCCGACAGGTGTCCACACACAGGGGATCGGGCCGAATTTGTTGGTGAAATTGAATTTCGCGTTTGGGTTCGTTTGGTAATTTTCATGGTTCAGGGCTTGGCGTTGGCCGTTTTCCGCCCGGTGGATTTTTGGGCGTTGCGCCGGTTGGCATCCAATTTTGCGCGCGTTAAGCGAACCTTTGCGCACATACGCGAATTTGAGCGAATAATTTGCATTCAATTCCCGTTTCTGGATTTGTGCAGTTCAACCAAGTTCAATGTTGCATGATCCCATCCAAACAGGATCGCGTGGGCCCGCTTGATCTTCTCGTTATGGGTCAGGTTCATAATTTCTATGGCCGGATTTACCCGGATTTACCCGGATAAACTCCTGAAAAGCGGCAAAATCGAGGTCGGAGGTCAGAGGTCGGAGGTCGGAGATGGGCGTTCGATTGACGATCTCCGGCTTTACCGGCCAGCCGAACCGGCCCGAGCCAAACCGGCGCGCGACGACCTGCCGGGGATGGGTACCCGTCCGCCGGCATTGGTTTTGTTGACTGGTCGCGGTCATCTGCCGCGATTAAATCACAAGTCAGCAATTGTGAATAGGCGAAGGTCGCGCATTCGGGCGGATTCCCGCCAAGGCAGAAGGAAGAATGCAGAAATGGGCATTGCAGACCACGGATTACGGGACCACAGGACTACGGGACCACGAGACTACGGGACCACGGGACTACGGGACCACGGGACCACGAGACCACGGGACGGGCGGAAACGCTGACGTGTTGAAACGCTGAAACGCTAAAATGCTGAAAAACCGCAAAACTGAGGTCGGAGGTCGGAGGTCGGAGGTCAGCCAAATCAAAAGCAGAACGTGATGGTTAAGTCGTTAAATGGTAATTGGTTAAATGGGGCGGAAGGGTTCTTCGCTGTTTTCGGTGGAATTAGATTTGCGGGAAGCGGAGCTTTCCGGAGATGAAATAAAGCATGGTGATCAAGTGGGTCGTCGAACGGTAGCCGCGAGCCTTGCGTTTGGTGGCGCTAAACACGCTGTTCAATCCCTCCATGAAGGCGTTGGTCACGCCCCATTTCCAGTGGGCAAGGATTCCCGCCAGATGCTGCTCGATCATTTGCGCCAGCTTCACCATGGATCCAAAGAGGTTGGCCTTGTAGAAGCGCGCCACCCAGCGTACCCACCGGCACCAGACTCTAAAACGACGGCGGGCGATGCCTGCCTGGGCGGACCGGTAAATGTCCTGTAGCACCAACCGCATCTGATAGGCCTTGGCCGTGCAAAGATTTTTGTCTTGAATCCCGGCCATCCGCGCTTGTTCGGCCTCGGTCAGGTTCTCCGGATTCTTGCGCCACAGCCATTGACTTTTATGCAGGGCCTCCCAGACCCCTTGGCCGCCCAAGCGTATTTCGGCCCGTCGCACCTTGTCCATCGCTTCGCTGGCATTTTTGAGCACGTGAAATTTGTCGAATACGATTTGAACGTTGCGGCAGTTTTCCAAGGCTCCCCTTTGATAGGCCTGGCTCATGTCCATGCTGGCCTGCGTGATCGCATGTCGGTGTCCATTGTGTTTTTCCAGTGCTTCCAGAAATTTCAGCCAGGTCTCCCGGTCCCTGCCTTCGGTGGCAAAGAGGACTCGCTTGCGCACCAGGTCGGCAAAGACGCTGATATACTCTTGGCCTTTGCGCACATTCATTTCATCCACGCCCACACAACACACATTGCTGAAATCCGCTTCGGCATAGGCCGCGTCCACCTGTCGGCATGCGAGTACCTCGTTTCAGCACCGTAGGCGCGATATCCTCTTTGTAGAAATCAGACCACAAATCCCCTCAAGCTCCGTAGGAGCGGTATGTTCTGCTCTATAACTTGCTATGCTACAACATATTACGCAATTGACTTTTAAACTAAGCGGCATTCAGGTCAGCCATTAGCATGGGTTCTGCTAAGTAACTGAGATTCTCCGGCGGGAAAGTTTCTGCCTTGACCAAAACATTCGCGGCAGATTGCATTTTCCTAACTGCCAAATCGGCGGCAAGCCATTGGCTTTTAGGCACTTAACAAGTGCAATTAGAGGCGCATATATTTTGTATAAATTATGCTTGACAACGGAAGCACGATTCGATACAAATGACGCGGAATTGTAGTATATGCAGCGTTAGAATGCCAGGGAGGGGAGTTTCGCATGACGATGGCGGTTCAAACCGCGGGTTGGTGGTTCAACGGCTGATGCGTTTCCAGGCCGCCGATGGAGTGTAGTTCCTGCCGGGTCGGTTTCCCCGCGATTGCTCGCCGGCCATTTGCCTTTTTCCCCTGTATGGCAATCGGTCCGCCGACAACTGTTGGCCTTGGGCCGAAAAGGTCCGCAGCGAGAAATCCCTCACTGGCGCCATTTCATGTGGAGCACGCGCCATTCCATTCCATTCGCGTCCGTTCCCGAATTTCTTGGTTAACTGAGTTTCTTTTTCCCGTTATGAGAACATCCACTTTATTCCTATTGAGTCTGGCGCTGATTCCCACCCTTGGAAGCGAGGCACAGGTTGGCGGCACGGGTTCTTCGAGCGCCGCCACCGTGCCACAGCCCACGCCTTGGGCCGTCACGACGCGTGACGGCAACTCCGCTACTTGGCAGTTGACGACCGTGTGACCAACAGCGTTGATGCCAACGGCGTCAGCATCGGAATGACCTACGATGATCTGAATCGCCTGCTGACCCGCCACTATCCAGACAACGGCGTTGAAAAATACGGTTACACCGCCGACGTGTCTGACCCGACCAGCTACACGAATCAAATGACCAATGTGACGATTTACGCCTACGACGCGATGTATCGCAAGACCAATGAGGTGACAGTGGGCGTGACGACGAACCAGTATGGCTACAACGGTGCGGACGATCTGCTCACCGTGACTGACGGCAACGGTCATACGACCACTTGGGGCTACGACGCGTACGGCCGGGTGACCAACAAGGTGGACGCGGCGAGCACCCTCGCCTTTGCCTATAAATACGACCCAGACAGCCGCCTCACCAACCGCTGGAGCGCAGCGAAAGGCAACACGGCATATTCTTACGACGCCGTCGGCAATCTGACCAAGGTGACGTATCCGGTGAGTCCGGCGATTACGCTGTCCTATGACGCGCTCAATCGCCTGACCAACATGGTTGACGGCGTGGGGACAACGGTTTATGATTACGACACTGCGGGCCAGTTGTTGAGCGAGGATGGCCCGTGGGCCAATGACACGGTGAGCTATACTTATCAAAGTCGTTTGCGGACGAGCCTAAGCGTGCAGGCGCCCAATGCGGACGCTTGGTCGCAAAGCTACGGGTACGATTCGGCCCGGCGCTTGACCAGCGTCAGTTCCCCGGCGGGGGCCTTTAATTACACCTACGACCCGGTGGAGTTGCAGCGAGTGGATGAATTAAGCCTGCCCAACGGCGCGTTGATTACCAATCGGTACGACGGCAACGCCCGGCTCTTAAGCACGGTATTGAAAAACAGTAGTGGTACGGCGTTGGATTCGCAGAGCTATGTGTACAACACGGCGAGCCAAAGAACGAACGAGATGAACATCGCCGGTGATTCTCGCGACTACACCTACGATAATGCGGTGGAATTGTTGACTGCGTTCGGCAAGGAACCCGGCGGGACGACCAACCGCTGGCAGGAGCAATTCGGTTATCGTTATGACGCGGCGGGCAACCTGAATTTTCGGACAAATGGGTCACTCATCGAGAATTTCCTCGTGAACAATCTGAATGAACTCACCAGTAACACCAATAGCGGCACGTTGACGGTAGCCGGCAGCACAACCAGCCTGGCAACGAATGTCACCGTGAACACGTTCAACGCCGTGTTGTATGCAGATGCGACCTTTGCCAGCACGAACCAGTCGTGGGCGAGCGGCGCAAACACCTACACGGCGATTGCACATGATGTGTATAACCGATGGAGCACCAACAGCGTCATGGTCAATTTGTTCAGTACAAACGGTTACACCTACGATTCGAACGGAAACTTGTTGAGCGATGGCACGCGGAATTTCACGTACGACGACGAGGACGAATTGATAGGTGCCTGGGTCGCGAACGCTTGGAGCAACAATTTTGCGTATGACGGCAGGATGCGGAAGCGCGTCGAAACGGATTGGTCGTGGAGCGGGAGTTCTTGGGTCCAAACCAACGAAGTGTTGTTCGTTTACGACGGCAACGTTGTGATTCAAGAACGCGACATCAACAACCTGCCACAGGTCACTTACACCCGAGGCAACGACTTCAGTGGGACGCTGCAAGCGGCCGGCGGCATTGGCGGGCTATTGGCGCGCACCCAAAACCCGCAGATGCTGGATCCCGGAACCCAGCCCCAGGCGAATGCTTACTATCACGCCGGTGGTGACGGCAACATCAGCATACTGCTCAGCCCAAGCCAGATGATGGTGGCCAAATACCTTTACGATCCGTATGGGAATCTGCTGGCGATGAGCGGGTCATTGGCCGGTCTGAACAAATACCGCTTCTCCAGCAAGGAGTGGAACGACAATGCCGGGTTGTCTTATTATCTCTACCGAGTCTACGATCCAAATCTGCAGAGGTGGCTAAGCCGCGATCCCATCGGAGATGCTTCGAGTCTCATTTACAGAATCTCAGTTTATGAACCACCAGCCGAAGAGGGCTACTTCGCCGTTGTAGATCCAGCAGAAGCATGGAACGGGCTAAATCTATTTGCATTCTTGGGCGACTCACCTGTCAATTATGACGATCCTTTTGGCACGAGGCGACAGCCAGGGCAGTCCTTCCTGGACTGTTACAAGTGTTGTAAATCCAAGGTTCCCGGCCTTGATCTATCCGATCAGTTAGGTTATTGGGGGATTGGTTCTGCGGCTGTTGGGTTTGTAACGGGTGCCATTGCCAACAAGCTTTCCAGCGCAGCGGCCAACGCCGCTGAAAATGCAAAACTGGCTGGCGCCAATTACCCAGGTCCAATGGGACCTGCGAGACTTGCAGCTGCACAAGCGGGGGGCGCAAAGGCCGCGCGGCTTGGCATACTGAGAGGTGCACTTCGAGGGGTATCCAAATTCAGTGGCTGGGTGGGCGGAATCGCCACCGCGTATTCCATTGGAGCAAGAGGCTATTGTGCCCTATCCTGCCGCAACTGAACTTACGCGTTCCTTCCAAATGAAAACGTTTATACGAACAGCATCTGGAATCTTCGGTTGCATTTTTTTTGTGATGGCTGGATTCACCTGGGCACTTGAGGTTCGAGGCAACATTGGTTTTAACCACCAAACTGGAATCTTTGTTGCGATGGTAGGCTATGGCGGAATCCTAATATCCTACGCTGTCCGCGGCCGATTTTGCAGGTGTGGTGTGGATGCTTGTGGGCCTCACGTGATTAATGAGACGAAACCGAAGGAGCACATTGTCAAGGACAAGCCGCCAATGGAGCAGTGATACTATGAGTCTGAGCTTTCACACGTCAACCAATGCACGCATGACGACATGAAGACAGACATTGGCACGGGTTCTCGGCTGCGAACGCCTCTCATGCGAGGGAAAGCCTACATCCAACGCATTCTGGCTACGCTGCGCTTCGGCGCGCCGAGTTGTGGCGCTGGTTCTCTCGCCATAGCTGCAAGCGACCGCAGATCTCCGTCAAGCAAGCGTGGCTATGGGCTTCTTCACTCTCGCCACGCCGTTCGCTTTCGGTCATGGCTGCGACCATTCCAGCTATGTGAATCTATAATTGGCAGAAACGAAACTCCCAGTCAAGAATCAGTGACGAGCCAGTAAACACCACCGGTGCTGAAGAAAAACCGAGGCGAACTGGTCAAAAAGGCTTGTAAGTCTGTGGAGAAGGAATAGAGACCAATAGGCAAACGCTAGTCGTGGGCAAGAAACCATATGGGAAATCCCGGATGAAGATCGCACGCCAACTTTCCCTCCTCGCTGTCGGCTGGTTCCTTTGCTGGACCGTCTATGGAGCGGTTCTGCCGGTCAAAATCAGCCGTAGCAACCCGCACATCCTCGTTGATCAGAAGAACGTGCCTTTCATGATAGGGGGGGATTCCCCCCACAGCTTGTTTTCCAATCTCTCTTCCGCCGAGGCGGCGGCTTACCTGGCCGACCGGTCAGCCCGCGGCATGAACGCTTTGTGGGTAAACCTGCTCTGCGTGCGGCCCGTCGAGGGTCGTCCGGACGCCAGTCTGCTCGACGGCACCAAGCCCTTTACCAACATGATTCATGGCACTGCGGATTATGACTTGACGACGCCGAACGAGGCCTATTTTGCCCACGTGGACGAGTGCATGCGCATGGCGGCCACCAACGGCATCATCATCATGCTCGATCCGCTCGAAACCGCCGGATTCCTGACGACCGCGCGCGTCAACGGCACCAACCGTTGCCGGGCTTATGGACGATATCTGGGCAAACGTTACAAGAAATTCAACAACTTGATGTGGCTGAACGGAAACGACTAGCTGAAGGAGTGTCATTGGGTCCGGGAGACTGGAGGATTCGCCAATGCAAATTTGCAGTTGAAGAGTTCGCCGCCACGCGCCAATGGCCGGGATTGGGCAATATGCGGAGACTTATTCAGTTTTGGCGGCGATACCGATAGTAGGCCGCGCAAGCGCCTTCGGAAGACACCATGGTGGCGCCCAGGGGATGTTCCGGCGTGCATTTGGTGCCGAACGCGGGGCATTCCTGCGGCTTGATGCGGCCTTGCAACACCAGCCCGCTGAGACATTCCGCCGGTTCGTCCACGTGCCGCGTGGACAGCGGGAATCGCCGGCCGGCATCGAAGGCAGCGTAAGTGGCGTTCAAACCCAGGCCGCTCCTGGGAATTTCGCCCACGCCGCGCCACTGGCGCGGCACAACTTCGAAAACCTTGCGAATCAATGCCTGCGCGGGCTGGTTGCCTTCCCGCCGCACCGAACGGGTGTACTGATTTTCCACCTCGGCCCGGCCCGATTCGAGCTGCCGCACCACCATCAACACACCTTGCAGGATGTCCACCGGTTCAAACCCGGTGACCACGATGGGCACGTGATACCTGGCGGCGAGGGGCGGGTACTCCTCGTAACCCATCACGGTGCAGACGTGGCCGGCGGCCAGGAAACCCTGCACTCGGCAGTTGGGCGACGACATGAGGGCTTCAATGGCCGGCGGCACGAGCACGTGCGAAATCAGGAGGGAAAAATTCTTCAAACTCTTTTGGGCCGCTTGATACACCGCCATGGCCGTCGCGGGCGCAGTGGTTTCGAAACCGACGCCGAAAAAGACCACTTCCTTGGCAGGGTTTTGTTCCGCGACTTTCACGGCGTCGAGGGGCGAATAAACGATGCGCACATCGCCGCCGGCGGCCTTTACGGAGAGCAAATCGGTGGCGCTGCCCGGCACGCGCAGCATGTCGCCGAACGATGTAAAAATGACTTCCGGCCGCCCGGCGATGGCAATCGCCTGGTCAATGATTTCGAGCGGCGTAACGCAGACAGGGCAGCCCGGCCCGTGGATGAGCGAAATTTGTTTGGGCAACAGTTCATCCAGGCCGAATTTGACGATGGCGTGGGTCTGGCCGCCACAGACTTCCATAATATTCCAGAAACGGGTGGTGGCGCGGTGGATTTCCCGCGCCAATTGTTGCGCCGGGTCGGAGTCGCGATATTCGTCCAGAAATTTCATATCAGTTCGGCGGGACAACGCGACTTCTGCGGGAGCCAAACCGGCTCGCAAGGACGCTCGCCCCACCTGGCGGTACGTCATCCGCCCGGCGTTGCCGGCCTGATGGCATTGGTTTGTTCGAGCTCGCCCAATTCCTCGATTTGCTTCAAGTATTCGAAAATTTTTTGCGCTTCGTCCTCGTCCACACGGCTGAGGGCGAACCCGACGTGGACGATGACGTAATCGCCGACGCGGGCCTCCGGCACATAGGCGAGGCAGGCTTCCTTGAGGATGCCGCCGAAATTGATTTTGCCCATGCGCGAAAGCGGGTCATCGCCGCTAATGCTTTCGATCTTTCCTGGAATGGCCAGACACATGCTCCTCCAATTTAACCGCTTGCGCGCAATGCGGCAATGATTTGTCCCAGCGAAATCCCGCCGTCATTGGGCGGCACGCGTTGGTGCCAGTAGGGGCAAAAACCGGCGGCCTGCAAATGCCGCGCCGTGCGCTCGGTGAGATAACGATTCTGAAAGCAACCGCCGGAGAGCACGACACGCGCTTCGCCGGCCTGCCGGGCAACTGCAACGACTACCTCAGCCAAGGCGTTGTGAAATTTGGCGGAAATGAAGCCCGTCGGAACGCCGTGGGTCACGTCGGTGAGAATCGCGGAAATCATGGGACACCAATCCAGGATCATTGGCGGTTGCCGATTGCCGGTTGTTGATTCCTTGGCCGGCGTCATCGTTTTCGCAATCGGCAATCGGCAATCGGCAATCGGCAATTCATAGGCCTCATCCGTATTTACTCCTTCCAGAGCGAATTCGAGTTCCATGGCTGCCTGGCCTTCGAATCGGATTTGCTGCCGCAGACCGACGAGCGACGCAACACCGTCAAAGAGCCGGCCCATGCTGGAGGTGACCGGTGAATTCAAATTTTTCGCCAGCATCGTTTTCACCACCGCCAATTCTGCCGCGGAAAACGCGGCGACCATCGGCAGGTCCTCCCGCTCAAAGACGGCGTCACCTTGGATTTGATGGAGCAGCCCCAATGCGGCCCGGCGCGGTTCCTTCACCGCCTTTTCGCCACCGGGCAAACGGAACGACCGCAAATGCGCGACACGCTCAACCGCCTCGTCGGTGACGCCAAAGAATTCACCGCCCCAAATCGTGGCATCCCAGCCAAACCCGGTGCCGTCCCAGGAAACGCCGAGTGCCGGCGGTGAAATTTCATTTTCCGCCATGCAGGATAAGACGTGGGCAACATGGTGTTGAACGCCAACGTAGCGCGGACTGCCAGCCTGGGATTCCTCGTTTGGAGTGCCGCCTTCAGGCGGACCCGGCCGGCTAAAGCCGGAACTCCGAACAATTTCACGCGCATATTTCGTCGAGAGATAATCAGGATGCAGGTCAGCCGCAACCCATTGTGGTATGACCTGGTAAAGCCTTTCAATGTCGCTGATGACGCGGCGGAAGGCCGCATAGGCCGATTCCGTTTCCAGATCGCCGATATGCTGGCTGATAAAAACCTGCGGACCGATAGACAGGGCGACCGTGTTCTTGAGATGCGCCCCCACCGCCAGAACAGTTTTGGAGCCCGCACTTTCGGTGGGACGATCGCCAGCCGGGCCGTAGCTTCCGAGCGAAGGCCGGTCCCCGCGAGCCGTCTCCCGCGCTCCCCATTCTCCGCTCCGTATCAGAATGGGCAACGGTGCGTAGCCGCGCGCGCGGCGCAAAACCAGTTCGCGGTCCAACATCACGCGCACAATTGAATCGTCCACATGGCGAACGATCGGCCGGTTGTGAACGAGGAACCCGTCAGCGATGCCGTTCAGCCGTTCGCACGCCTCGTGTTCATCGGTGCAAATTGGCTCGTCGCTCAGGTTGCCGCTGGTGGCCACCACCGGAAAACCCATCTCGGCGAGCAAAAGATGGTGCAGCGGCGTGTACGGCAGCATAACGCCAAGATGGGGATTGCCGGGAGCCACGGCATTTACGATTGACGATTTACGTTTCGCGATTTTCCTGAGCAGCACGATGGGCGATTCCGGCGAGCGGAGCAGCCGTTCTTCGAGCGGTGAAACCTCACATTCCAGTTTCAAGCTCTCCAAACACGGAAACATCAGCGCAAACGGTTTCTCTTCGCGGTGTTTGCGTTCCCGCAACCGTTGGACCGCCTGCTCATTGCGCGCATCGGCCAGCAGATGAAATCCGCCAAGGCCCTTGACGGCGACAATTTTGCCTTCCCGTATCGCGACGACGGCGGCGAGCAAAGCTTCGTAGCTGCGCTCGGCAGAGCGCGGCTGACTTTGCGGATTGAAAGAGATGGCGGCGTTCTCCTGAGCGCCGCCACGCAAAAACTCGAGCCGCGGGCCGCACACCGGACACGCGTTCGGTTGCGCGTGGAAGCGGCGATTGTGCGGATCATCGTACTCGGCCTGGCATTGGGGGCACATCGTGAACCGGCGCATCGAAGTGTTGACGCGATCGTACGGCAGCGACTCGATGATGCTGAAACGCGGACCGCAATTGGTGCAATTGGTGAAGGGATAGCGATAGCGGCGGTCCCGCGGACCAAGAATTTCGCGCAGGCAATCCGGGCAGGTCGCGATATCGGGCAGCACGAGTGCCGTCTTATCGCCGCCGGTTTCGCTGGGCCGGATGGCAAACTCCTTGAAGCCCACCGGGTCGAGCCAGGTCGGTTCGAGGCTTTGGATGAAGCTGCGCGGTGGTTTTTCGGTGTCGAGCCGTGCCAGAAATTGTTCCAGCGCCGGCCGCGGTCCTTCAACTTCGAGAAACACGCCTTGCGGCGAATTGTTGACCCAGCCTGTCAGACGCAATCCGGTGGCGAGGCGAAAAATGAACGGACGAAAGCCCACCCCCTGCACCGCGCCGCGGATGGCAATCTTCAATCGCGTTGCCGGCGGCGTGTTCATAATGAAATCACGGAGCGCTGGAGCATTAAAACGCTGAAGTGGGGCACATGGCGGTTACGCCTCAAAGCTTCAGGCTTGGATGCTGCAACGAACGCCATGGAAAACTCTCCATTCATCAGGCTTGGGAATCAGTCACTCCTCAATGCGGCCAGTTTTTTGATTTCCGTGATCGCCGTGTCCATCCCGCGTTGCGCCTCCGGTGAAAGGTCTTCACCAAAGCCGAGATTCACGGCGGGAATGGTGAGCCACCAGGCTTCCGGGCAATGGCCAAACACATCGCGCGCCAGCGCCAGCAGCGTGCGCGGATCGGCGGCGTGCGCCATGAGTTGCAACGACTCATTCGGCTCCAGCTTGCGCAATTGCACTTCGCTGGGCGCATCCACTGCGGCGTCCACAAAAATGACCGTGCGCACCCGCGCCACGGCTTCGGCATGTTCGGGCGAAAGCTGCTGGCAAGCCAGGCTGTGCACGTTGGGCAGATGCAGTTCCGCCACTGCCTCGGCCACTTTGGGGCCCACGCCGTCATCATGGCGCAGCACATTGCCGTAGCCGATAATCAGAAAGCCGGTGCCGGCGCCTTGCGGGGAATGAGAGTGCTTGCCCACGCCCGAGAATAATCCATCAACGGTGAAAGCAAAAGCTGGGAATGGGCGCGGCGCTATTGTCTAGTCACAGAAATTGTCTTTTCGTGTCATAGACGCCATTGAAACACGGTTGGGCGAATATGAATACGCGACGGTCGCTCTTTATGCATCTTTTCAACCGTATTTTCGACCCGCAGGAACAAAGCAGAAATGGGAGGGCGTGAGGGGTGAACCCCGAATGCTTTCGGGGCAGGGCGTTAAAGGGTTAAAGCGTTAAATCGTTAAATGGTAATTGGTTAAATGAGGCGGAGATCCAAAGTTGCAACACGAAACTTTTTTACGCGAATTGCGCGAACTGGCGCAAATTGGCGCGAAGACACAAAACCGATGCCTTTTTAACCACGGACCCCCGACATCCGATGCCAAGGGAGCTGAACACGAATACAAATTTAACAGCCCCGAAAACTTTCGGGGTTCGAGCCAACGATTTTCACCCACGAACCGCTTCGTTTACGACCGAGCCATCGGAGGCGATGAGCTGCACGCGCATGGGCATCTGGCCGACGGCATGGGTCGAACAACTCAGGCAGGGGTCGTAGCAGCGGATGCCGTGTTCGATGCGGTTGAGCATGGGCTCGGGAATGTTCTCCCCGCGGATGTAATGCTTGGCGATCTGCGCCACGGTCATGTTCATCGCCAGGTTGTTCTGGCCGGTGGCCACGATGAGATTGACCTTCCGTAGCAGGCCGTTGCGGTCCACGGTATAATCGTGGAACAGCGTGCCGCGGGGCGCCTCGCTGACGCCGACGCCGCGAAGACTGTTGATGCCCGCATCGGCGCGCAGGCACTCGCCGGACAACGCGGGGTCGTCCATATAGCACTCGATATATTCCAACGCGGCGAGGATTTCGATGAGCCGCGCGTAATGATACAGGAATGAAGAAGTGACGGCGCCATGGCCCAGCTTCTTGAAGTTCTTCAACTCGGCGTCCGCCTTGGGCACGCCCATCTGCTCGCAAATATTGAGGCGCGCCAACGGCCCCACGCGATACATGCCGGCCGGGAAACCGAGCGGCAGGTAGTAAGGCGATTTGAGGTAGGAGGCTGGCTGCACCGATTCGCCGATGTAGTCGAAATACCGCTGCGGATCGAGTTGGTCGGCGATGATGCTGCCGCTGCTGTCGGTGAACCGCAGTTTGCCGCCGTGATGTTCCCAAGTGCCATCCGGCGCGACCAAGCCCATGAAAAGAGACGAAAAATTGCCAAAAATCTGGACCTCGCGCTGGTGTTTTTCGAGTGTCTGTTTGAAAAGCTTGAACGCGACATCGGTGGTGGCGAAGGCCTCCGGCAGCCAGGCGCGGATTTTCGCGCGGCCTTCGTCGGTCAACGCGCTACGCACCCCACCGGGCACGGCCCAGGCGGGATGGATTTTCTTTCCGCCCAGAATCTCGATGATTTCCTGCCCAAACTGGCGCAGACGGATGCCGGCGCGGGCGAGGCCGGCATTGGACGCAATCAGGCCGAAGACATTTCGCTGTGGCGGCGGCGTGTCCCAGCCCAGGAGGAAATCCGGCGCGCTCAGATGAAAGAAACTCAACGCGTGGCTTTGCACGATCTGGCCCAGGTTCATCAACCGGCGGAGCTTGTCGGCGGCGGGCGGAATATCCACGGCCATGATGGCATCGCCGGCCCTGGCCGAAGCCAGCAGGTGGCTGACGGGGCAGATGCCACAGATGCGCGGCGTGATACCGGGCATTTCACTGTAAGGCCGGCCTTCGCAAAATTTTTCGAAGCCGCGAAATTCCACGACGTGGAACTCGGCATCAGAGACGTTGCCGGCGTCGTCGAGGTAAATACTGATCTTGGCGTGGCCTTCGATGCGGGTCACGGGATCAATGACAATGCGTTTTGACATAAACTATAAATCTTTTGGTACGGCGGGCCGCGGCGCGCCCTGCCTCAGCCAAATTTCAAATCCATTCCTTCCAGTTTGGGCGTTTGGCCGTTCAAAAGCTGCGTCAGCAGCGTCTTGATGCGCCCGGCCGGCGGCGGACAACCGGGGAGGAAATATTCCACGTACACCGCCTGGTGCACCGGCAGCACGCGCTTGAGCAGCGCCGGCACGATGCCATCGGCCTTGGGCACGCCTGGATTGTTTTGGGCGTTTTCAATATAGGCGCGCTGGAGCACGCTTTCGCCGTTGCCCAATCCCAGTTGGTTGCGAATGGCGGGCACATTGCCGGTGACGGCGCAGTCGCCAAAGGCCACCAGCACGCGGGTCCGTTGACGGATTTTATGGAGGATCCCGAGGTTGTCCTCGTTGCAGACGGCGCCTTCAATGAGACAGACGTCCACGTTGTGGGGATACTCTTTGACATCCACGACGGGGCTGTAAACCAGGTCAATTTTCCCGGCGAGCTCCATGAGAAACTCGTCGAGGTCAAGGAAGGACATGTGGCAACCGGAGCAGCCGCCCAACCAAACTGTGGCAATTTTCAGACGATCCATTGTTTTTTCTCCCGTGCAGTGACGATGAATTCCAGTTTCGTGCGGTCGCGCACCATTTCGGCCACCGTCGAGCCTTTGTGGAACAACGCGCCCGTCGGGCAAGCTTGCACGCATTTGCCGCAGGAGGTGCAGGTCTCCGAAGTGCCCCACGGTTGATTGAGGTCGCTGATAATGGTGGCTCTGCCGCCGCGACCGGAAACATTTTTGGTGCCCGCACCTTCGATGTGCCAGCATACGCGCACGCAGCGGGTGCACAGAATGCAGCGGTTGTGGTCCATGCCGAAGAGGCGGTGCGTGGCATCCTCGCTCCAATTGGGCGTGCAATAATCGTAACGCACGTGGTCCATGCCCAAGCTGTAAGCCAGGGTCTGCAATTCACAGTGGCCGTTGGACACACAGACGGCGCAAACGTGGTTGCGTTCGGCAAACAGCAGTTCCAGCGTCATGCGCCGATATTGGCGCAAGCGCTCGCTGTCGGTCTTCACGTCCATGCCTTCGCTGATCCTGGTGGTGCAGGCAGGCAGGAGCTTCGCCACGCCAGCGACCTCGACCAGGCAGAGGCGACACGCGCCGACATCATAGACCCCATCCAAATGGCACAGGGTCGGCAGCTTGATGCCGGCGTCGGTGGCGACGTCCAGGATGGTTGCACCGTCCTCGGCGCTGACCTGTTTTCCATCAATCGTTAAAGTTTTGGCGGCCATAAAATCAAAAAACCGGTTGCGGGTTGAACCTCATATCACAAAGGACGCTTTTTTTGCCTCACCGTTATCGTGCGGCCCGAATTTGTCCGGTTGCAGCAACACCTCGTATTCCTGGCGGAAATAGCGCAGCGTGCTGAGGGTGGGATTGGGCGCGGTCTGGCCGAGGCCGCAGAGGCTCGTGCTTTTCACCATGCCGCAAAGCTCCTCGAGCTTGGCGAGGTCGCGCGCGGTCGCTTTGCGATCCAGGATTTTCTCCAGCAGATGCAGCATCTGCACCGTGCCGGCGCGGCAGGGAATGCACTTGCCGCACGACTCATCCACGCAGAACTCCATGAAATAACGGGCCACGTCCACCATTTTGGTGGAGTCGTCCATCACGATCATGCCGCCCGATCCCATGATGGAGCCGAGCTTGGTAAGCGAATCATAATCCACCGGCGTATCGAGCGCGGACGCCGGAATGCAACCGCCGGAGGGACCGCCGGTCTGGACGGCTTTCACTTTGCCGCCATCCGGCGCGCCGCCACCCATCTCCTCGATGATCTGCCGCATCGGCGTGCCCATGGGCACTTCGATGAGGCCGGTGTTTTCGATTTTTCCGGCGAGCGCAAAAACCTTGGTGCCTTTGCTCTTTTCGGTGCCAATCGAGGCGAACCATTCGGCGCCTTTGCGCACAATGGGCGGCACGTTGGCAAACGTTTCCACGTTGTTGATGAGCGTGGGGCAGCCCCACAACCCGCTTTCGGCCGGGAACGGCGGACGGGGCCGCGGCGTGCCGCGTTTGCCTTCCACCGACATCATCAGGGCCGTTTCCTCGCCGCAAACGAAGGCCCCGGCGCCGATGCGGATGTCTATGTTGAAATTGAAGGGGGATTCAAAAATGCCGCTGCCCAGCAGGCCGAGCGTCTTGGCCTGCTTGATGGCCGTCTGCAAGCGCTTGATGGCCAGCGGATATTCGGCGCGGACGTAGATGAAACCCTGGTTGGCGCCCACGGCGTAGGCCGCAATGGCCATGCCTTCCAGCACGCTGTGCGGGTCGCTTTCCAGCACGCTGCGGTCCATAAACGCGCCGGGATCGCCTTCGTCGGCGTTGCAGATGACGTATTTTTGCGAACTCTGCGTCTTGGCGACGGTGCCCCATTTGAGGCCGGTGGGGAAGCCGGCGCCGCCGCGCCCGCGCAAGCCGCTCTTGACTATGGTTTCCACCACTTCCTTCGGCGTCATCTCGCGCAATACCTGATGCAATGCCTGGTAACCGTCGGCCGCGATATAGCCTTCGATGCGTTCGGGATCAATTTCGCCGCTGTTGGCCAGGACGATGGCCAATTGCCTCTTGAAGAAGGGATGGTCGAGGTCGCCGCGCTTAAGCTTGGTTTTGCCGCCCTTCAACGTGTTGACCAACTCGGGGGCGTCTTCCGGCGCGACTTCCTGGTAAAGGGTGTTCTGGGTATCCACGCTCACCAGTGGCCCGCGGCAGCACAGTTTCATGCAGCCCACCCCGCGCACTTCCACCTCGTCGCTCAGGCCGGCGTCCTTGACCGCCTGCTCCAGGCTCTGTTTCAGCACCTCGGATTGCGAGGACATGCAGCCCGCCGCCATGCAGCAGCGGATGATCGTCTTCTTGCGCGCCGCTTGTTCTTTTTCCGCAATCGCATTGAGATCGTCAATTACCATGGGAAATCCATCCTTTCATTTTTTCGAGCGCGGTTTCGGGCGTTTGCCGCGGCGTGACCGTGCCGTCATAGACCACCGCGGGCGCGATGCCGCACGCCCCGATGCAACGCGCCGTCAGCAGGGAAAGCTCGTTATCGGGTGTGGTTTCGCCGGCCTTGATTCCTGCCTTTTCTTCGATGGCGGCGAGCACCCGGGCCGACCCCTTCACGTAACAGGCGGTGCCCAGGCAGACCACGCAGGTGTGTTTGCCCTGCGGTTTAAGGGTGAAGAAATGATAAAATGTCGCCACGCCATAGACGCGGCTGGCCGGCAGCTTGAGCCGATAGGCGACAAACAACAACAAATCGTCTTCGAGGTAGCCGAACAGCTCCTGCGCCTTGTGCAACACTTCAATCAGCGCATCCTGCCGATACTGATACTTCTTCATGTGCGCCTCAAGAATCTTGAAGCGCTTATCGCCGCTGGCGTGCTGTTCCACCACGCTCTTCCGGTTTTCAATGGGAACGGTAAGTGACATAATCTTGACCTCGAAGTAAATTAGTGGCGACCGGCGGATGCCTCTCCACGCAATTTGTTTTTGAATACACATTTCTTGCGTCACACCCCTGTGACCAGACACCCGCCGGACCACCGCAACATGAAAGCAGTTCATCTTCTCCAACAGCCGCGCGTCTAGTGCGCTTCCGCCTTTTGGCTGCGGTACTTTTGTTTTCGCCGGCGCCGCGAGCGGAGATCGCTCACCTCCGAGAAGCGGCATCGTGCTCCGCTTCGAGCCGAGTGACGCCCGGCCTGGTGCGGGGAAGCGGCGGCGAGTCGTCGCCAGAAGTATTAGGAAAACAACTGGATTGACTTAGAATTTATGATAAGTCTGACTAATCTTTCTGTTGCATTGCCGGGCCGGACTTGCTACCCTGTTGTTGATAGCCAGAAGCTGGCCCGAAAACACCGGCGCCGCTCCTGAAGTGATAAACTGCGTGACCAAGCAGATGGCGGTAGCAAGGGTCGGACGTGCGAAAGACGGCGATTATGAAAGCGGCGTCTGTCTCGTTGAAAGTGGGCGATAAAGTAGCGTTACCGGCTAAATACCTGAATTCGTTGATCCAGGTCCTCCGAAAGCAGGGGTATCATGTCATTGGCCCTGCCATCCGCAGCGGCGCCATCGCTTATGACGAGCTGGAGTCGGCGGAAAACCTTCCCGTTGGCTGGACCGACGAACAGGATGGCGGAGCCTACCGCTTGAAACGGCGGACCGACGGCGCCTTGTTTGGTTACATGGTGGGGCCCCATTCGTGGAAGAAGTTTCTCCACCCGCCGGTCCAGCGCCTTTATCGCGCCAGGCGCAACGGCAAGCAGATTGAGTTCCTCTCCGAAACGCCGGCCCCCGCCCGGTATGCGTTCCTGGGTGTACGCCCCTGCGACCTGAGCGCCATCGCCATCCGCGACAAGGTTTTCCTGGGCGGCCACTTCGCCGATCCGCTCTATCAATCCCGGCGTAAGCGGCTCTTCATCGTGGCGGTCAACTGCACCCAGGCCGGCGGCGCCTGTTTCTGCGTCTCCATGAAGACCGGGCCGCAGGCGGTGTCCGGATTTGACCTGGCCTTGACCGAGGTGGTGGATGACCGGCCGCACCATTTTGTGGTGGAAGTGGGGACGGCGCGCGGCGCGGAAATTCTGGTGCAGCTTCCACATCAGCGGGCGACTGACCGGCACGAACGGACAGCCGCCCGAATCGTGGCCGAGACCGCCCGGCGCATGGGTCGCCGGATGGACACTACCGGCATCAAGGAGTTACTCTACCGCAATTACGAACACCCGCGCTGGGATCACGTTGCCCGGCGGTGCCTGACCTGTGGCAATTGCACCCTCGTGTGCCCTACCTGTTTCTGCACGACCGTCGAAGACAGCACCGATTTGGCCGGCGCACATGCCGAACGCTGGCGCAAATGGGATTCGTGTTTCACCTTGGATTTTTCCTACATCGCCGGCAGCAGCGTCCGTTCCACTGCCCTGGCGCGCTATCGCCAGTGGCTCACTCACAAACTGGCGGCCTGGCTGGACCAGTTCGGCACCTCAGGTTGCGTTGGCTGTGGCCGCTGCATCACCTGGTGCCCCGTTGGCATTGACCTCACCGAGGAAGTCCGCGCGCTCCGCGAGAGCGACCACGTGCGCGGCATCAGCCCGCCGAGAAAAGAGGCCGCCTTATGACCACCACCACTCTTGAATGCATCATCAAGCAACAACCGTTTTTCGCCGATTTCCCCAACAAACATCTCAAGCTCATTGTGAGCTGTGCCAGAAACGTGCGCTTCGACGAGGGCCATGCCTTGTTCCACGAAGGCGACGTCGCCGATCAGTTCTACCTGGTCCGTGAAGGGGCCGTGGCAGTGAGTGTGATAACGCCCAAGGGCTGTGTCACCGTGCAAACCGTCGGCGACGGCGACATCCTGGGCTGGTCGTGGCTGTTTCCGCCGCATCGCTGGCACTTTGACGCGCGGGTGGTGCGGCCCACGCGTGCGCTGGCGTTCGACGGCAAATGTCTGCGGACCAAATGCGACAAGGACCACGATCTGGGCTACGAACTGCTCCGGCGGTTTACGCGCCTGGTGGTGGAACGGCTGGAAGCCACCCGCTTGCAACTCCTGGATATCTATGGCAAGAACACTTGAATTTCCCAGGCGGGAACCGGTGGCTGATCCCATGCTGCCAGCGCCTTGCCGTATCCAGCAGGTGTGGGACGAGACGGACGACACGTTTACCATGGAACTGAAACCCGCCGATGCCCACCGCCCGTTTTCGTTCCAGGCCGGCCAGTTTAACATGCTTTACGTCCCAGGCGTCGGCGAAATCCCCATATCCATTTGTGGCGACCCGGCCGACACCCAATCGTTTCGGCACACTACGCGCGTGGTCGGTGTGGTCACGCGCGCCATGCGCCAGTTCCAGCCCGGCGACGTGCTCGGCGTCCGCGGTCCGTTCGGGAGTGCCTGGCCGATTGAGGAAGCCACGGGCAAAGATGTAGTCATTGTTGCGGGCGGCATTGGGCTGGCGCCGTTACGGCCGGCACTTTACCGGTTGCTGGCCCAACGCGGACGTTATGGCAAGGTCGTGTTGCTCTACGGCGCGCGCACGCCGCAGGATATGCTCTTTCCGCATGAACTGGAACGTTGGCGCGGCAAATTCGATCTGGAAGTCTATGTCACCGTGGACCGCGCCACCGCGTCCTGGCGGGGAAACGTAGGCGTCGTCACCACCCTGATCCCGCGCGCGCCCTTCGATGCCACGAATGCCATCTCCCTGATCTGCGGCCCGGAGGTGATGATGCGGTACACCGTGCGGGAGCTGCAGCGGCGCGGGGTCGCCTCCACCCAGATTTACGTATCCATGGAGCGCAACATGAAATGCGCCATTGGCTTTTGCGGCCACTGCCAGTATGGCCCGGCCTTCATCTGCAAGGACGGCCCGGTGTTCCGTTTCGACCGCATTGAACCCATTTTTGGCAAGGCGGAGGTGTGACATGGCCCATGCATCCAAACCCAAATTGGCCGTCTGGAAATTCGCCTCGTGTGATGGCTGCCAGTTGAGCCTGCTCGACTGCGAAGATGCGCTGCTGGCGATTGCCGGCGCGGTGGACATCGCGAATTTTCCGGAGGCGTCGCGCGCCGTGGTGAACGGTCCCTATGACCTCTCCCTGGTCGAAGGCTCCATCACCACGCCGCACGACGCGGAGCGCATTCACAAAATCCGCCGAGCCTCGAAATTCCTGGTGGCCATCGGGGCGTGCGCCACGGCTGGCGGCATCCAGGCGTTGCGCAATTTCAAGGACGCCAAACAGTTCGCCGCCATCGTTTATGCCCGGCTTGACTATCTCGAAATGCTCAACAAATCCACGCCCATTGCCGATCACGTCTTCGTAGACTTTGAACTCCGCGGCTGCCCAATTAACAAAATGCAGTTGGTCGAGGTTCTCAACGCCTTTCTCCATGGCCGCAAGCCGAACACGCCGCGTTACAGCGTTTGTGTCGAATGCAAATTGTGCGGCACGGTGTGCGTGATGGTGGGCAAAGGCGTGCCGTGTCTCGGTCCGGTCACGCAGGCCGGCTGCGGCGCCATCTGTCCCTCCTACGGCCGCGGCTGTTACGCCTGCTTCGGCCCCAAAGAAACCCCCAACACCGCCTCCTTGAGCAACCGCTGGGCGCACTTGGGCGTCCGGCCGGACGATCTGGTGCGGGCGTTCCGCGGGTTCAACGCCTACGCCGAACCGTTCCGAAAGGAGAGCGAGACCCATGAAAAATAGCCGGTTAGAGCATAAACCCCGGGTGCGGACTGAATCCCGGCCACAAGGCCAATCGGCTGCCGGCAGTGCCAAATCCATTAAGGTGAACTATCTCGCCCGGGTCGAGGGCGAGGGCGCGTTGTTCGTCAAAATCAAAGGTCACACCGTCATGGACGTGAAATTGAAGATTTTCGAACCTCCGCGCTTTTTCGAGGCATTTCTTCGCGGACGCAAGTTCACCGAGGCGCCGGATATTACGGCGCGCATCTGCGGCATCTGCCCAGTTGCCCACCAGATGAGCTCGTGCCACGCGCTCGAAGATGGCTGCGGCGTGAAGGTGGACGGACCGCTCCGCGCATTGCGGCGCCTCCTTTATTGCGGCGAATGGATCGAAAGCCATGCGCTCCACATTTATCTGCTGCACGCACCCGATTTTCTCGGTTATGACGACGCCATCCAAATGGCCAAGGACCACGCCAACGTGGTGCAGCGGGGGCTGAAGCTCAAAAAAATCGGCAACGATATCGTTGCCTTGCTGGGCGGCCGGGAGATTCATCCCATCAACGTGCGGGTCGGTGGATTTTATCGTGTGCCGACGCGGCGGGAACTGGCGCCGCTGGCGGAAACGCTCAAATGGGCGCTCGATGCCGCGCTGGAAACTGTACGTTGGGCAGCTACGCTGTCTTTCCCCGAATTTGAGCGCGACTACGAGTTTGTGGCGCTGCGTCATCCTGACGAGTATCCGTTTAATGAGGGCCGCCTGGTTTCCAGCCGGGGCCTCGACCTGGTAGTGCGCGACTATGAGAAATATTTTGTGGAGGAACACGTGCCGCACAGCACCGCCTTGCAATCGGTGATCAAAGACCGCGGCGCGTATTTCGTCGGTCCGCTGGCACGCTACAATTTGAACTTCGACAAACTCTCGCCAGTCGCACAGCAAGCCGCCCGCAAGGCGGGGCTGGGGCCGGTCTGCCGGAATCCGTTTCAAAGCCTCATCGTCCGCAGCGTGGAGTTATTGCAGGCCTGTGAGGAAGCGTTGCGCATCATCGCGGCGTACCAAATGCCCGATACCCCCGCCGTGCCCGTCACGCCGCAGGCCGCCACCGGTTACGGCTGCACCGAGGCGCCGCGCGGCGTCCTCTATCACCGTTATCGCCTCGACGGCCAAGGCGTGATTCTCGATGCCAAAATTGTTCCGCCCACGGCGCAGAACCAAAAGACGATTGAAGACGATCTTTGGAATTTCGTTCCGCCACGGCTCCATCTGGCCACCGACAAACTCCAGTGGCAGTGCGAACAGGCCGTTCACAACTACGACCCGTGCATTTCCTGCTCCACGCACTTCCTCAAGTTGCACTTGGAGCGGGAACCGTGAGGTGGTTGCATAACACCCCCGTCCTCGTCGTCGGCGTCGGCAATCTCTATCGCGGTGACGACGGTGTGGGTCTGGTCGTGGCGCGTCAACTTCGGGCGCAACCGTCTGCCAACGCCGTCATCCGCGAGGAGAGTGGTGAAGGCGCGTCCTTGATCGAAGCCTGGCAAGGCGCCGGTTCCGCGATCATCGTGGACGCCGTCCAATCCGGCGGCAAAGCCGGGACCATCCACCACTTGGACGCCGGTCGGCACAAGATACCCAGCCGTTTCTTTCACTATTCCACACACGCGTTCGGTGTCGCCGAAGCCATCGAGTTGGCTCGTACGCTCAAAAAACTCCCGCCGCGCCTGATTCTTTACGGCATCGAGGGGAAAAATTTCCATGCCGGTCGGGGATTTTCCCCGGAAGTTGCCATGGCCGTGCCGCAAGTTGTTGCCCGGATTCGCAAAGCACTGGACGCGTTTCGGAATTGCACCTCCTCATGATCCCCCGGGCTCGAATTCCGACGGCCCGCCAACTCTCCACGCAATTTGTTATTGAATACACATTTCTTGCGTTGCCGACGCCGACCGCCAATGAGTTGACGTTCCGGGAGGGGAAACCGCCAGGTCGAGATCGGAAGCGGCATCACCCGTCCCATGTGCAGCAGAGCCAAAAACGTAAATTTCCCGTGCGCCGGCGATTTTGAGTTCGGCGGCGGCGCGCTTGATTAAAATTTCTGTCTGGGTGCTCACGGTTATATTGATTCTGCGTCTTTTGAGCCAGAAAGTCAAAATCTTGGTAGTGCCCGAATTTGCAGTGAAGCGCGGGAGGCAGCCCGATTCCAGGGGCGAAATGCTTTGGCCGTTGAAGCGGCATGAATGCCGCGCGCCGGAAATTGGGGCACTGCCAAAATCTTAAGAAATGGAAACCAGTGTTTTTGCGGGTTCAAATCATGAATGTATTTGAATCGGCTGCGGCCTCATCGTTACGCTGTTGTGCCATGCAACCGTTCTCTGTGTATTTAAAGGGCCGGCTGAAAAACGCGGCGGGTTGTTGTTTCTTTCAAATTTTTCGCTGGCTGGAACGCGGATTGTCTCCGGACACCTTTTACTCGCTGTTGAAACCGTTTTTTGGGACGCGCGCGGCCATGAATTCTGCGTTTAAAAAGTCCGGCGTGGTTTTCCCGGCCCGGCCGGCTGTTTTGCAAGCGGCGGCCACCACCCGCATCGCCCGACAAGCGCGCCTGAATGATTATATGAACCATGTCCCGGAATTCTTTCCGGAGCGATTGGGCGGGGAGCCATGGCGGCAGCGCTGCCGCATCGAAGGCCTGGCCCGAGTGCATGCCGCGCGACAAATTGGCCGACCGGTGATCCTGGCTTTTGTCCATTTTGGCCCTTATTTTCTGCTGCGGCACTGGCTGCGGGCGGCCGGCGTGCCGATGGCGATTCTGCGGGGCAGCCAATCGTCCGAGCGTGGACTAGTGTTGCGCATAAAGGACCGCTATTCGCCTTTCCCGGAGGTTCCGTTAGCTTTCCATTCCGATCAAATGCGCGCGCTGGTGGAGTTTGTCACGGCTGGCAACGTATTGGGGGTGCCGATTGATGTCCCGCGCGGCAAGCTGGTGGAGGTCCCGTTTAGCGATGGCTGGACTTTTCAAATGGCCTCGGGCGCGGTGCGCCTGGCCACTTACCACGAGGCGGAACTGTTGCCGTGCTGCATCATCAACGAGGGCCCCTGGCGCTTTAGCGTGACGCTGGGGCGGCCGGTGCCGCGGGAATTTCTGGCCGGGGAAGCCGACTGGCCGCGCGCGGGGAAGCATCTGCTCGATGAAATGCTTCCGCTCTTTCAAGCGCATCCGGAACAATGCCGCACGGATCTCATCCGGAGCCTGAAACCGAAGGCGACCGAAGAAGTTGCCTCGGTGTGATGATGGGCGCGCCAGGAGGCGCCCTTCCGAAAGGCGTTACCGGCCCGCATTATAGGCGTCCACCTTGGCGGCCACGTCTTTGTACCCGATGTCCATCTCGTAGATGATGGTGAACTGCTCGAATGCTTCGTCCCTTTTACCCATGCTTTCAAACACGCACCCGAGGTTGTAAACCAGTTCCTTCTTTTCGTCATCGAACACGAGTTTCTCCTTGATGGCGTTCTGGAGTATGCGCGCGGCGCTGTCGAACATCTTGCGCTTGGCGAAGCATTGGGCCAGATAGCTCATGGCGGCCAGATGCTTGTGCGGGTTCTGCTGGGCCTTCTGAAATTCCCCGATCGCCTCGTTGACCTTGCCGGCCTGAAAATAGAGCACACCCATCTCGAAACGGATGGCCAGGTCGGTGGGATATTTCTCAACCCGCTTTTGGCATTCGGTCACTTGGAAATCCAGTTTTTCGGCCTGGTTTTTCGCCAACTGCTCGGCGTAGTCCGGCGCGGCCGCGTCCAACTGCTCGGCCTGGTAGTCGTACCGGCGAACGATGGTATCGGCGATGGCGCGCTCGAGGGACGGGTCATTGCCCATCTCGGAACTCTTGATGCGGTCGTAAAGGCCCAACGCCTTTTCGAAATCCTTCTTTTGCGAGTAAAGCTCGGCCAGCGACCGGACGAGCTTGAGATTATTGGGCTCGGTTTGGAGGCGCGCTTCGTATTCGCCGAGGAGCCGCTCGGTTGTGTCCTCGGCCTTGACCACGCGTTTTTCCTGTTCGAGCGATACCGCCTCGTGTTTGTCCTTCAAAATGTCACGATAAGACCCTTGTCCACCTTCGAGCGCGGCGTAGCCGCCCTCGTCCATCGTCTTGCGCGCCGAGAGATTCTTGAGCGCCTTGGAGAGTTCGCCGTCGTTGGGCGACTGGCGCAGGAGTTCGGAGAGGATGCGTTCGCCCTGGCTGGCGTCGCCGCCGCTGGCCGCCAGCGCCTCGGCGAACTCGATGGCAAGGCTCTTGTCCTTGGGCGAGTTTCGCACCAGTATTTCCAACGACATGGTGCCGGTGGACGGAAGATCCAGGGTTTTGGCCGCCTCCACGATGAGCCGGTGCGCGCCCGAATTATTCGGGTCACCGTTCAAAATCTGCTCGGCGATGACCAGCGCGTGGGCGGGGTTGGTACGCAACGCGATCTGCCCTTTGGCGACCTGGGGCGACGAACTGGCGCCGCTCAACATCCGCCTGAAAAAGCCACCGCCACCACTGCCGGCTTTCCGGAATTGCGCCTCGCGGAGCGTCTTGCGGCATTCGAAAAAGGCGGGTTCCTTTTCCAGCACCTGGTTGTAGAGCGCGATGGCGTAATCAATGTTTTCACGGGAAAGGGCTTCGTTGCCCTTGTTGTAAAGTACCCGCACGTCGCGTGAGATTTCGCTCAGGTTTTTTTCTGCCATAACGTCTGTTTCATAATCAAAATGCGCTTTGCGCGCCGGAAATCAACTCTGAAAAAGTGGCCAGTCGGCCTCCCCCGTTAACCGCATTGCGCTTTTTGTCGCAGGGCGTGGTCCACCAATACGAGCGCCGTCATGGCTTCGACCATGGGCACGGCGCGTGGCAACACGCACGGATCATGCCGACCGCGGCCGGCAAGCGTCGTGTTACGGAACTGTTCGTCCACCGTGTCCTGCGGATGCATAACGGTGGCCACCGGCTTGAAGGCGACGCGGAAAAAAATCGTCTGGCCGTTGGAAATTCCGCCCTGGATGCCTCCGGAGCGGTTCGTAGTGGTGAATACCCTTCCGTGCCTCGCCCGAAACGGATCGTTGTGTTGCCGGCCCGTCAGTAAAATGCCGCCGAAACCGGAGCCGATTTCGAACGCCTTCGAAGCGGGCAGGCTTAACATGGCCTTGGCCAGGTCCGCTTCAAGCTTGTCAAATACCGGCTCGCCCCAACCGGGGGGCACGCCGCGCGCGACGCCTTCCACGATGCCGCCCACGCTGTCGCCGGCGCGCCGCATCTTCTCAATGAGCCGAATCATCTTCGCCGCGGCCGTTTTGTCCGGGCACCGAACGATGTTGGATTCGATGTCTTTGAACCGGACTTTTTCCGGGTCCACGGCGGCGCTGATTTTCCGGACTTGCTTGACGTAAGCCAGCGTTTCGACGCCGAATCGTTGGCGCAAAATTTTTTTTGCGATGGCACCGGCGGCGACGCGGCCGACGGTTTCACGGGCGCTGGCCCGGCCGCCGCCCTGCCAGTTGCGGATGCCGTATTTGGCAAAATAGGTGAAGTCGGCGTGCGAGGGGCGGAACTTGGTCTTCATTTCCGCGTAAGCTTCGGGCCGGGCATCCTCGTTTTTGACCCAAAGGCAAATGGGCGTGCCCAAGGTTTTGCCCTCAAAGGTGCCAGAAAGGATTTGCACGGTGTCGGATTCCTTGCGCGGGGTGACGATTTTGGATTGGCCGGGCCGGCGGCGGTCCAAATCCGGCTGGATGTCCGCCTCGGACAACGGGAGGCGCGGCGGGCAGCCATCCAGGACCACACCCACGCCGCCGCCGTGGGATTCGCCCCATGTCGTGATGCGGAACAATTGCCCGAAGGTGCTGCCCATGCCGGGATGATGCGCGAAGAACGGAGAGGGGTCAATTCCATCGGAGGGGCACACGATTCGGAGGGACGAGCTATGCGAGTCCCTGGCTCTTTTGATTTGGGACTCGTGTAACTCGTCCCTCCGAAGTAGGATGTCACCCCGTGAATCGAATTGAGGAATGCTTCGCGCGATTGCGGCGCGAGGGCCAAAAGGCTTTCATCGTTTATATCGGCGCGGGCGATCCCAATCTGGCCGCCACGCGCGAACTGGCGATCGCCTTCGACCGGTCGGGCGTGGACATCCTGGAACTGGGCGTGCCGTTCAGCGATCCGCTGGCTGACGGCGTGGTGAACCAGCTCGCCGCGCAGCGCGGCTTGGAATCAGGTACCACGCCACCGAAGGTGCTGAACGCCGTGGCCGCCATCCGCCGGCGCTCGCAGGTCCCTGTGGTTCTCTACATTTATTTCAACCTCATTCACCGGCTCGGCATGGCAAAATTCATCGCCGCCGCCGCCCGAGCGGGCGTGGACGGTTTGCTGGTGCTCGATTTGCCGCCGGAGGAATCGGAGAACTACGAGGGGCTGATGAAAAAGGCCGGCCTGTGCCACATCTATCTCATCGCCCCCACCACCCCGGACGACCGCATCGGGCTGATCGCCCGGCGCGGCAGCGGGTTCCTCTATTACGTCTCGCGCGAAGGCGTGACGGGGATGCAGAAAAAGGTGGCGTCCAATCTGGCGCAACAAATTGCCCAAATCCGCGCGCACACAGAATTACCCATCGCCGTCGGCTTTGGCATCTCGACCCCGCAACAGGCCAAGGCCGTGGCATCCGTGGCGGATGGCGTGGTGGTGGGCAGCGCCGTGGTGAACCAGATTGCCAAAAACGGAAGCTCCAAAGCGCTGGTCCAGCGCGTGACTGGGTTCGTACAATCACTGGCAGACGGGGTGAAATCCATGTAGTTTTAGCAAGTCGAATCTGCGGTCAAACTTTGGTTGAAACTACTGTAAATTTCCGATGAAAACCAAATCTGACACCCAAGACCGTTTCGTCATCATCATGGCCGGGGGGCGCGGCGAGCGATTCTGGCCGGTGAGCCGGGAGGCAAGGCCCAAGCAATTGCTCACGCTGCTGGGCAAAAAATCGTTTTTACAGGAGGCGATCGGGCGCGTGCTGCCGCTGGTGCCGGCCAAAAACATATTCGTCATCACGAACGAACTGCAGTTGCCCGAAGTCCGCAAACAACTGCCGAAAATTCCCAAGGCCAATCTCATCGCCGAGCCGATTGGCCGTGACACTTGCGCCGCCGTCACGCTGGGTGCGGCGCTTGTGGGCGCGCGTTCCACCACCGGCGTCATGGCTGTGCTGCCCGCCGACCATATCATCCCCGACGCCAAAAAATTCCAGCAGGTTCTGAGCGACGCGTTTGAGGTGGCCGCGCAAGGCCAGGCGATCGTGACCATTGGCATCAAGCCGGCCGGGCCGGACACCGGCTATGGTTACATTCACAGCGGCGCGGAATTGCCCACCCCGCCCGGCGCCCGAAAGACGAAGACGACTTTTTACAAGGCGGAACGTTTCGTTGAGAAGCCGAACTTCGAGACGGCCATCGAATACGTCAACAGCGGGCAATATCGCTGGAACGCGGGCATGTTCGTCTGGAGTTTCATCACGGTGACGAACGGGTTGGAAAAGCATCAGCCGGAAATGTACGCGGCGTGCCAGCGCTGGTTCAAGGCCGCCACCCAACCGGCCAAGCTCGCCAAGGTGCTGGCCAAGGACTATCCCGGCCTCAAAAAAATCTCGATTGATTACGCCCTGATGGAAAAGGCCCAGAACGTCATCGTAGCCGACGGCGCGTTTGAATGGGATGACCTGGGATCGTGGACGGCGATGGCCCGGCATCTCAAGGCCGATCCGGAAGGCAATTGCGCCGTGGCGGATTTCATCCATGTGGACGGCGCGCGGAACATCATCTACGACGCGCGGACGAAGAACAAAACGCCCATTGCGGTGGTGGGCTTGCGTGACGCGATACTGGTGCAAACCGACGACGCGGTGTTGCTGGCGCACAAAAGCCAGGCGCAAAAGGTCAAGGAACTGGTCCGAAAACTCGGCGAGGACGCGAAGCTGAAGAAGCTGGTCTGAGCGGGAACGGTAAAGGATCTATCCGGCCCAAACTTCCTTTTTTGGAATCGCGGCGAACAACAACAGCAGATTCCACTGCCGTCGCCAGGCAGCGAAGAGCAGCACGACAACGCCCATATAGATGGCGGCATTTTCATTCATAACCAAAGCCGCCGGGAGCGGGCGGTTTCAGCGCGGTGAATCCCACCGGCATTGCGCTCCGATTACCCGGCCAATTTGCTCCAGGGCGTGGACTTCCTCCGCCGTGTATTCATGGCTGCGCGTGGTGCCGACGCCGATGGCGCCGACAATTGCGTCGCCCCGGCGCAGCGGCACACACAGCGCGCCGCCCACACCGGTTTGCCGCGCGGCTGGTGGTGCCACGCCGCTGGCGTCGGTCTGTAAATTGCACAGGGTAACCGGCTGGCCGCGGGCCACGGCCTGGCCGGCGATGCCCTTGCCCACGGGAATGACCCGCACCACGCGCAACAGCTCCGGCGGCAATCCCACCTGGGCCGCGAGCTGGAGCGTTTGCCGGCCACCGTCGAGCACGTGAATGGTGCCGGTTTGTGCCTGAAAGAATTCCAACACGGCGCGCAGTGTCTGTTCCAAGCCGTTGGTCGGCGGGCTGTCCTTCAACAGCGCGGTGATTTGATGTTCAAGATCATCCAACATGGATGGACTTTAATTCTCCATGAGCCGGAAGAACTGGCGCACGTTGACGATTGGATTGGTGTAGGGGTTGATGGCGCCGGGGACATTCGTGTAAGTGCCGGCGATTGCCCCTGCGGTTTGCAGGCTGCTTGAAGCGTTGGTCCATTGCAAGACGACGTTGCCGGTGATAAGCCTTATGCTCAACTGGCCGGGCAGGGAAATCACCGGGGCGAGGGCCAACTGGAACACGGTGCCATTGCCGGTATTCCCACCCGTGTTGGCCACGCCATAAAGGTTTCCGTCGCTGCCCAGCGTCAAGGCGCCCTGTACCGTCAACCCATCCGCGTTAGTATAGGCGTCGCTCCCATTGAAGACTTCGGCGGTGAATGAATACAGTGGTGTCAGCACGCCATTGGTCGTCACTTGAAAGACGGTCCCGTTTCCATTTATGCCGCCTTTGGTGGTGGCGCCGTAGAAGACGCCGCCCGGGCCGGCAATCAATCCCGATTGCGGCTCGGCACCGTCCCAGTTGGTTGCCTCAGTTCCATTGTCATTGGAAACAGTCGCGCTGAAGCAATGGAACGTATGGATCGTTCTGTTCGTCGTCATTTGAAACACCGTTCCGCTGCCGTTGGTACAGCCGCCGGAAGCCGCGCCGTAGAGATTACCGTCGGTTCCCAGCGCCAAGCCCGATTGCGGATTTGAGCCGTTGGCATAATTGAAGACGGACAGGAGGGCAAAGGTTCCGTTGGTGGCAATGTGAAAGACCGTTCCGTAACCGTTGGTGCCACCGGTGAGAGTAGTGCCGTAAAAGCCACCGCTATCGTCCGGCGCCAGAGTGGCGTACGGGTTGGCTCCGTCGGCATTCGTGTAGGCGTAAATGGCGTTGTACGCTCCGGGGTTGAACGAGTGGAGCACGGTCAGTGTTCCGTTGGTGGTTATCTTGAAGATCGTGCCATTCCCGCCGCTGCCGCCGGAATAGGCCGTGCCGTAGAGCAGGCCATCGCTCCCCACAGTCAGGCCCGTCTGCGGACTGGCGCCATCCGCATTGGTGTTCCCGGTCGTCGCCCTGAAGGAGTGAATCACCCACAGATGTCCGTTGGTCGTGATTTGAAACACCGTTCCGGCGCCATTGGTGCCGCCGGCGGAAGTCGTGCCATAAAGGTTGCCATCCGGGCCGAGCGCCAAACCTGCCGTCGGCCCGGCGCCGTTGGTGCCGGCAAAACTTGCCAGCGTCGTCAGGTTTCCGCCCGGCGTCATCCGGAAAACCGTCCCGTCGCTGTTGGTGCCGCCGGGCATGGCGGTTCCATAAGTGGTTCCGTAAAAATTACCGTCGCGGGCCTGAAGCAAGGCTCCATACGGAAGCGCACCGTTGGTCCCGTTAAAGTTGACCAAGGTGGTAAACGTGGCCGTCTGCGCTGACGCCAAGCCGTGCATAATGCACGGAAAAATGACACAAAGCCATACCCAGTGGCTTGGAAAAGGACGGAGCCATGGGTGAATCAAGCGGCAACCATGAGCTTGACCGGCCTTTTGATAGGCGGTCTGAACAGGTTCAGTTCGCATCAGAACACCCATTGTAGCAGTTCCTATTCCATGGGAAAGAGCTAAATGGCAATAAGTTCCACAAACCTTCAAGTTTGGGTAAATTTATATGTTGTTGAGACGCAGGTGACACCGAAGAACCCGCCTGCGGTCAAGGTTCAGTTTCGCCGGGGTTAACGACCGGCAACGGCTGCGTTTCCGGCCACCAGCGTTTCCTTGACTTGCTTCTCCGCCGGCACCTATCATCCGGGTTCAATTTTTATGACGAACATACAATCAATACAGGCGCGCGAGATTCTGGACTCGCGCGGTAATCCAACGGTGGAAGCGGACGTGGCGCTCGAATGCGGCGCGGTGGGACGGGCGGCGGTGCCCAGCGGCGCCAGCACCGGCGAGCACGAAGCGATTGAACTCCGCGACGGTGACAAGAAACGTTTTTCGGGCAAGGGCGTGCAAAAGGCGGTCAAGAACGTCACCAGCATCATCGCCCCCAAACTCATCGGCGTGGACGCGCTCGACCAATTGACCGTGGACGGCATCATGCTCAAGGCCGATGGCACCGAAACCAAATCGAAACTGGGCGCGAATGCGATTCTGGCGGTATCGCTGGCCAACGCCAAGGCCGCGGCGGCCGCGCTGGGCCAGCCGCTCTTCCGGTATCTGGGCGGGCCCAACGCCAAGGTGCTGCCGGTGCCGATGGCCAACGTCATCAACGGCGGCGCGCACTCCGACGCCCCGATTGATTTTCAGGAATTCATGATCATGCCCCTAGGCCTGCCAACGTTCAGCGAAGGCCTGCGCGCCATCACCGAAACGTTTCACGCGCTCAAAGGCGTGCTCAAGAAGAAAGGAATGAACACCGCCGTGGGCGACGAAGGCGGCTTTGCGCCCAAGCTCGGCAGCGTGGAAGAGGCCTTGGAAACCATCATTCAGGCCATCAAAGAAGCCGGTTACAAGCCCGGCAAGGACATTTACCTCACGCTGGATCCGGCGTCGTCGGAATTTTATTCGGGCAACAGCAAATACACCTTCAAGAAAAGCACGGGCGAAACCATCACCGGCGACGACCTGGTGGCGTTTTACGCCAAGCTCGTAGCGAAGTATCCCATCGTGAGCATCGAGGACGGCTGCGCCGAAAGCGATTGGGCCACCTGGAAGAAACTCACCGACAAGCTCGGCAAAACGATCCAGCTCGTGGGTGACGACATTTTTGTGACCAATCCGAAGTTCCTGCAAAAAGGGATCGACACCGGCACGGCGAACTCGATTCTGGTGAAGGTCAACCAGATCGGTACACTCACCGAAACGTTGGATTGCGTGGAGCTGGCCAAGACGCATGCATACACGGCGGTGATTTCGCACCGCTCGGGCGAAACCGAGGACGCGACGATTGCGGACATTGCGGTGGCGACGAATTGCGGCCAGATCAAGACCGGGAGCCTGAGCCGCAGCGATCGGCTGGCAAAATACAACCAACTGCTGCGCATCGAACAGTTGCTCGGCCCCAACGCCGTCTTTGCGGGCAAACGTGCGCTGCCCAAGGCCCGGTAATCTTCCCCGCGTCCGATGAGCGTTCGCTCGCCACAGGACGGACCGTCACGCGCGACGCGGACAAATTCTGGCAGCGGCCCCGCGGCTTCGTCTTCGGGCGAAGCGCGGGGCCGTTTTGTTTTGTGGGTCGCCGCACTGGCCCTGATCCTATGCGTCCTGCTCCACCAATCACTTTTTTTCGGCCAGGGCCTGGTGCCCGCCGACGGTGTGCTTCGTTATTCGCCCTGGAACGACACCAACCGGCCTGGCAATTGGCTTCTGGCGGACCAATATCGTGTTTTCACTCCGCAGCATGAATTTACGTACCAACAGCTTGAACGGGGGCATTTCCCGCTGTGGAACCCGTATCTCGCCTGTGGCATGCCCAATCTGGCATCCATTCAAGGCGCACTGCTGTTCCCCATCAACCTGCTGCTGTTGCCGCTGGATCCGTTTTACGCGGCCGGGCTGGCTGCGTTTCTGAAACTTTTTCTCGCCGGCTGGTTCACCATGCTCTACCTCCGCCTGCTGGGGGCGTCCAATGCTGGAGCCTTGCTGGGGGGAATGGTTTTCAGCCTCAGCGGTTTCATGATCGTCTGGTTGGGACACCCGCACGTGAATTGCGCCATGTGGTTGCCAGCGCTCTTCTACTTCGTGGAAAAGACCTTCCGGCCTGGAAGTGGATGCGCGTCGGGAGAGACGAAACACACGGGCTCCTATCTGCGCACCTGGGTTGGTCTTGCGGTCGCTTACGGGTTCATGCTGTTGGGCGGACATCCGCCCACTGCCATCCAGATTACCCTGGTGGTTGTCGCGTACTTCGCTTTCCGCTTATGGGGACAGCCGTGGCCGGAAGTATTCGGGCGGTTGACGCTGCTGGCTGGCGCTTTGGCCGTTGGCGTGCTGTTGGCCGCGCCCCAGTTGCTGCCTTACCTGGAATATTACCGTCAAAGTTCGAGCGGCTTGGCTTCCGCCGTCCTCCACCGATGGGCCGAGCGGTTGCCGCCGGGTTCGTTGGTTTATTTTTTGCTCCCCGGGTTTTCCGGCAGCCCGGCCAATGGATTCGAGGACCTGCCGAGATTTCTGGGGATGGCCATACCGCCCGATTTCAATGAACGAACAGGCTATGTGGGGATTTTGTCGCTATTCTTTGCCTTGGTCGCCGTAGTGGGCCGGCGGTGCAAATTCACCGGTTTCCATTTCGTCATGGTGTTGGTTTCGCTGCCGATCATTCTCGGGGTCCCGCCGTTCCCCGCGCTGTTCGGATTGGCGCCGATATTGCGCGGGATCAACGAGGTTCGCCTGCTCCTGTTCATTGCTTTCGGGGTCGCGGTGCTCGCGGGACTTGGATGGGACACTTTTTGTGAAACGGCGATGCGGCGCGTGGTGCGTTGGACCGTCCTGGTGTTCCTGGCCGGACTGGGCGGCGCGTTTTTGTGGCTCTGGCTCAGCATCGCCCCCGGTTTTCCAAACCTGGACGCGGCCTACCGGGCCTATCTCACGGGCCAATTCTTCATGCTGGCCGGCAGCGCGCTGGCCATCGGCGCCTTGATCCTGTGGCCGGCGCACGGAAACCGATGGGTGCCGCGGATAGTGTGCCTGGGGTGGACCGCCGCGGACCTGCTTTGCTTTGGGATGGGATATAACCCCGCGATTCCACACGACCGGTATTATCCCAGCACCCCGGCTATTCAGTGGCTGAAGCAGGACACTTCACTTTCCAGGGTCATTGGTTATCGGGCCGCCCTGGCGCCCGACACAGCGGATATCTTCGGCCTGAGCGACGCCCGCGGTTTTGACTTTACCACTGTGCGCCGATACGAGGAATTGATCACCGGCAAGGCGGGTGATTTCAATTTTTACGCCTGGACGGACCAAATGCCCCTGGCCTTCCCGCTGCTGAATGTGAAATACCTGGTGTCCGGGGCCCGTCTGCACGTGGACACGAATGCTTTCGAGCTGGTGTATTCCAATGAAATGAACATATATCGCTACCGGATGGCCGGACCGCGCGCGTTCCTGGTATCTAATTATGAGGTGAACCCCGATCCTGCTGCGGTGCTGGCCCGCGTGCGTACTGGAACGTTTGATCCGCAGCTCAGCCTCTTGCTTGAAGAAGCGCCGGTGCCCCTGACGAGTCAGGCCCCCAACTCGTCCTTGACCGGCAATGTTCCTTCCTTCGCCCGCGTTACGGATTATGAAGCGGATCGTGTCAGTGTTAAGGCTTCCGCGCCGCGTCCGGAGTTTTTGGTTTTGCTGGACACGTGGTTTCCCGGATGGACGGCCACCGTGAATGGCGAACCGGCGCACATTTATCGGGCGGATTACAACTTCCGGGCCATCGCCGTGCAGGCCGGACAATCCACGGTGGTTTTCTCCTATGGTCCCGCCAGCTTTCGCATTGGCATGGCGCTGTCGGCGGTGAGTCTGCTGTTGCTCGGCGCAGCGTGGTGCTGGCCACGGCGGCGGAATGACGGCGCACCCGGACCAGGGTCGCGGCTCAATAGCCCTGCTTGATGAGCCACCACACGGCCAGCATCACGGCGATGCAAGCCACGGACATCAACAGGGCGCTGACAATAAATATGGAGGCAACGCCCATGGCCAGCGCTCCCAGAAACGGTATCAACGCCTTCTGCCGCAATCCGTAAACTGCATAGCCGCTGGAAATAGCGCCCCAGATGCACGAAGCCCACAAGTAATGCTCGTTGAGCAAGTCCACCCGCCAATCATACACCTTGGACCACTCCTGGCCAGCGCCGTCGGCGCGTGGTTTGGGCGCCGGGGTGTGAGGGGTGGTGGACGGGAAAAAGGATGGAGGATAGGAATAGGCGACGGTTGCGCATTATGTACGATTTTAACCGCAGATGGACGCAGATCGAAGCGTTGAAAGGGTTAAATGGAACAAGGAAACGAAGGATTTGGGCGGCGCACTCCGGATTGACGAAACCAACGCCGGGGCGTAACCTGCCATCAAATGAAAAGCAAATACCACGTCACGCTGCTGGAACATTCCGAGGGCGTGTCCGTCAGTTGCCCCGAACTGCCGGGCTGCCATACCCAGGGCGCAACCGTGGCCGAGGCTTTGGAAAATATCCGCGACGCCATCCAAGGCTACGTTGAGCTCTACGGCACACCGGAGCTGCGTTGTGAAATCCGCGAGTTGGAAATAGCCACCGCGTAACATGCCCAAGCTTCCGGGCATCAACCACCTTCGCGCCGTGAAGGCGCTGGAAAAGGCGGGCTTCCGCATTGACCGCCAGAGCAAGCACGTGTTCTAGTCCAAAGGTTCGCTTCGCGTGGTTGTGCCGCGCAACAATCCGGTGGACGCCTACACCGTGGGCGCGATTGTTCGCGACGCCGGCATGAGCATTGAGCAATTCAAGGAACTGCTGTGAAGCCGCCCTCGAACGTACCCGTTTTGTGGATGCGCTCCAGCCCGAAGGCGTTCATAACGAATTAGTTGTTTTCGGCACATGATGTGCTAGATTCGTCGCGTGAGCCGGTTCCTGAAGCCCAATCTGGATCATCGCGGCCGCATGGCGCGCGGAGTGATCGGCGGACTTTGCCTCATCGTGGGCATCATTGTGGCGGGCGACGTGCTTTGGTGGGTGGGGCTGATTTTTGTGGTGGCGGGATTGTTTGCCATTTTCGAAGCCGTGACTCGATGGTGCGTCGTCCGCGCCTGCGGAATCAAGACCCGGGTCTGAATCGGCACAAAACTGTTTTTTCTTGCGACGGGTTGGTTTAAGGTCAAGCAGGAATGAACCTCTGGCTTGATGGGTTGGTTGCCGCAACCATTGCGGTGACGGGAATCTTGCTTGGACGCTGGTTCGCACGCCTCCGAACGCCGTATTGGACCTTTGGCTATTTCATTCCACTCGCCCTGATCCTGGTTTTTGCCGTCGCTCAACACGTTCCCACGTTATATTTCACACCGCCGGTTTCGTGGATGATGATGGGGCGAAAGCGGTTTGCCATCATGGGATTTGTGGCCGCCTTGATTCTGACAACCCCGCTTTCCCGCCTGCCGAAAAAGCGCGACCGCGTCGTGGTTTGCCTGCTGATGGCCGTCATAATTTTGAGCACGTCGGTCTGGCCTTTTCTCATGCCGGCATTGGATCGCAAGGCACTGAGCCTTTTGAAAACCCATATTGACGCCGATGGCGTTTGCATTCAAACCACCGACTACACTTGCGGTCCTGCCGCAGCGGTCACGGCCCTGCATCGGCTCGGACTGCCGGCGGAAGAGGGAAGGCTGGCGATACTCTCGGAGACGAGTTCCGCCACGGGAACAGAACCGGATATACTGGCCGAAACGTTGAGGAGAGAATACGGCAAGGATGGGTTAAGCGCGGAGTGCCGGCCCTTCAAGGACATTGCGGATTTGAAACGGGCCGGACTCACGCTCGCCGTCGTCAAATTCAACGTCATGGAGGACCATTGGGTGACGGTGCTCGAAGTCACTGATTCGCAGGTCGTCATCGGAGATCCGCTGGGCGGAACGATGAAAATGTCATACGCCGAATTCCTCGACCGATGGCGTTTCATGGGAGTGGTGTTGCAGCGAAAACCGTGAGCCTTGGCGATGCAAAATAATGCCATAAGCCCCTCATCTTCTGTTTCGTTCGGCAACTCAGTGCGTCCGCGAGTGGAGATCCTGCCTTCCCTGGTGCTCGCCATCTGCCTGGCGGCTTTTCTGATCAAGGCGGTTACCAGCATGGTCCAGGAGTCGGCGACGTAGGACGAGACCAGCTATCCGGGCCTGGGCAAATACAATTTGCAAACCCACCATTGGAACGTGGCCTACATTAAATTGGGATGGCCTGGACCGGACGTTCCAGCAATCTTGCGGGAATGGCAGAACATTATTGAAATCCGGCTACTCGAGAAAATTCTCGAATTGCTTAGGAGCCATGCCAATTGGACGCGAAATGACAGGTCGCGGATACCCCCCATCCGGCTGCCCGGCTGGAGCGAGAGTGGACTGAAGTTACAGCAGGACCCGTCCTCTGTAGCAGCCTACTGCGGAGGGTGGACCGTGGGGGTGCGTGCTGCGGATGGGGGACAATCCGCGCTCCATTGGGTGACACGGTGCAGCTTTCTTTTGAAAATCGGGGCGGGGCCGGATAGGCTGGGGGGATGACTTTGTTGCCGTTTGGGAAATTGCCGGCGCACCGGCCGCGAACATTCGTTCCGTCCACCACCGATTTGGGCGATTGGAAGCAGATCGCGCCGCTGTTCGACCAAATGGAAAAGCGCGCGGCGAACTGCACCACCGCCGCCGCCCTCGAACGCTGGCTGCTCGATTGGAGCGAACTGACCGCCGCGCTCGACGAGGAGTCGTCGCGCCGTTACATCGCCATGACCTGCCACACGGACAATGCCGAGGCGGAGAAGGCGTATCTGCACTTCTTGGAAAACGTCGAGCCGCAGCTCAAGCCGCGCCAGTTTGCGCTGGAGAAGATTTATGTGGCCCATCCGGCGATTGGCCAGTTGCCGGCGAAGCGTTTTTACGTCTTTAATCGCGACGCAAAGAACCACGTGGAATTGTTCCGTCCGGAAAATGTTCCCTTGGAGACCGAGGAGGCCAAGCTCTCGCAGCAATACCAGAAATTGAGCGGCTCGCTCACGGTCAGGTTCCGGGGCGAGGAGAAGACGCTGGTGCAAATGGGCCGTTACCTGGAGGAGCCGGACCGGGCGTTGCGGCAGGAGGCGTGGGAACTGGTCGCGCGGCGGCGGCTGCGGGAGGCGGAGAAGTTCGACGGGCTGTTCGACCAGATGCTCAAGCTGCGCGCGCAAATCGCCCGGAACGCGGGTTTTGAAAATTACCGCGACTACGCCTTTCGCCGCTTCGGCCGGTTCGATTACACGCCGGCAGATTGCGAAACGTTTCATGGCGCGGTGGAAAAGCACGTGATGCCCATCGTGCGCGAGTTGCAGGCGGACCGGCGGCGCCAATTGAAACTGGAAGCGCTGCGTCCGTGGGACCTGGCGGTGGACCCGCAGAACCGTGCGCCGCTCAAGCCGTTTGCCCAGGTGGATGAAATGGTGGGACGCACGCAAAAGATTTTCAACCGGCTCGACGGCGAACTGGGCGGCGGTTTTCAGCGGATGCAGGACTTGCGCCTGCTCGACCTGGACAATCGCAAAGGCAAGGCGCCCGGCGGCTATCAAGCCGCGCTCAGCGAAGCGCGCCTGCCGTTCATCTTCATGAACGCCGTGGGCTTGCAGCGCGACGTGGAGACCATCCTGCATGAAGCCGGCCACGCCTTTCACGCGCTGGCCACGCGCGATGAGGATTTATACGCCTATCGCAGCGCGCCGATAGAATTTTGCGAGGTCGCCTCGATGAGCATGGAACTGCTCGGCAACGAATTCATCGAGGAATTTTATAACGCACCCGACGCGAAACGCGCGCGCCGCGTCCACCTGGAAGGCGTGGTGGGAGTGTTCCCGTGGATTGCCACGGTGGATGCCTTTCAACACTGGATCTACACGCATCCCGAACACACGCGAGCCGAACGGGCGGCGGCGTGGCTGGCGCTCATGGACCGATTCGGCGGTGACGTGGATTGGAGCGGGATTGAGGAGGCGCGGGCGAAACTTTGGCATCGGCAGCTTCACATTTTCATCCATCCGTTTTACTACATCGAATACGGCATCGCGCAAATCGGGGCGTTGCAGGTGTGGGCCAATTCCAAACGTGACAAGGCCAGGGCGTTGAATGACTACAAGAAGTCGCTGGCGCTGGGCGGCTCGCGGCCGTTGCCCGAACTATTTTCCGCCGCCGGCGGCAAGTTTGAGTTTAGCGAGAAGACCATTCAGCCGCTGGCGAAAATGATGCGGGAAGAATTGGCAAAGTTGTAGGACAGGCGTCGCGCCTGTCCCCAACAACCAGACGGTACAACCAGCACAGCACTAAGAAAGTGCGCCTCAAGGCGGAAATTCGGAAGTTCAGAAGTT
>JBEKMW010000032.1:0-41491 GCA_049523455.1 Verrucomicrobiota bacterium | reverse complement strand
TCACCCAAGCCGCCCCGGGTTATGCCCTTACACCTTCAACCGCCACGGCGCTGGTCTCCTCGGGACTGGACGGCCCGGTTGGCATTGCAGTGGATGGCGCTGGCAACGTTTACATCGCGGATACCTACAACAACGCAATCAAGGTTTGGGAGCCGGCTAACAACGCCGTCACCACGTTGGTCGCCTCCGGCTTGTCCACTCCCGAGGGCGTGGCGGTAGATGGCGCGGGGAATGTTTACATCGCCGATACCGGCGACAATGCGGTCAAGGAGTGGGTGGCCGCGAGCAACACGGTGAATACTCTGGTCGCTTCGGGGCTATCTTCCCCCTCCGGCGTGGCGGTGGACAGCGCAGGCAATGTTTACATTTGTGACCTCGGTAACGAAGCCATCAAAAAGTGGACGGCGGCCAGTAATACCGTCACCACGCTCGATGCGTCGGGGTTAATTTATGGCATTCCGGTGGCGGTGGATGCCGCGGGCAACGTTTACTTCTATAATGGCGGCGCGGTTCGCGAGTGGGTGGCAGCCAATAACACCGTGTCCACTCTGATTGGCTCGGGACTATCCCAAGTTCTAGGCGTGGCGGTGGATGGCGCCGGCAATGTTTACGTCACTGACCGAGATTATATGTTCATCAAGAAGTGGACGGCGGCCAGCAACACCGTGAGCACCTTGGTGCAGTACGGCTTGAATGCGATGTATGGCGGCGTGGCGGTCGATGGTGCGGGCAATCTCTATCTTCCCTATTACTCGGGAGTCGATTGCGCCATCTTTGAACTACCGCATGCCTTCGTGGATGTCACGACCAAATCGGAGACCGCCGCCGCTGGCAGCGATGTCTTATCGCCGGTATTGCCCGCCACCGCCAATCTGCTTCCCCCGCTTAGTCCGACCAGCGACCAGCCCTGGCTGGCCATCACAGGCGCCACCAACGGTTTGGTAAGCTTCGCCTTCAGTGCCACCCTATCCAACCGCACGGCTCATATCGGCTTGCTGGGTCAAAGCGTTACAGTCAACCAGGGGCCGGTGTGTTCGCTGACCCCAGCTGCCCTCTCGGAAGGGCCGGCCGCAGGCAATGATAATGTCGCTTTGTCCGTGGTCCCGGCTGACGGCATGTGGACGGCCACGGCCAATGCCAACTGGTTGCATCTCAGCGCCACCAACCAAAGTGGCTCCGGCGACACCACGGTTGTCTTCAGCTTCGATGGCAATCCCGGGGCGCCGCGCGTTGGCACACTCACCATTGGTGGCCAGACGCTTACCGTAACGCAACAGCAGGCGCCCGCTTACCTCATCCCCACCGCCCTCGCTGAAGGACCAACCGCGGGTAGTGATAGTGTCCTGCTCACGGTGACCCCGGAAACCACCGCGTGGACGGCTTCCGCCAATGATTCCTGGTTGCATCTCGCCGTGACGAACCAAAGCGGCACGGGCAGCGCCACAATTGCCTTCAGTTTTGACTCCGATTCCGGGGATACGCGCGTCGGCACCCTTACCATCGCCGGCCAAACCCTCACCGTGACGCAAGAAGGCCCTCCTTATTTCCTGGGCACTACTCTACTCTTGGAAGGGCCCGCGGCAGGTACGGACAGCGTCGTTCTGGCCATTAACCCTGAAAGCGTTGCTTGGACGGCCACGGCGAATGACGATTGGCTGCATCTGAGCTCGGCAAACCAGAGCGGCACGGGCAGCACCAACGTGGCGTTCACTTACGATGCCAACCCAAACGCCACACGCGTCGGCACCTTCACTATCGCTGGCAAGACCCTCACCGTGATCCAGGCAGGTCCGACCTATGTCGCCGTCCCTCCATCAATAACTGCGCTCGTGCCCACGGGATTAAACACTCCCTCCGGTGTGGCGGTGGATGGCGCAGGCAATGTTTACGTTGCCGACACCTACAACAATGCCATCAAAGAGTGGACGGTGGCCAGCAACGCGGTGATCACCTTGGTTTCCTCAGGATTGTCCGAGCCCAATGGCGTCGCGGTGGATGGCGCGGGCAATGTTTATGTTGCCGATACTTACAACAATGCGATTAAAGAGTGGATCGCCGCCAGCAACACGGTGACCACGTTGGTCGCCTCAGGATTAGTCCGCCCCTCGGGCGTCGCGGTGGATGGCGCGGGCAATGTTTACATTGCCGATACCTACCACAATGCGATTAAGGAGTGGACCATGACCAACAACACCCTGACCACGCTGGTTTCTTCGGGGCTGAACCGACCCTCTGCCGTAGCGCTGGATGTCGCAGACAACGTTTACATTGCGGACAGCATGAACAACGCAATCAAGGAGTGGACGGCGGCCAACAATACCGTGAAGACACTGGCATCCGCCGGATTGTACCAACCTTCTGGCGTCGCGGTGGATGGCGCCGGCAACGTTTACATCGCGGATACTGTGCACGGGGCGGTCAAGAAGTGGACCGCGGCCAACCAAACCGTGACCACGCTGGTGTCCTCGGGATTAAACCATCCCGAAGGCGTCGCCGTGGATAGCGCCGGGAATGTTTATATCGCCGATTCAGACAACAACGCCGTCAAAGAACTGCCGCGCGCCTTTGTGGATCCTACAGCCAAATGGGAAGGTCCTGCTGCGTGCTGCGATGCTTTGTCCCCTGTCCTGCCCGTGACGGAGAATTTGCTTCCGCCATTCTCGCCAACCACTGACCAGGCATGGCTGACCATCAATGGGACCGGCAACGGCGTCGTGAGCTTCATTTGTGGCGCCACCAGTTGCCCCCGCGTTGCCAACCTCACCCTGCTTGGCCAAACCATCCCCGTCACTCAAACCATCGCGCCAACCTTGACCGGATTGACCATTCTCGCTGATGGCAGCATTCAATTTGCCTTCAGCAATAATTTCGCCGGCGCCTCTTTTTCCATCTTAAGCAGCACCAACCTTTTGTTGCCGATGACTGCCTGGGATGTCATCGGTGTGCAAACCAACGTTGCCCCCGGCTTGTATCAATTCGCCGCGCCAACGACCACGAATGCTCCGGAACGCTTTTATCGTGTGCGTTCGCCCTGAGCCAACGACCTGGAATCGAATTCGTCAACAATTTTGCGCAGGCGGCCAACGTCCCGCCAGGGCGGCTTGACCCTGGCCTATCAAACGGAAATAAAACGATCATAAAGCGCCAGCAAAATTGGGAATGCCACCGCCGAACAAATGTTGCCGGCCAATGAAGCCAGCCAACATTTGCCGATCGACGGGGCGGCAAGCTCCGGTTTGACCGGCAGCACAAAGCGGCAAAGCAAGTAAATCAAGGCACCCTCAACCACCACCACCAGTCCCTCGCCGCCGGCGACGGCAAAAGCCGGACGCATGTCTTGGAGGAACCAGAGCAAGCCCAGAAATGATGGGTACGTCAGCAGATGCATGCCGATCAACCAAAGAATGAATAAACGAGGCCTTCGAGAGTGCCGGAGAATCAACCAAACGCAAATCACCTCCAGCAGAATCGCGATGGCGATGGTGACGGAAATTTCCGTTGTCACGGGTTTTTCGGGCAGTGAAATCGGGTTGGCTTTGGCCGTGACGCCCAGAAGAAGTACCCCCGTTGAGATTCCAAACCGAAGGACAGAATCAACCAAGTTGGGATGCGTTTTCATTTTACGCCGGCTTTGAGTGCCGCTGCGGCGTCAATTTGTTTAAGTTCGTTTGTTGCATTCATGCGGACATCATTGTAAGAGTCATTCAGGAGCTTTACGAAAAGCGGGATCACTTGGTCGCGCCGCCCGAGAAATTGGTTGCTGAAATTTTGCGTAACGTAATTTGCGGCCTCATTCCGCACGTCGGCGAATTGGTTAGTCAATCCATTCAGTAAAAGCGGTATGGCATTCGAGCCGGTGCCGCATGACGCGAGCATGGCATGCAAGGCAATGTCACTATTCGTGCTTTCCATGAGCGTCTGCAATTGCGGCAGCGCCGGTTTTGCCTGATCACGCAAGGTAATGAAAGCGCAAATCGCCTCGATGTTAATTGCGCGCGCCTCGGGGGGAGCGAAGTCCAAAAAAAAGGCGGTTCCACATACACCAACCTCGCCGGCAGCGCTGGAATTGCATTCGTGCCCAGGTGATGAAATGCGTCCACCGTTTCCTTTGGGAATGAGCCGTCTGAACTGCTCCTTGTCGTCAGCCATTCGCTCAGCCGTTTGCCTTGATAAACCGCCCGTTCGCGCCAAGGCCGGGCAGAAACCGTGCAACCAGTGCGAAGGTCTCGGCCATCGTGGAGTCGCCGGTCGAGAGGCCAAGTGCGAACTGTGCAACGGCAACGGAGCTCAACCCAACCAGAAACCGTCGCTGAGGCACAACTGATGACACCAGAGACGCACAACACCATACTCAACCGAAAGCGCAGGGGCAGCCAGAGTGCTCCAGCGCGCTCTTTGGCCGCTTCATCTTGCCGGTGCTCCTCCAAGAATCGTTGCTACGCGCTGTGCTTCGTTCTCGCTACTATATGGCAATGCCACGCCGATTCCGTTGTAGGCTCCCCCTTCAATGTGACCGCTTCCAACGATATGTCCGCCCGCATCCTGAATCTGCACCTTGTTTCCGAGATTCTCGATGGCCATTGCCCTCGCGTCTTCGTCCGTCTTGCCTCCAAACTCAAGCAAAACGTAGGCGATTGATTTGGATTTATCCACCATAACGCGCACCGATTTTGCATCCACATTCTGCGGTGACAAAATCAGAGGAACGCGACCTGGGCCCATGACCTGCAACTGAAACTTCGACCTCGACACGACCTCGTCCCCTTGTTTTACAACGACTGTGCAAAAGGCTACGCCACTCTCCTTTGGATACGGCCATGAGACATCCACACTCACGTTGTTTTCGTTCAGGTAATCGGGATTCGCCGGTTGTGAGCCCTGGTAAAACGAAGCTGGACAGCCCAAACCCGCAAAAATCCTCGGACGGGCAATTACCTCCTCGGCAACCTTGTCGTCCTGCTGGACCAGACGAGACACACGCACGTCCACTTGATATTGACCCTTATCCGGTAGCGGCGTGATGGTCGCCTCTGTCGAATACGAGGCAGCCACTGCGGTGCATGAAACAACCGCGGCGAGTGCAGTGATAATTGTAAGAAAGTGTTTCATAGTCCCGTTCAAACACCTGAGTACGCCCAAAGTTGCGGCCAGCATCGCTGTATCTGAAGCAAATCACCACCGAGCGTCGCGCCGGGAAAATAGCCGCCCGCCTGTCGCGTAGTAGCAGCGCGAAGACAGACTTGTCGCGTCGTAGCGGAGCGAAGACGGATGGCCGCGTCTCCTATTTCTGGAAGCAGGTCCGCCGCGACAGTCACCTCGGCGACTGCGGACTGATGATTATTGTCGCCGCCGTCATCACGAAAACCCTGCAAGTCAAATCCATGCTCCAGTGACCAAAAGCTTACGATGTAACGGGACTGCCTCATGGTTGCAGCCTCTCCCGATGTGGTTGATGGTCACGATTCCAACGGCTCAAAGCTTCGTCGCTCGTGTCGGCAAAAAGAAATTGCAACGTCAGGGATTCAACGTGGCCATCGCAAAACACGACATTGAATTTGCCTTGATGACGTATGGATGCAACCTTTGATGCTGTCAAATCGGGTTCGCGCATGAAGTTTCCCCCGGCAAGAACGTCTCCCATTGCCATCATGTCGCTTGGATAAACCACTTCCGATTCGCTGATGGGCTTAATTGAGTGAGAAAGGTAGTGACCATACAGACCGAGCGCGTTCGTGCGGTAAAGCGCGTTGGTGCGGTAGTTTGTGGCGGAAACGCCAAAAAGATTGTAGCCATAGGACAATGGGGGAAAATTAGTGCGGTCTTCAGCGGTAAAATAAGAGGGATAATAATCAGCGGGAACAATTGCTGATGGGCAACGCCATACGCCCTTATCCAAGATATTATTTTCGAGTTTAACCGCCTCAAATCCCCCGCCCTCAAGCTGGCCCATCCAAGTTCCCGGATTGTCACCATTCGTGCCCGCGTATGCAGAAGGATACGCGTTATTGGCAGTGACGAAGTTTTGAATAGCGAGGCCAAACTGATGCAAATTATTGACACATTGAATTCGTTGCGCTGTTGCTTTGGCTTTGGAAATTGCCATCAACAAAATCGCCGCCAACATTCCTATGATGGCGATGACAACCAGACATTCGACAAGAGTGAAGGCTGTTGAATCATTAAACCCTGCGTTTCGCGTTGAAGCTATGGATTGCCTAACCATAAACCTGGCAAGAGAATAGCCTTGGCAGCGGACACTCCGCTATAGGGTGTTTCCCCCAAGACAGAATTGCTGCCTCCTCAGCAAAACTTTTGAAGTGATTCCGCTTCTGTAAATGGCTGCCGAGTGTCCCAATCGCCGGAACCTGTTGCGGATGTTGTCCCGCTGCGCCTGTGGCTAGGCGGAGGCGGCGAACAATGTTTCCGGCACCCGGCCCATTCCGGTCAATGCAACCGTCACGCCGACGAAGTCAAAGGCGAATGCCGGCAGGTCGAAAGCGAAGCGGGCGCGCGTCCGCTCCCTAATTTTGGCTGGGACGGTGCCGCGGAAAGCGGCGCTGAAGCGGCCGCACTCCACACGCTGGCGCGACCACCGGCGACTTGCCCATTCCGCGAAGGGTTTGGACTGCGCGTGGTTCACCACCTCTTTTGCCGTCGCAGATGCGGGCAGGCAGGCTGGCCAAAATGGCGAAAACCGCCTTTCGCGAGCGGCTCTGGCCCTATCTCGGCGGCAGCGCGCGGGAAAATGGCCTGAAAGCACTAGCCATCGGTGGCGTGGCGGATTATGTGCACGTGCATTTAAGGATCTCTTTCGTCCCTGCGGGACTTTTTAATTTAGCGGGACGCGCAGCCCAGCCATAAATGGCTGGGCTATTTTCAGGCAATGGCTTGGGGCCGGCGTTACCGGGCGGGCGGCGGCGCAGCAGCGCCGCCCTACCGGCTTCCAGGAGTTGCCCACGATAAACGGCGAAGAGCCAATGGGTTTGGATTTGCGCCCGGCAAGGGCGCGCCAAAAATGGATGGTTTGCCGGCCATTTTGGATTGCCCTTTCAGGGCAAAAAATGTTTTCCGATTTTTCCGAGGGCGTTGCCCTCGGCTACGATGGTTCAGGCCTTTGGCCTGTGACTATTTTACCCAGCATATCGGAACGCGGATTGTCCTCAATCCGCAGCACGCATGCCTGCGGACCCGCTGCGAGTTGGGACAACTCACGCTCCGGGGAATGGCTGGGCTATTTTCAAGCAATGGCTTGGGGCCGGCGTTATCGGGCGGGCGGCGGCGCAGCAGCGCCGCCCTACCGGCTTCCAGGAGTTGCCCGCGATAAACGGCGAGGAACCAATATTCATATATATTTAGACTTTCCCTTCGTTTCGTTTCCTTGGTGTGAAAATTAGCCGGTTTCAATTCCAGGGGAACCACCTATAATCGGGCCGAGGAATTCTGATGACTCAAAACAAGATTACGGTGGAAAACATTCGCGCCATGAAGGCGCGGGGTGAAAAGATCGCCGCGCTCACGGCGTATGATTTTCCCATGGCCAAACTGCTCGACGAGGCCGGCATCCCCATGCTCCTGGTCGGCGACTCGCTGGGCATGGTGGTGCTGGGCTACCCGGACACCACGCACGTGATGATGGAAGAGGTTGAACATCACCTCCGTGCCGCTGCCCGCGCCCATCCGCGCGCCCTGCTGGGAGGGGACCTGCCGTTCCGAAGTTATGAAACGCCCCACAGCGCGTTGCGAAACGCCCAGCGCCTCGTCACGGCCGGTGCGGAATACGTCAAGGCCGAAGGCGGTCGAACCATTCTGGCGCAGGTGCGCGCCATAGTGTCGGCCGGCATTCCCATTTGCGGCCATCTGGGCATGTTGCCGCAACGGGTGCTCGAGGAAGGCGGCTATCACGTCAAAGGCAAAACGCCGTCCGAGCGCCGGGACCTGCTGGCGGATGCCCGGGCGCTGGCTGAGGCCGGCGCGTTTGCGATTGTGCTTGAATTGGTAACGCCGCCGGTGGCCAAAGAAATCACTGAAGACCTCTCCATTCCCACGATTGGCATCGGCAGCGGCGCGGGTTGTGACGGGCAAATCCTGGTGATTTCGGACCTGGTGGGAATGTTCCCGTGGTTCACGCCGCGGTTTGTGAAGCCCCAGGCGAATTGCGGGGAGCAAATCAAGTTGGCGGTAGCGGCGTGGAAGAAGTCGCTGGGATGAAGCCGATTACCCTCACCTCACCCTGACCCTCTCCCCTCCCATCCGATGGGAGCGGAGAGGGGACAGCAAGCGGTCCGCGAACCTGGCTCGGCAGACTGGCAGCTTGCGACAGGTTCAGGGTCCCAATGAATGCGCAAAAGCGAAAGGAAGCTCTCCATGAACCGGGGAACATTCAACATTCGACGCTCAACGTCCAACATTCAATGAGAGCAGAACCCTCACCTCACCCTGACCCTCTCCCCTCCCATCAGAATGGGAGCGGAGAGGGAAAAGCCAGCGGCCCACGATCGTCGCTCGGAAGACTGGTGGTGTAGGGCAGATTCGGGTTGAAAAAACTTTTCGGCGGGCGGATTGTTGAATAAAAGAGACACATGGAACTGGAAACATTGATAGCCTCGGCGGCCGGCAACGGCGCGAGTGATTTGCATTTGGAGGGCGGCATGCCGGCGGCGGTGCGCGTGCGCGGCGCGTTGCGGACCGTGGGCGAACCCATTCCGCCCAAGGCGATCTCGGAAATGGCGCACGCGCTGATTGGCGAGGTGCATTGGCCGGAATTTGTGGAGCGGCGTTCGTTCGACATGTCCAAAACCATCCACGGGATCCGGTGCCGCATCAACCTTTTGCACACCTCGCGCGGCATTGGCCTGGCCATCCGCCTGCTCAGTTCGTTTCAAGCCACGGTGGAAAAGCTCAATTTGCATCCGGACCTCAAGAAGGTGGTCAAAAACTCGCACGGCTTGATCCTGGTAAGCGGACCCACCGGCAGCGGCAAGTCGTCCACGCTGGCGGCGCTGATACAGGAAATCAATCTGACCGAAACGCGGCACATTGTGACGGTGGAAAGCCCGATTGAATACACGTTCCGCCCGCGGCGCTCGTACCTGCGCCAGCGGGAAGTGGGGCGCGACACACCGAGTTTCGAGCAGGCGCTGCTCGACGCGTTGCGCGAAGACCCGGACGTGCTGATGGTGGGCGAGATGCGCGACCCGGAAACGATGCGGCTCACGTTGAGCGCGTCGGAAACCGGCCATCTGGTGCTGGCCACGGTGCATTCGTCGAGTTGCGCCGAGGCGTTGCAACGGGTGGCTTCCGCCTTCCCGGCGGAAATCCAGAGCGCCGTCTGTGCGCAACTATCCGATTGCCTGGTGGCCGTGGTTGCCCAACGCCTCCGCTTCCGGCAGGACCTGAACATCCGCGTGCCGGAATGCGAAATCCTGGTGGCGTCGCACGCGGTGAAGAATTTTATCCGCACGCGCGAGTTTTTCAAAATCGCGTCGGCCATCGAGACGGGCGCCGACCACGGCATGTGGAGTTTTCAGCGCTACACCAAATGGCTGGACAGCCGCACCAATTTCTTCATTCCTGGCGAAAGCGCCGAACCGCCGGACAGTGAACCGGATGATGTGCCTGCCTCTGCGCCAATGGCGTTGCCGAGCGCCGCGTCCAAGTTCGACCGGAAGCCGAAGCCGGCTCCGTCGGCGCCCGCGGCTGGAGCGGGCCAGCGGATTGAGATCGAGCCGGATGAAAGCGGCTTCGGGAAAATCCTCAAGAAGCTGTAGGTGCATGGACGGGCGGCTAAAATTCCTGTTTCTGACCGGCGCGGCGGCGGCTTTAATTTTCAGCGCCGCGTTGCTGGGCGGTTGCAGCACAAAATCGAAGGCCCACGCGCAGGCGCAAAGGGCTTTCGTGGCCGGGCAAAACGCGAACTGGAATGACTGGCAATGGCAACTCCAGCATCGCCAGGAAATGGAAACCAATCTGGCCACGCAGGCCGCGGCGGTGGGGCAGGATACCAATGGGGTCACGGTTTTAGGTCCGGTGCAAAATCCGCACGTGCCGTGGGTGGTCGGCCTCACACTCGCCCAAGCCATCGCCACGGCGAATTACATTGACCAAAGAGAGCCGAGGGAAATTGTCATCACCCGCCAGGGTGAGAGCGCCAAGTTCGCTCCCCGGGAACTCTTGAACGGGGTGGATGTGCCGCTGGAACCGGGCGACATCATCGAGATCCACCCGTAACGGAGCGTGGCTGGGCCCACAGCCGCCAAGGGAGCAAGTTTGCGGGTTTAAACTGCCAAAACTTTTTCACAAATCTTTTGGCTTGGACAGCCTTTGTCCAACCCCATCTGCCAGGATGTCGCGCAACGAAAGGTTCAATATGACAAACGCGACAGACAGACAAATGGAACTGGGATTCAATGGCGCAACGATCCGGATGGCGGCCCCGCGACGGGCAGGGCGGATGGCGCGCGCGGGTTGGTGGTTTGCCCAAATGCGCGCGGTGGTGGAACAGGCCATGGATTGGAACGCCGTCGAGGCGCCGCGGCCGGAGCAAATCTGGATTCCCGGGGCAACCCGCGAAGTGAAGGTTTAACCCGCTGAAGCCCCCGCGCGCCGGTTATTTCCCCACAACAGGATAACCGGCGCGCATCTTTGTGCTGCCGACACTGCTGATCTACCGCGAAGCGAAGCGGAAGCGGCGTGAACGCCGCGCTCCGGCCAAGGCTATTCCGGCGGATAGCCGGCGCGCACAAATTTGCGGAGGACGTCCAGTTCCTCCTCGATGATGGTGTGCGGTTTGTCGAATTCGTGCCATTCCACATTCAGGCCGGCGGCCTTCAGGCGGCGCACCTGCCGGCAAACCGGGGCGAAGGGAATGAGCGGATCGAGTTTCCCGTGGGTGATGAGGAAGCGCTGTTCCCGGGCGACCGGCGGGAGTTCCTTCAAGGTTTTTTCCAGTTCAAACACCCAGCCGCTGATGCCAACAACGCCCGCGAACCGATGGGGATAGCGCAAACCGATTTCGATGGCCATCAGGCAACCTTGCGAAAACCCGCCGAAGGTGATTTGGTCCGCCGGATACCCCTGCCGGCGCAGGTCGTCGAGCAACTGGAAGAGCAGTTCGCGGCTCCGCTGCACGCCGGGCACGAGGTTGTCGGGATAATCGAACCATGAGTAACCCTCGTAATACCGGTCCGGCGCGTTGACGAGCAGATAGTTCAGCCAGGGGAATCCCATGGCCTGCGGCAGCCAGCGGTAGCCCTCGATGCTGTCGCCCAATCCATGCAGCATGACCATAAGCCGCCGCGAATTTGTGTCGGCGGCGGGAATCAATTCGTGGTGCAACATCGGTCCATGCTAAATTCAAGCGGCGGGATTGGCTATGAATAAAGCTTCAGACCTTCTGCCACTCCGGCTTTTGGTCGTACACCCACCGATAATAATCCTGCAATTTCAGTTCTGAGGCGGCATCGGCATCGAGGCACATCGTTACCTGCGGATGCAACTGCAGCGCCGAGGCGGGATTCATCGCGGTGAGGGGGCCTTCCACGGCGGCGGCGACGGCATGCGCCTTGGTCTTGCCAAACGCCAGCAACAGGCAATGGCGCGCCTCCGAAATGGTGCCGATGCCCATGGTGATAACATGATGGGGTACCTGCTCTTCGCCGCCGAAAAAGCCGGCATTGTCCCGCCGCGTTTGCGGGGTGAGGGTCTTGATGCGCGTGCGCGAGGCCAGCGATGAGGTGGGTTCGTTGAAACCGATGTGCCCATCGGTGCCGATGCCGAGCACTTGCAAGTCAACGCCGCCGGCGGCGCGGATTTGTTTTTCGTACCTGGCGCAGAATTTGGGAACGTCCCGGGCCAGGCCATCCGGGAGGTGGACGTTCTTCTTCGCGACGTTGACGTGACGGAACAGGTTTTGCCACATGAAGCTGTGATAGGACTGGGGGTGCTGGGGCGCGAGACCCACGTATTCGTCGAGATTGAAGGTGACGATCCGGCGCCAGTCGAGCTTGAGGGCGATCAGTTCGCGGTAGAGCAACAAGGGCGTGTTGCCGGTGGCCAGACCGAGCACGGCGTTTGGTTTTTCGCGGATGAGCCGGGCGCAAATGCGCGCGGCCACAGCGGTTGTGGCTTCGCGGGTGGGTTGAATGACAATTTCCATGCGACTGAGTTAATAGTTATTGTACGAAAGGCGGCGATAATTGACGCGCAGTTGGTCCAACCGCAAGCGGTCCACCTGGAGCCGGCGTTGAAAATCGTCCCAGTTGCGCGCCTCCCTAGCCGACCAGGTGTCCTCCGCCAGCGCACAGGCGCGGGGGAAGAGCATGTATTCGGCGTGGGGCAGCGAGGCCACGTATTCCGTCCAGAGATTGCCCTGCCCGCCCAGGATGCGCAACTGAAGTTGCGGCGGCAGGTTGGGCGGGATCGGCTCGAAGGAATAGACCTTTTGCAGCGGCAGAAACCCTCCAATGGCGGGCGGCTCGGTGAGGTGATTGGTGGATTGGTAATAGTCGAAGTAACAATATCCCGTTGGAGCCATCACCACGTCGTGGCCGGTGCCGGTGGCTTCTTGCGCGCCGCCAATCCAGTCCATCACGACGGCATTGGTGGTGACGCCATCGCCGGTTATTTCGCTCCAGCCGACGAGATGTTTCCCACGCGCATTGACCATCTGCTCGACCCGCCGCGTGAACCAAGCCTGCAATTCATCCGTGTTCTTCAGGCCTTCGCGCCGCATCAGGGCCTGACAGGACGGGCTTTTGGCCCAGGTCGCGGCCCGCACGTCCGCGCTCACTTCATCGCCGCCCAGATGAATGTATTTGCCGGGAAAAAGCCGCGACAATTCGGTGATTAACTCGTTGATGAATGCGAAGGTATCGGCGCGGCTGGGGTCGAGGACGCCGTGGTTCATACCCATCGTAGCGTCGGTACTGTAAGGCCCGCCGGTGCCCAATTGCGGATACGCCGCCAAGGCCGCGGCGATGTGGCCGGGCATGTCAATTTCCGGCACGATGGTGATGTGCCGCGCCGCCGCGTACGCCACCACTTCGCGAATGTCGGCCTGCGTGTAATAGCCGCCATAGCGTCCGTCCGGGCCGAACTTGTCGGCGGAAGGGGCGGTCCAGGAAGGGTGCGTATTTTTGTTGGCCGGAGTTTCGTCGTGCGGGTTGGCTTGCACCAGTTGGCTGGATTTTCGCCACGCACCGATTTGGGTTAATTTGGGATATTTCTTGATTTCAATGCGCCAGCCCGGCTCGTCCGACAGATGCCAGTGGAAGGTGTTCAATTTATAGAGCGCCATCTCGTCGAGAATGCGCTCCACCTCGGTTTTGCTGTAGAAATGGCGGCTGACATCGAGCATCAAGCCGCGCCACTGGAACCGCGGCCAATCTTCGATGCTCACGCAGGGGATTTGCCAGCTTACGCCGGCAGCCCGATTGGTGGAAAAAATTTGCGGCGGCAGCAATTGCAACAGTGTTTCGGCGCCGTAGAACAAACCGACATCCGTGTTGGCGCGGATGACGACGCTGTCCGGCGCGACTTCCAGAGCGTAGCCCTCCGGGCCAAGATTTCTGTTCGCCGACCGGGTCGTCAGCCAAATGCCGCCACCGGCGGAAGCTCGCGAACTGACTGGGAACGGCCAGCCGGTGGCAGGGCGCAGGCGCTCCGCCAGAAACTCAGCCGTTCGGCGGGCCGCCGAATCCGCCCGGATGCCCGTCCCGGCCGAGAACTGGAATGTTCCAGCGCGCGTTTCGATTTTTTGCGGCAGAGGAATCAGCCCCAACGCGTTCGTGTCGGCCGACAGGAGCGTTGGAGTGAAGCACAGGCTAGCCAACGTGAAGGTTCGAGCCAGTTTGAGTACGAATCCGCTGACCCCGGTCCACCCCATGAACCGGACGTCCACCCGCAGGTTTTTGGGAGTGCGCGGACATGTCCGTGCTTCCGCCTTCATCAGATTTCGGCGCGACGAGTTGTTTCGACGCGACACGTCGCGTCGAGGAAAGCGGCGACATGTCGCCGCACTCCAAGACGCTGCCGCGGCAATTGGTTCATGGCTACGATGCGCATCCAACCTTGGAGGTCGAGGTTCCCCATGAATCCGAGCCCTCACCTCACCCTGACCCTCTCCCCTCCCATCAGAATGGGAGCGGAGAGGGGAAAGCAAGCGGACAGCATTCATATTCGGAAGGCCGTGTGGCATCGGCAGGTCCAGGGGTTCAATGCGCGAATTGCTTCGGGGAAGTCTCTCCCCGCTTGGGCGGGGAGAGGGAGTCGAGCGTAGCGTGGCGATTTTTGGTTTCATTGTGATCAGAATTTTTTTGAGCCGCTAAAGTGTTCCTCGATTTCCTCGAGTGTTTTGCCCTTGGTTTCGGGCAGCCAAAATGCCGCGGTGACAAAATAGATGACGGTGCAGGCCGCGAAGGCGAAGAACATGGTCGCACAGCCGTATTGGCCGACCGTGGGGAGGAAAATCATGGCGATGGTGGCAGAAACGGATTGGTTGATGACCAAGGCGATACTCATGCCTTTGGAGCGGATACGCGTGGGCATCAACTCGGACAGCGCCAGCCATACGCAGACACCGGGGCCGACGGCAAAGAGGGCCATAAAACAGTAAAGGCAAATGGCCGTAAGCCAGCCCACGCCTTCTGATGGGACCGGCGTGAGGATGGCGTGATCAATCTTCAGCGGCGCGTTTGTGGTTGCATGAAAATCCGCGAAAGGATGTGACATGAAAAAAGCAAAGCGATTGGTAGGAACCAAACTTGCGCGGGTAATTTCAATGGGTTTAGCGCTCGCATCCGAGCGCATGGGCGGTTTGGTCGCGCGAAAAGCGCCACAGGAATAAATGACGACCAGCGTTGAAGCGCTGAAATGGCGAAACGGCGAAACGGCGGCGTGTGCGAGCAGATTGGTCGCCGCGGCTTCATCGAAGGTGAGCGAGAGCGATTGATTCGTCATGACCATGGCTTGGACGGCGTCTTTAACCTCCAGGCGCTGCTTTTCGGTGCGGTGGAAGACCACTCCCGCACAGACGAGCGAGACAATGATGCCGGCGCTGCCCAGCGAAAGGAGAAACTTGCGGCCCATTCGGTCCACCAACGCCACCCCGATCAACGTGACGAGAAAATTGACGAGCGTGAGAATGACATAGCCAAAATGCGCCTGCGCGTCGCTCAAGCCGGCTTGGATGAGAATCGTGGCGTTGTAGGGAATGATGGAGTTGACGCCGGTAGTCTGATTGCACGCGAGGATGATGCAGGCCAGGAGAAAAGGAACGACGTATTTCCGGGAGAACAGTGACTCGGCAGACTGCGTGGCGCTTTTGACTTTTTCGGCGGCCAGGGTTTCGTCCATTTCCTGCAATTCTATTTCCGCCTGTCCCCCGGTACGGGAACGGAGCAAGGCGGCCCGGGCGGCGTCTTTTCTGCCACGGCGAAACAGCCAGCGGGGCGACTCGGCGAGCAGCAAACTGCCGGCGATAAACAACAATCCGGGCGGCAAGGAAACCCAGAAAATGCTGCGCCAGGCGAAGTCCTTGAACGCGAACAATTTTGACGCGTCGTTCAATTTTTCAATGTCCGCAACCTTGAGGCTGACGACGTAGGCAATGACCGCGGCCGCCATGATGCCCAAGGTCAGCAACCATTGGAAAATACCGGTGCCCTTGCCGCGATTGGAGGCGCCCAGACACTCGGCCAGATAAAGCGGTACCACCACGCCGATGAGACCGGCGCTGATGCCTTGCAGCAAACGGCCCACGACCAGCGGGCCATAACCGTGGGCCAGCGCAATCGTAGGAACGCTGATCACAAAGAGAATGCCGCTGATGACCATCATTTTTTTCCGTCCGAACCAATCGGCCAGCGCCCCGGAAAATAACGTCGAAATCACACTGCCAAGCAAAACGGCGGCGACGATGACGGAAAGCTGATTGCTGGTCAGACCCGAGGTGGCTTCCAGATAAGGCAGCGCGCCACCGATGATGCCCACGTCCACGCCGTAGAGCAGCCCGCCCAGGCCGGCGACGAGGAGGAGAAAACGGTTATAGCCGATTTTGCCGGACGACTGGTCGGAGTTGCCGTTCATGTTTTTCCAATGGTGCGGATTGGCCGTGAGTATCCAGCAAACGGGCATGGGTTTTCAAGTGAAGACATATGGCGGCTGGAGGGTAAGTCTTCACCCGAGCCGCCTGAAGGCGGAACTCCGAACGAGAACAATACAGGCTGCGCCTTATACGATTTTGCATTCAAAGCGCCATAAACTGGCCGGGCGCACCGCGTCTTGACTTGGACTGCGCGGACATGTCTGCGCTTCCGCCTTCATCAGATTTCGGCGCGACGAGTTGATTCGACGGGACATGTCGCGTCGAAGAAAGCGGCGGCGTGCCGCCGCACTCCACGCAGTTAGTCGGTCCTTGGGTCTTACTTCCCGGTATTTCCTGACGCGCTGGCCGCGGCGGAGGCTTTCAATTTTTCGGCTTGCGCGTCGGCCCATTGGATCAATTGCTGGCGTTGGGCGGCGGTCAACCGGGCTTCGGGATGCATCCACGTGTATTTCGCGGGCGGCATTTCCCGGTAATCCAATTCTTCGCTGACGTTTTGCCAGCGCCGCACCGCCCAATCGGGGTGGTCATGCGGCCAGTCGGAAAAATTTACACGCGCGCGGCCATTGTTCACGTCCCTGGCGATCAACCACGACATGGGGGCCACGCGGCTGTACCACGGCCATGTGGTTTCGTAGGAGTGGCAATCGTAACAGGCCACGTGGAGCAGCGCGGCGATTTCCGGCGGCGGCGAATTGCCGGCCCACACCTCGTGCCCCGGCAGGATGGGCGGATTGGTGCGGGCCGGATTGGTGAGTTGCAGCAAGGCAAATACGACCACCAGCGCGCCGAAAATCCACGTTAACTTCCTTTTCATTGCCTCTAATCGGACGCGCCAACAATGGAAAAAGTTCCCGGCGGAGGCAAGGCTCGATGACTGTCCACCGGGCGCATCTCAGTTTTTGACAGGGCCGATGCGCCGCTCCGGGTGCCGCTGGCTCGGAGACGGAGAATGACGAATACCTAAACCCTAATGACTAAAGAATGTCCCAATGACCGAATCACGAATGGTCATGCCAAGCGCTTTGGCCTTCGGGCTTGGTCATTCTTAAGTCATTCGTGCTTAGGTCATTATACATTCATCCGGCACCCGGCCAAAGCAGACTCATCCCAGGCTTGCCGAATACCTCCCAAGAAGTGAGATGCGCCCGCTATCCACCTTGGTTGCAGGCTGGCAGGTACGGCTGGGGTTGGCGATAATGGGCGGGACGATGGACGAGGAACTGCAACTGCGCATCCACGGCGAGCCGTCGCAAACCACGTTGATTTATTTGCCGGGTTTGCATGGTGATTGGACGCTCATCGGCAGCTTTCGCCACGCGCTGGCGGGAAGGGTGAGGTTTGTCGAAATAACCTATCCGCGGACGCTCGATTGGTCGCTGGATGAGTACGCGGAGGCCATCGAACGGGCGCTGGCAACCCACGGAATCACGACCGGTTGGCTCTTGGGTGAGTCGTTTGGCTCGCAGCCGTTATGGACCCTGACGGCGCGCGAACGGTTCCGGGCACAAGGTCTGATTCTGGCAGGCGGTTTTGTCAAACATCCCCTGCGCGGCGCGGTGCGGCTGGCGGAAACGTTGACGGGCCGAATGTCGAACCGGCTGTTCATCCGCATCATTTTTGGCTACGCCAAAATCGCCCGTTTCCGCTACCGCCATTCGCCGGAAACGCTGGCCACGATTGACGAATTCGTCGCGCGCCGGACGGATTTGGACCGCCGCGCGGCGCAGCATCGTCTGCATCTGATCGCCGAAAACGACCCGCGCCCGGTGGCGTGCCGGACCAAGCTGCCGGTCTTCGGCGTGGCCGGAGTGCTCGATCCCATTGTACCGTGGCCATTGATTGGGCGCTGGTTGGGGCGGAATTGCCCGGCCTTGCGCGAGTATAAAATCATCATGGGCGCCGACCACAACGTATTGAGCACCGCGCCGCAGAAGGCCGCCGGGCAGATTTTGAAATGGATCGGCGCTTGAGACAAACATTGGCAAATGCTACGGACACTCTGCAACCTACGTGCTGCGGATTGGCACATTCCGCGCTCGACCCGGTTGTGTTCTAAATTCAGGAGCGCGGCATTTATGCCGCTTCATCAGGCAAAGCATTTCGTGGCGTGAAGCGGGCTGAAGCCCGCGGTCCGCCGCAAATGAGGACACTACCCTCCACCCGCTGAATTTGCAGTTTGCGATTGGATGCGCGAAACTTGACTGGACGCGTAAATCGTGAATCGTAAATCGCAAATCATATGACACGACAAGAAGTGCTTGACCTCTATTTCCTCGATGCGCGGCACAAGCTCATCGAAGTGGCCGCGTTCCTCGACCGGGCCGGGCGCGCCCATGGCAAGGATGACTTCCGGCTGAAGGCCTTCCGCGTGGCGCTTAAGAAATTGTCCGGCAATCAGAACGACAGGGCCAAGGCCGTCCTGCTGACTTTCAGCGATCCGACCGCCAAACCGATAGAGCGTGCGTCCACCAAAGGCGCCTGCGGCGCCTATCGCCCGGCGGCCCGATAAACTTACGTTCCGCCCATGAGATACATCGAACCGCACGCCCACATGGTCAGCCGCGTTACGGACGATTACGAACGCATGGCGCTGGCCGGATGCGCCGCGGTCTGCGAGCCGGCATTTTGGGCGGGCTTCGACCGCAGTTCGGCCGCCGGATTTTACGATTATTTTCGCCAGCTCACCGAACATGAACCGAAGCGCGCGGCGAAGTTTGGCCTCAAACATTTCTGCTGGCTGTGCATCAATCCCAAGGAAGCGGAAGACGTGAAACTGGCGGAGGAAGTGGTGGCGCTTATTCCGCAATTTCTGGGCGCCCCCAACGTCCTGGGGGTCGGCGAAATCGGTTTGAACAAAAATTCGCGAAACGAGCTAAAGGTGCTGGAAATGCACGTTGACCTGGCGGCGCGGCATCGCCAATTGATCCTGGTCCACACGCCGCATCTGGAAGACAAGTTAAAGGGCACGCGGATGATTCTCGACGTCTTGAAGAACGAGCGGCGCATCCAGCCGGGCCGGGTGATTATTGACCACGTGGAAGAGCATACGGTGGAGTTGGTGCTGGATGCCGGCATGTGGGCGGGCATGACGCTGTACCCGGAGACCAAATGCACCCCGGCCCGGGCGATTGATATGCTGGACCGCTACGGCAACGAGCGCCTCTGGCTCAATAGCGCCTGCGATTGGGGCGTGAGCGATCCGCTGGCGGTACCCAGGACGGCGCTGGAAATGAAAAAGCGCGGGCATCGCGCTGAAACCATTGACAAGGTCGTTTACGAGAATCCGAAGGAATTCCTCGGTCAGTCAGGGAAGTTCAGGACATCTTTTAGAACGCCCAGAGCAGCCCCGCCGAGCTAACCGGCATGAACATATTACTGCTGATGCATTGCAATTCGACGGCGGAACCCTGGACGCCGCTGAGAAATCCGTTCGTGCCCGTCGTGGTGGTAGTTTCCGCGGCCGCCTGCGAGGTATAAATGTTGCCGCTAACGGCCCCTGCCCCTGCCAATTGGCTGCCGCTCGAGGACATCGCCAGGGCCGACCAATTTTGGACCGGTGAAGTGGGCTCTTGCACCCAGGTCACGCCCTCGTTGCCCGAAACGTAAATGCTTCCGCCGCTGGCTGCCGCCGCCAGCCTCCGGCCATCAGTCGAACAGGCGATTGCCGTCCAGTTGTTGGTGGGCGCACCGGTTTGCTGCGACCAGGTTGCGCCGGAATTTGAGGAAGTCCAAATGCCACCGCCGTTGACCGCTGCCGCCATCTTCGTGCCGTCAGCGGACATGGCCAACGCAATGCCGGTGGAATTCACGGGCGCGCCGCTGCCCACATTCCAGGAGCTGCCGGAGTTGACTGAGGTATAGAGGCTGCCGTCGTAAACCGCCGCCGCCAAGGTCGAGCCGCTGGCGGAAGAAGCCACGGCAGCCCAGTTGGCGCTGCTCGGGATCCCGGTGGTGTCTTGCACCCAGGTAACGCCAAAATTGCTCGTGGTATAAACGCCGCCACTGCTGCCATTCCCGACGGCGACAATGATATTGTTGCCGCTGGCCGAAGCGGCCAAGCTCGACCAATAGGTGGGACTGCCGGAAATCATTCCCCAGCCGTATCCCGCATTGGTGTAGATGTTTCCGTAATAAGTCGCCGCGATCATTTCGCTGCCGTCGGCGGAGCAGGCCACGTTTTGCCAGAGGTACGCAGAGGAATTGGTGACAATCCACGTCGAGCCGAAGTTGGCCGAGTAATACAGCCCCTTGCCGTAGCTGGCCGCCAACAGTACGGAACCAGCCGACGACATGGCCAGCGACTTCCAATTCGCAGCAGCCAGGTTGACCGGCTGCCAGGTGGAACCCAGGTAACCGGAAAAGTTCCCGATAATGCATTGTCCGGGGTTTTGCGCAATCGTCCAGCCGCCCGCACCCGCTCCGGAAACCCGGACGATGTCGCCCGGGTTTGCCGACGCCGGCAAGGTGACCGTCGTCAATAGCGAGTTGGTCAGCAAATAGCCGTGATCAATGGCCGCCTGCACGGCGGTGCCGCTGACGACAATCCAGCCGACCAGGCCGTTGCCAAAAAAGCTGCCGGTGAAACTGTTTCCCCAATTGGTGAATGCGTTGGCGCCGGAAAACGTCTGGTTGCTGTTTACAAACGCGGTGTTGGCCGGCAACTGGTTGTCGGCCAAAACACCGGTCAGGTTGGTCACGTTCACATTGGTCACGGACCCGCCGTTGCCGGCGAAGGCGCCATTAAAGGACCCTTTAAAGGAGCCGCTGAAGGCGCCATTGAAGGTGCCGTTAAACAGGTTGGCCCCATTGGTCAGGGCCACGGTGTTCGTGTATCCGGCGAAAGCGCTGGCGGGAAGTGTGCCCTCCAACTGGGTAGCCTGCAGCGTGCCCGAGAGATTGCCGGCTGTGGTGGCGAAGATGGCATAAGGCACCGGCGTTATCTGTTGCCGCGGCGACAGCGTGGTGTAGGACGGGGCGCCGTTGCTCTCCACGCCGATTTGGAGCCAGTTGGTCTCCCCATTCCACACCGCGGCCCCAAAATCAATCGTCACTGTGAACAAACCGTTGCTCACGCTGACGGCGCTGTTCGTGAGCGGACCGGCCACGGCCGTGCTGCCGGTACTGTTGGTGTAGAGCGAGAACTGAAAATTGTAAGTGCCGCTGGCCGCGCTCCCGCTGCTTTGGAGTTGGCCCTGATAAAGAAAAGCCGTCCCCTGGGCCAGCGCCTGGGAGCAGAACGTTGGCACAAAGATGAGACTGTATGACAGAACTCTGATAAACAACCGCTGGAACATATGCTTCACGATCAGACTAACTGTGAGCAGTTCTGGCGTCCCAAGCAATCAAAATTCCGGATTGTGTCCTAATTTGCGGCGGTGCGCGGGCTTCAGCCGCTTCACGCCACGAAACGCTTTGGCCGATGAAGCGGCATAAATGCCGCACTCCGGGAGGGCGGATTGTCCCAATCCGCAGCGCGTTGACAGCCAGACGAGCGTTGAAATCGGGAGGCTCCATTGTTGGACGCTTGCAGGGCGCCAATCGCCGGCAAATCCGCGGGGCGACAGCATTCGGGCGTGCTGCGAGTTGGGACAACTCGCGCTCCGAATTCAGGACACCACCGAATTCCGGGCTGTGCGCTAATTTGGTTTGGAGTTCCGCGCTTACGCGGTCCGCCTGAAGGCGGAACTCCAAACAAATAATTCCCGCGTGGGGCCATCAGCCATCCCCGGAATATCACGGATTGCTCAGGCGGAAGAACAGATTGCCCGTCGGAGACGCGAGGTTCAGATAATTCGTGCCATTGCTGGTCGTCCAACTGCTGTTGAGCGTCCAGCCGCTGGGATTGGCCACGGACGGGTTCTGATGCAGAGTCCAGCCAGCCACATCCTGCCAATATACGGTCACAGTGTGGCCGGAGTAGCTGACGTATAGCTTAGGCGCTCCGGGCGTTTGCGCCACGGCAATCAGGCTCCAGAAACCGCCGGTGAGCGAGTAGTTGCCGCCGGTCATCGGCCCGCCGGCGTCATGCTGGCCGATGGTGCCACTGACGGCATAAGTGCCGCCGGTGCTGGTTCCCCCGCCCCCCGCGATCTTGTACCAGTCAATCGAGTAGCTCTGCGCCGATGCCCTGAAGCAGAAAATCGAAAGCAGCAGGCAGAAACAAATCGTCAAGCACGGGGAAAAAGAACCGCGCCGGGCAGTCTTCGTATTGCGCTCCAGACTCGTCGTTTCAAATTTAGTTCTCATGAGCCGCCTCATTTCTTGTTTGCAGAGATTTTACCATTGATTCGAGATTATCCAAACGATTTTCCAGGGCTTGGTTTTGCTGCTGCAATTTTTGAATTTCGCTGTCCCTGGCTTGCAATTGGCCATTTTGCTCCTGCAGTTTTTGGTTCAAACCCTGAATGGCCGCCAGCGCCACGCCGCCTTCGTCCACCTCGGTAATGTGCCGGTCGTCTTCACCGACGGCGAACGCATGGAAAAAGTCCTGCGCCATCGGCCCCACGTGCCGCACGCCGGGTTCACTTTTGTAACTCCAGGTGGTCAGCGGCAGGGCCGCCACCTCCGCCAGCACCGCCTGTGAATCCAGTGGGGCGAAGCCGTCCTTGGCATTGCGGTCGCTCATGGAAGACCACGAGCCGCTGCCGGCAGCCAGGGCCACGCCCGTGGCGCCGGTGCTGGTGAACAGCACAAATCCCCGTGTTGCGCGGGCGACAAACTGATTGGTCGTGGTGGAGGTTGTGTTCGTGCTGCCGTCGCTCCAAACAAACGAGTTGTCGTTGGTGGCCCAGGCCCCGTCGCCGGCGGCAAAGGAATAGTCTCCCAAGGCATAATTGTTGGCGCCACCGGGCACGGTGGAGGCATAACCGGCGCTGACGTCGTTGGTGCCGCCGCCAACGGTGCTCGCGTCGTTGGTGGAAAGGTTGTTCACGCCGCCGCCGATGGTGGAAAACACCGCGCTCACCGAGTTTCCCGAGCCGCCACCGATCACGGCGTCGCTGCCGGACGAGTTGTTGTTCTCGCCGCCGCTGATGGTGGAGACATTACCGCCTGCGGAAAAATTGTTGGCCCCGCCTGACAGCGTATCGGACGCACCATAGGCGGTGTTATACTGGCCGCTGCCAACCGTGCTGTAGTCTCCGTACGCATTGTTTTGGTAGCCGCCCGCTACGCTGGTGTGGTTTCCACCCGCCGTGTTTTGTTCCCCGCCCCCCACCGTCGAATGATCGCCCGAGGCCGTGTTGTATTCGCCGCCGGAAATGGTCCCAGCCGGACCTGTGGCCTGGTTGTTATCGCCGCCGCTGATCGTGGTATCAGTATTATTCGCGCTGTTTCCCCAACCACCTCCAATGGCCGAGTCGTCAAGTGCTGCATCATTCCCATCCCCGCCCGCGACGACCGTTGCGATGGCCGACGCCGTGTTCCCGCGGCCGCCGCCGATGAAGCTGTAATCGCCGGAGGCGGTATTCCCTCTTGCTCCGGAGTCGTTTGGCTTGGTCCCGGCTTGCGTTGAGATTGACCCAGCCACACCTGCTTGGCCGCCGCCGGCCACGGTCGCGGACAAGCCGGAGGCCACGTTGGCTGTGCCGCCACCCACCGTGTCATAATTGTTGTTGGCCTGGTTCTGGAAGCCGCCGCCGATGGTGTCGCCGGTCGTATCACCTGTTTCGTCAATTATTTGATTTCCATTGCCGCCGGAAATGACCGAGTCAGCCAGGTAGGTGCCGGTCATGCCATTGTTTTCACCGCCGCCGACTGTATCGGAGGTGCCGCTGAAGAGCAGAATTCCGTTGGCCAACCCGCCGCCAATGAACGTGTGGTCGGTGCCTTCACCGACCGAGTTGAGTTCGCCCGCGGCAATCGCCGTATTGGGGCTGCTGACATCAATGCGGTTACCCTGGCCGGAGATGACCGCCGCATAGTCGGAATTGGTATTGATAGAATTGCCAATACCGCCGGCAATGACCGAGGCATTGCCGCTGGTTGTGTTACCATTGTAGGTGGTCCCATCAAAGCCGCCGCCACCGATAAACGAGCCCAAGCCGATGGCGGAATTCTGAAACCCGCCGGCCGCGGTGGAATAATTGCCAGTGGCGCCGTTGAAAGCGCCGCCGATTACCGCGCCCGAACCGCCGTTGACGACGTTGCCGAAGCCGCCGCCCACGGTCCCGTAATTGTTGCCCACCGTATTGCCCACCCCCCCGCCCACCGCGCCGAAATCCGCAGTTACGCTATTGGTATAGGCGACCCCAAGGTAATCTATCGCGCCGCCGCCGCCGATGGCAGCGCCGGACACGCCGCTGGCCGCAAAATTCACCGGTGAACCCGCTATCAGGTTTGGCGCGCCGTTGGCATTGGGTTCCAAGCGCAGGGCCCGCTGGCCATTGACGTGCATTTCCAGCGGCTGGTTATCGGCCGTGCCCACGAAATTTCCCTCGGTCGGACTGGTACCCAGGTTCCCCGATGTCTGCCAGAAATTCGTTGCAGCCAAGCCGTTCAGCAAGCCGGCGTTCACGCCGGTCAAACCGCTGCCGTTGCCCGTAAAAGCGTTGCCAGCATTGTTCAGGATGAGCGCATTGCTGTAGGAACCGGACAAGTTCGCCGACGCAATGGCGCCCCGGATGCCAGCCGCAATCGCGCCTTCGGCAAAGATCGCATAGGGCGCCGGCGTCAACTGTTGCCGCGGCGAAAGCGCCGTGAATGACGCACCGCCGTTGGTTTCGACGCTGATCTGCAGCCAATTGGTCTCCCCGTTCCAAACCCCGCCGCCAAAATCAATCGCCACCGCAAACAGACCATTGGTGACCGCCACGGCGCTATTGGTCACCGGGCCGGCCGCGGCCGTCCCGCCGGCGCTGTTGGTGTAGAGCGAGAACTCGAGATTGTAGGTGCCGCTGGCCAGGCCACCGTTGCTCTGGAGCTGCCCCTGGTAAGTGAAAGCCGTGCCTTGGGCCATGGCCGTGCAGAGATGTGAGTTGAACGTTGAAAGTGCGAACAGAACCACCGTCGTCGGGAGCGTCCGCCACTGATGCCTGCGAGTTGTCATAGTGCTGTTTCCTTGGTTTTCCGTTTTTCCTTGATCCGGTCAAACGAGAGTGTACAAGACTCGTTAATAGTTGTCAACACTATTTCGAATGTCCCGAAGACCCCGCGGGCCGGCGGATCCCCCCGCGAATTAAAGGCGCTTCGCAAGTGGTTGATGGCGTGCGAGATCCCGGTTGGGGCCCGTGAGATCCGAAGCCCGCGTTGCGCGGTTTTTGCCTGCCGGATGCAGGAAAAGTTCAGTTTGTGCTGTTCAAGCGGCTCCCGTTCTGGCAAGTTGTGCGGACATTTTTTGGAGAAAAGGTGAAACGGGAACACATGGACAAACCAAATACGAAAAATCAAAAGTTGATTTCCTGGGTCAACGAAATGGCTGCGCTGTGCCAACCCGGCCACATCCACTGGTGCGATGGCTCGGCGCGTGAAAATCAGACGCTTTGCGATCTGATGGTCAAGAGCGGCACGTTCATCAAGCTGGACGAGCGGAAACGTCCGGGCTGTTACCTGGCGCGGTCACATCCCAGCGACGTGGCGCGCGTGGAGGACCGCACGTTCATCTGCTCAAAGACGAAGGATGAGGCCGGTCCGACGAACCATTGGGCCGATCCGGCGGAGATGAAGCAGAAGTTGCTGGGCTTGTTCAAAGGCTCGATGCAGGGCCGGACGATGTATGTGATCCCTTTCGCCATGGGGCCGCTGGACTCGCCCATATGCAAAATCGGCATCGAGGTGACCGACTCCCCCTATGTCGTGGTCAACATGCGCATCATGACCCGCATGGGCCAGGCCGTCCTGGACAAGCTCGGCGCCGATGGGGCCTTCGTGCCGTGTCTGCATTCGGTCGGCGCACCCTTGCGCGCGGGGCAGGCAGACGTACCGTGGCCATGCGAACCGGACCCGCAGAACAAATATATTGTGCATTTCCCGGACGACCCGTCCATTTGGTCTTACGGCTCGGGTTACGGGGGCAACGCGTTGCTGGGCAAGAAATGCCTGGCCTTGCGCATTGCCTCGGTCGTGGCCCGGCGCGAAGGCTGGATGGCCGAGCACATGCTCATCCTTTGCCTGACTTCGCCGCAAGGGAAGCGCCACTATCTTGCGGCGGCCTTTCCCAGCGCCTGCGGCAAGACCAATCTGGCCATGATGCAGCCCACCCTGCCCGGTTGGAAGGTCACCACCCTGGGCGATGATATTGCCTGGATTCGCATTGGCAAAGACGGACGTCTTTACGCGGTGAACCCGGAGACCGGTTTCTTTGGCGTCGCGCCGGGCACGTCCGCCCGGACCAACCCGCACGCCCTGGCGGCTTGCGCCAGGAACACCATCTTTACCAACGTGGCACTCACGCCGGATGGCGATGTATGGTGGGAGGAATCGGGCGTGCCTGCGCCCGCGCAGGCGATTGACTGGGAAGGCCACGAGTGGACACCCACCAGCGGCAAGAAGGCGGCGCATCCCAATTCCCGTTTCACCGCGCCCGCGGCACAGTGCCCGGTGATTGATCCGGACTGGCAGAATCCCGAGGGCGTGCCGCTGTCCGCCATTCTATTCGGCGGGCGCCGCCCTTCGACCGTTCCCCTGGTGAACGAATCGTTTGATTGGGAGCACGGCGTGTTCATGGGTTCGGCCTGTGGTTCCGAAACCACCACCGCGGCGTTGGGCCAGGCCGGCGTCATGCGGCGCGACCCGTTCGCCATGTTGCCGTTTTGCGGCTACAACATGGCCGACTACTTTGCCCATTGGCTCTCATTCGCCAAACGCACCGACCGCGCCAAGCTGCCCAAGGTCTATTTCGTGAACTGGTTCCGGAAGGACGGCTCAGGCCGATGGCTCTGGCCCGGCTATGGTGAAAACAGCCGCGTGCTCAAGTGGATTTGCGAACGCGTGGATGGCACCGGCAAAGCCCAAAAAACCGCCATCGGTTGCCTGCCAACGCCCGAGGCCCTTGACCTGTCCGGTCTGAATCTTCCGGCCGAGAATCTGGACGTGCTGCTGGCGGTGGATCTGCCGGGCTGGAAAAAGGAAATCGAAGACGTGGCGGCCAACTACGCAAAATTCGGCGACCGCTTGCCGAAAGCGTTGAGCGGGCAACTTGAGGGCTTGCGCAAACGCCTCGGTTGAAGGCACTGTTCCGGTGGTGTCGCGTTTGTAACCTGCACTGCGATGCGTGACAAGGCTTGGGCTTCCGCCATTGCCTGGATGGAGTCCGCCCGACGGAATAATCCGGGATTCGCTTGCTTCCGGCGGTTGATTTCATTATTCAACCGGGCGTTATGTACAAAAGTGTCTGTTTGCTCGCTGCTTCGGTTGCCGGCTTGGGCCTGCTGGCCGCCTCCGCTCAAAATGGCCAACCGGGAGCGGGGCCCGGCCCGCAGTTGAGCGGCGCCACCGCGAAACTCTTTGGTGATAACCAGACCTTTTCCGCCACGCTGCAAATTCAAACCTCCGACAGCGCCGGCCACAACGCCAGTCTCGCCGGCGTATTAATCTTCGACGCCGGCAAATCCCGATTCCAAGTTGACATGGCCGACTCGAAGAGCGCTCAAATGACACCCCAAACCGCCGCCCAGATGAAGGCACTGGGAATGGATCAAGTCATCGCCATCAATCGCCCCGATAAGAAGGTTGCCTACCTGATCTTTCCCGGACTGCAATCCTATGTCGAAAGTGATTTGTCCGGGACGGAATCTTCCGAGTCAACCAATCATGATTACAAACTGGAGACCGTCAAACTTGGCAACGAGACTGTGAGCGGGCACGATTGCGTGAAAAACAAGGTCACCCTCACCGATCAGGACGGCCACTCGCACGAATTCATGGTCTGGAACGCGCCTGACCTCAAGAAATTCCCTCTCAAAATTCAAACCGTCGCAGAGAATTCCAGCGTCATCATGCTCTTCGGCAACATCACCCTTGCCAAACCCGAAGCCGCCCTATTTGAAGCGCCATCCGGCTATGCGAAATACCCCAACCAGCAAACGATGTACCAGCAGCAGGTGCTAAAACGTGTGGGCGCGGCTGGTGCCCCCCCGCCGCCGGGACAGCCGGGGCAGTAGGAACTTTGCACTATGTCCCGATGACCGAGCCTGAAATCAAACCGCGTCCCGCCCGTGCGGCTTGGCGTGCTTCTGATGATGCGAATGGTGCTTCCCTTGCTGGTGATGCTTGTGATGCGCCTTCTGCACGTTCACCGTGTTGACCGTCCCGGCCTGGGTCGCTGGAACAAAAATGGCAAGCGCAAAGGCAAATGTTATCAGAGCAAGCAGTTTCTTCATGGTATCTCGTATTTTATTTTCAACTTCCAATCGTTGACACCCGATTGTGAAATAATCTTCACGTTGCAGCAATGACGTTTTTCCATTCTGCTTCCAGTTGCCGGCGGCGGATCCATTCTTCCAAGTCACCGCGATGGATGAGTTCGCCCGAAACGGCGAGCATGGCGCGAATGTCGCGCAAATTCAGGTTCGGGCATGGGAGAAAATTCGCGCGACCTCCTGCGCCACCTGCTCCTCCGTCCAGTTGGCGTGCAGCGTCCGCAGCCACGCCGCCTTCATATCGCGCGCCATCCAGCAAAGCCCCTCGGCCAGTGCCAATCGGCGTTCAGGCGTCATGCTCCGTAGAATCACGAACTGTTCGGGACTCGTTTGCTCGTCTGCATGCATGGCCAAACTTTGCGCCTAAAAACTCATCCCAGCAAGCTCTTTGCTTTCGCCAGTGCCTCGTCCAATTTGCCGGCGTCTTTGCCGCCGCCGCGCGCGTTGTCCGGCCGGCCCCCGCCCTTGCCGCTGACGATGGGCGCAATCTGTTGAATGATTTTGCCCGCCTGAATTTTCTTCGTGAACTCGGGTGAGACCGTGGCAATCAAGGCCACCGCGCCGTTGGCCACGCCGCCGAGGACCACCACGCCCGGAAAACGGCCCTTCAACGAATCAGCCGTCGCCTGCAGAAAGTCACCATCGGCAGACCCCAGATTGTGGATAATCGCCGGCACACCGCCGATGGCCTTTGCTTCCTGCAACAGCAAACTGGCGGCATTCGAGGCTTCGCGCTGTTGCGAGGCTTTCATTTGCTTTTCCAGCGTCTTCTGGTGTTCGAGCAGCGACTCGATTTTCTTCTCCAATTCGTGAACCGGCGAGTTCACCCGGCCGGCAAGCGATTTGATGAGTGCCAGTTCGTCCGCGGCTTGGTGGTACGCTTCGAGACCGGCCAGGGCCTCAATGCGCCGCACTCCGGCCGCAATGGCGTTCTCGCCCACAATGCGGAACAACCCGATCTCGCCCGTCGCGCGCGTGTGGGTGCCGCCGCAAAGCTCCATCGAATAGCCGTCCAGCTTCGCCGCCTGGCCGCCGATCTGGACCACGCGCACGCTGTCGCCGTATTTCTCGCCGAAAAATTGCATCACGTCTTTGCGCGATTTTACCTCGGCATAGGGAACTTCCGTCCATGATACGCCGGCGTTCTCCAGGATGCGCTCGTTGACGAGTTTCTCCACGTCGGCCACTTGCTGCGGCGTGAGCGGCGCGCTGTTGAAGTCGAAGGTCAATTTATCCTGGCCGACGAACGAGCCTTTTTGCGACGCGTCCCGGCTCACCACTTCGTGCAAGGCCCAATGCAAAAGGTGCGTGACCGTATGGTGGCGTTGAATGGAATTTCGGCGTGGAATGTCCACCTCTACAAAGTCAACTGGGCCAATCGTTGGTGGTTCGCCTCCTTCAATAATATGCAACCAAGTTGAATGGACTTTTTTTGTATCAATGACGCGCCAGAGATTCGTGCCACTGGAAATAATCCCTGTATCGCCAACTTGGCCACCCATCTCTGCATAGAAAGGTGACTCTGTCAGCACAACACCCCAACGTTTCTTTTGCGGAATCACAGTGAGAACGCGAGAGGGAATTCTTGTTTTCTCATAACCAACAAATTCCGTTGCAGCCACCAAATCTACGCCTTCTTGCACTAAAATTACTGTTTTCTTCTGCGCGGCGCGAGCGCGGGCGCGTTGCTCTTCCATCAATTTTTCAAAGCCTTCTTTGTCCACGGTCAAGCCACGTTCGCGCGCCATCAATTCGGTAAGGTCGAGCGGGAAACCGTAAGTGTCGTAAAGCTTAAAAGCAAATGCCGCCAATATATTTCCATTTGAATCGATTGCCTGAATTGATTTGCCTTCATTTTCAAGCCGGGCGTAAGCCGGATTGTGTCCCAGATCGGCGTGAGTTGGTAAAGACTTCATTACTTCACGATGGGCCTCGGATTTTATACGATACTCCCCGACTGCCTCTTCAAACAACTCAATCCCCCGATCCAGCGTCTTGTTAAATGCCTCTTCCTCTTGCCGGATGACCTCCTGCACGTGCTTTTTTCGGGCGCGAATTTCGGGGAAGACGTCGCCCATGGTGTCGGCCAGCACGTCCACGAGTTTGTAGAAAAACGGTTCGTGAAAGCCGAGGGTGCGGCCATAGCGCACAGCGCGGCGCAGGATGCGGCGCAGCACGTAGTTGCGGTCGTTGTTGCCGGGCTGGATGCCATCGGCAATCGCAAAACTCAAAGTGCGGATGTGGTCGGCGATCACGCGGAAGGCAATATCAATCGCGATTTGCTCCGTCGCAGGACAGGCGTCGCGCCTGTCTCCATCTTTTTTGCTTAAATCCGTTTCTGAAGTTTGAGACCGGCGCGACGCCTGTCCCACAGTGGGCAATGTGCTGCCGTATTTTTTGCCGCTCAATTTTTCCAGCGCGTCGAAAATCGGCCGGAAGATGTCGGTTTCGTAGTTGGAGATTTTGGCGTGGGCGAAGTCTTGGAAATTCTTCGTGCCCTGGATGATGCTGGTGACGCGCTCGAAGCCCATGCCGGTGTCCACGTGGCGCGCGGGCAGTGGCGAAAACGTGCCGTCGGGATTGGCGTTGAACTGGATAAAAACCAGGTTCCAGATTTCGATGCATCGGGCGTCGCCCTGGTTCACCAGGCTGCCTTTCGTATCGCCGGCGGGCGTGAGGTCCACGTGGAGTTCGGAGCACGGGCCGCACGGGCCGGTTTCGCCCATCATCCAAAAGTTGTCTTCCTTGCCGCCGTAGCAGATATGCACTTTGGGATCGAGGCCGGCGGCCAGGAAAAGTTTTTCCCAATGGCCATAGGCTTCCTGGTCGAACTCGGACGGCTCGCCCGGACCGGGTTTATAGACGGTGGCATAAAGCCGGGCCGCCGGGAATTTCCATTTGTCCACGACCAATTCCCACGCCCATTCGATGGCCTCCTTTTTGAAATAATCGCCGAAGCTCCAGTTGCCCAGCATTTCAAAGAAGGTGTGGTGGTAGGTGTCCAGGCCCACGTCTTCCAAGTCGTTGTGTTTGCCGCCCGCGCGGATGCATTTCTGGGTATCGGCGGCGCGCGTGTCCTTGCCGGGGACACTCCCTGCCCATTTGCTGACATCCGGGGTCTTCTGGCCCAGGAAAATGGGCACGAACTGGTTCATGCCGGCATTGGTAAACAGCAGGTTCGGCGAGTCGGGCAGCAGGCTCGAAGACGGCACAATGGTGTGCTGCTTCGACCGGAAAAAGTCGAGAAACGATTGTCGGATTTGGGCGGACGTCATCATGGCCAATCAGGCGGCCAAAATAGGCCATGCGCCGCGGCAAGGCGAGTTGGAAGTTCGCTCCGAATTTGTGCAGGGGCATGCGAGCTTGGCACGAATCCTGTTGCTAAAGAGTGGTTCTTTGGCAATTGATCGCCGCCGGCCCCCGCGTCACGAAAATTTTACAAAATTGTTCTTGATGAAATTTTGATTTGGGACGATTAATTACTGAGCGCGGAGAACTGCGCGTTGCTCTTTGGACACCTGAAAAAGATTTACCCTGCCCTGCTCGTGATTAGCAGCAATTCCTTGAACCTTAATGAGACGATCAAGGGACGAAGCTGCGGTTGTGGCCGACACGCCTTCGCTGGAAGTCGAAAGCAGCCGCGCGAGTTCCACATGTTGTAATAAACATGGTCAAAGGATGATGCCGCACACGGCAAGGGCGGGGTTTTTTTATTCGCGGCCGACGGATATTCGCTGGCGCCGGTTGCCGTAGTGTCCCAATTTGCGGCGGAGCGCGGGCATTCAGCCCGCTTCACCCCACGAAATGCTTTGGCCGATGAAGCGGCATAAAATGCCGCGCTCCTGAATTTGGGACACTTCCGCCGGTTGCCGTCGCCTGGCAAAGGGATTATTCTCCTGCCCATGGCGCGCGACGATTTATTCCAGACCGCGGCCCCGAACGGGCCGGCGCCTGGCCCCGCGCCAGACGTTTCCCGGTCACGGCCCCTGGCCGCGCGCATGCGTCCGCGCAAGCTCGACGAGTTTGTCGGACAGACCCACGTGCTGGCCCCCGGCCAATTGCTGCGCCGGGCCATTGAAGCCGACCGCATCCAATCGCTCATATTTTTCGGACCGCCCGGCACCGGCAAAACGACGCTGGCGCAAATCATCGCCCGCCAGACCAAAAGCAAATTCGAGCGGCTCAGCGGGGTTGAATCCAACGTGGCGGACATGCGGCGCGTGCTTGCCGCCGCCCAAAACCGCCTGGAGAATACCGGACAGCCCACCATCCTGTTTATTGATGAAATTCACCGCTTCAACAAAGCCCAGCAGGACGTGCTGTTACCGGACGTCGAAAGCGGCACCGTGCGGCTGATTGGCGCCACCACGCACAATCCGTTCTTTTTTGTCAATTCCCCGCTGGTCTCGCGCTCGCAAATCTTTGAACTGCGGCCGCTGGCCGAAGCCGAACTCTTTTCCCTGCTGCAACGCGCCCTGGCCGACCCCGAGCGGGGACTCGGTTACCTGAAAATCCAGGCGGATGAATCGGCGCTGCGGCATCTCGCCAAAATCGCCGATGGCGACGCGCGCAAGGCCCTCAACGCGCTGGAAATCGCCGCGCTCACCACCGCGCCCGACGCGGCGGGTGTCATCCACATCGGCCTGGCCATCGCTGAGCAGAGCATCCAGAAGAAAGCCGTGGTCTATGACGACGAAGATGCGCACTACGACACCATTTCAGCGTTTATCAAGTCCATGCGGGGCAGCGATCCCGATGCCGCGCTCTACTGGCTGGCCAAAATGATCCACGCCGGCGAAGACCCGCGCTTCATCGCGCGGCGGATTGTCATTTGTGCGGCGGAGGACGTGGGACTGGCCGACCCGATGGCGCTGGTGTTGGCCAATGCCGCGCTGTCGGCTTCGGAATTTGTCGGCTGGCCGGAAGCGCGCATTCCCCTGGCCGAGGCAACCGTCTATATTGCCACCGCCCACAAGAGCAACAGCGCTTGCCTGGCCATTGACGCCGCCCTTGCCGATGTGAAATCGGGCCGTACGCTGGCCGTCCCGGAATCCTTGCGCGACACGCATTATCAGGGCGCCAAACGCCTTGGCCATGGCCAGGGCTACGAATACGCCCACGATCATCCCGAACATTTCATCGCGCAGGATTATCTCGGCGCCGAACGGCGTTTTTACGAACCGACGGACCAAGGCGTGGAGAAGAAAATCAAGGAACGGGTTGAACACTGGCGCGCCGAATTTGCCAAAATCAAAACGAAGGCCAACCTGGATAAAAAGTCAGGAATAGGCAGGAATAGGGAGGAATAGGCAGGAAAACGGATGAAAACCGGTAAACATGGAGGAGACGGGGACGCGGCCTCGATGGCGCGGTGCAAATCAGATTTACGCTCGCTGGTGCGCTCGGCATTGAAGGGAATGGCGGCGGAAAAGGTGACGTCCGACTCGGCCAAAATCCGCGCCCTTTTGCAACAGCAGCCATTCTGGCGCACGGCGGAAACGATTCTGTTCTTCGCGCCCCTGCCGGACGAAGTGAATGTGTGGCCGCTGATGGAGGAAATGCTGCCCACGGGGAAAACGGTGGCCTTGCCGCGTTTTGATGCCGCCAGCAACGATTATCTGGCCTGCCGCATTCAGCATCCGCAAACCGAGATCAGCCCCGGCCAGTTCGGCATTCGCGAACCGAACCGCGCCTGCCCCGAACTGCCCTTGGAACGCCTGGGATTGGTCCTGGTGCCCGGCGTTGCCTTTGACCTCTCGGGCGGCCGGTTGGGGCGTGGCCGCGGTTTCTACGACCGCTTGCTGGCGGAAACCCGCACGATCAAATGCGGCGTCGCCTTCGATGAGCAAATTGTGAGTTCGATCCCGGCGGGCGCACGGGATATTAAGATGGATTTTGTATTGACCCCTACGCGCTGCGCAGCCTGCGGCCCGTGACCAGCTTACGCGGCACTCTATTCGTGTTGTTGGTTCATCAACCCACTCATGCCGTTTTCCCATCCTTGGGGCGAGTTCCACGGCACTACCGATTCATTGTCCGGCTCATTGGTCGCGCAACCGCTGATCCCGGCGAGCATCGCGCCCAACGCGAGAAACCAAAGCCAGCAAACCGCCCGGATTCTCATATCACGTGGATGCCGGATAGGCGGGAGTGACCTCATCCCCCTCAATGACGTCGCCCAGTTTCCAACCGGGCATGACGTTGGCAATGCTCCGGTCTTTTTGAATGCTGGTGACTCTGACCTTGGCCACCAATTTGCCCGACCGGCTGACCAACAATTCAGAGCCTTCCACCAGAACGCCTTGATCCTCGCCGACGTTCAAAACGACAAAATCCCACTTGGGATCCACCACGAGAATCTTGCCCCGCAAATCCGCCCGCAACTCAATCGGCTTGTTGGTCCCTTCATAGACGGCCAGGCGGGTCCGCAACCGCTCAATGCTTCGGTTCATTACCACTTTTTCGTCGTTCAGGGCGCTAATCGCGGTCTGCGCGTCTTTGAGCGTCCGGCTTAGGTCCGCCACCTGCTTGGCGCTCAGGCCGGTGTCTTTATAGGCTGCCAATTCCCCTTGGGCTTCATCGCGGTCTTGCACGGCTTTGCTCAGCCTGTCATTCAAATCATCGGCCCGCTTCCTTTCCGAATCGGCGGTGGCCACCGCTGCGTCACGATCCTTTTTGGCGGTCGCCAAATCCTGCTGGGTCTGCTTGAGCGTGCCTTGCGTGGCGACCAGCACCTTGTTGGTTCGGTCCCGCTCAGTTTCGGCCTCAATCCGCCCGCTCCGCTGGGTGTTCCGATCCGTGGTAAGCGTGGTGATTTTGTCCTTCACGACGACGAAGTTTAAGACGCCCACGGCCAGCGCCGCCAGTATGGCCACGATTAAACTAATGCGAACAAACATGGTGTTGATTTACGTTTTCAAGAGAGACTAGGCTTTTCCGCGAAAGCTGTCAACGCTAGTTTTACATTCAAAAAAAATGCAATTGCGCCCTGCCCTGCACCTGGCCTATTGCACCAATCTTGGGAGGGGTTGCCGCCGGCATTGAAGGCGCGCACTGTCGTCGAACAGCTTGCGGCGGAATACGACTGGACCCTGGCGCGGTTGGGTGAACGCGGACTGGTCAGCCGTTGAATTTTCTGCTTTGCTTTCCGCGATGAATCGTCGGCTGGGTGACCAACTTCACACGCTCCTTGTCCTGGGGCGCGTGTCGAATTTGCCAACGGTTTGGTCCAACTGCCTGGCGGGATGGTGGCTCGACGGCGGCGCAACGTTTCGCCGGCTGCCCCTGCTGCTGCTCGGCGTCAGCCTGCTTTATACCGGCGGGATGTTTTTGAACGATGCCTTCGACGCCGACTTTGACCGGCGCCGGCGCGCGAACCGGCCCATTCCCTCCGGCGCCATCTCCGAGGAAGCCGTATGGATCGGCGGCTGGGCGTTGCTCGCCGCTGGCCTGATTTCCTTGGCGGGTTTGGGCAAAGTCACTGGTGTGCTCGCCATCCTGCTGGCCATCTGCATCGTGGTTTATGACGCCATGCACAAGGCCGTCAACGCCTCGCCGTGGTTGATTGGGCTGTGCCGGTTTTGGGTCTATGTCATTGCCGGCTCAACGGGCGCGTGGGGCTTGAATGGCTGGCCGATCTGGTGCGGCGCAGCACTGGCAATCTATGTGGCCGGACTGGGGTGCCTGGCGCGGCAGGAGAGCTTCCGGGGGCCGCCTCCCCGCTGGCCGGTCGCGCTGCTGGCCGCGCCCGTCGCCCTGGCCATGTTGATGAACGCCGGTGATGCCCGCCTGCCCGCGGTTTGGTTGTCGCTGGTCCTCGTGTTGTGGGTGGCTTTTTGCACGCGAAGCATTTTTGAGGCGGGCGGAGTCAACGTGGGCTGGATTGTTTCGGGCTTGCTGGCGGGAATTGTTTTCGTGGACTGGCTGGCCGTCGCCCCGGGTTGTCCGCGCCCGTTGAGTTTCGTCTTCCTGCTTCTTTTTGGCGCCACCCAACTGCTCCAACGCTTCGTGCCGGCGACGTGAGGCAGAGGAGCTTCCAACCACAAGCTTCGCTTGAACAGCCAATCATTTGCCGTTATTATATCCGTTCGTTTATGAACACTGAAGCGCCAGTCAAATTGACGCACAACGAAGACATTAAAGCAGCGATCCCGACGCTGGCCGGCTCCATTGCCGCGACCCTCGCGGATCCGGCGGCGGACCATTTCACGCAGGACGACTACGAGTTCCTGAAATTCCACGGTTGTTATCAGCAGGACAACCGCGACCTGCGCAAGGCGGGCAAACATTACATCATGATGGTCCGCAGCCGCATACCGGGCGGCGTCATGACCGCCAATCAATGGCGGGTGTTCGACGATTTATCGGCCCGCTACGGGAACAACACGTTGCGCGTCACCACGCGCCAGACCATTCAATTCCACGGCATTCTGAAATCGAACCTCCGGGCCGTGATCAGGGGCATCAATGAATCGCTGCTTTCGACGCTCTCGGCGTGCGGCGATGTGAGCCGCAATGTTCTGGCGCCGCCCACTCCCGCCTATACCCCCGCGCGCGAACAGGTTTATGCCCACTGCCTGCGCGTGGCGGAAGCGCTCAAGCCAAAAACCCGGGCCTATCATGCCATTTGGATTGAGGGCGTTCAGTTGAACCTCGAGCAGCCGGAAAACAAGGACTTCGTTGATCCTCTTTACGGCAAGGCGTATCTGCCGCGAAAATTCAAGGTGGCCTTCGCCATTCCGCCGAGCAACGACGTTGACGTTTTTGCCAACGACGTTGGACTCATAGCGATTGCCGCCAATGGCCGTCTGGTCGGCTACAACGTGGCCGTCGGCGGTGGCATGGGCCGCAGCCACGGCAACGTGCAAACCTATCCGCGCTTGGCGGATGTGCTGGGCTTCATCCCGGTGGAAAAACTGGTGGCCGTGGTCGAAGCGGTGTTGACGATTCATCGTGATTTTGGCGACCGCACCGACCGCAAGCACGCGCGGCTGAAATACGTCGTCGAGGAGCGGGGCGTGGACTGGACGCGCGCCGAGCTGGAAAGACGCGCCGGGTTCAAGCTGGAACCCGCCCGGCCCTTTAAGTTCACCACCTCCGCAGATCTTTACGGCTGGCACCAGGCGGTGGATGGGAACTGGTTTCTAACCATCTTCGTGGAAACCGGCCGCGTTCAAGACGTGAATGGCCGGCGCCTGAAAACCGCGTTGCGCCGGGTCGCGGAGAAATTTCCCAAAATCGAATTCCGCCTTTCCACGAACCAAAATGTCATTCTGGCGAACGTCTCCGAATCCGACCGGGCGGCGGTCAATGCCGTGCTCGCCGAACACGGCGTACGGACCGAAAACCAAGCCAGTGTTTTGCACGCGGCGGCGATGGCCTGCCCTGCCCTGCCCACCTGTGGACTGGCCCTGGCCGAATCCGAACGCATGTTGCCCGGGCTCGTTGACCGCATCGAGAAGCTCTGCGCCGAAGTCGGCCTCGCCGGACAGGAAATCGTCATCCGCTCCACCGGCTGCCCCAACGGGTGTGCGCGGCCCTATCTGGCCGAGATCGGATTCGTCGGCAAAGCGCCCGGCCGTTATCAAATCTGGCTCGGCAGCGATGTTGCCGGCACCCGGCTCAATCGCATCTGGCGCGACGTGGTCAAGGACGAGGATATCGAAAACGAACTCCGCCCCGTGCTGGCGCGTTACGCCAGGGAACGCGACCCAGGCGAACGATTCGGCGATTGGTGCGACCGCGTCTTGTTGAAGGAACAAGTTCCCGCAACCAATTAAACCAGCGGAGCGAACGAGGAACGAATGTTCGTCCCTTTATTGTTGACCATGACCCCCGACGCAATCGCAAAAATTAATACTGAACTGCGGGGCCAATCGCCGCTTGAGGTCGTTCGTTGGGCCGTCGCGCACGCCGAAGGCCGCGCCGTCGTTTCGACCAATTTTCGTCCTTACGAGGCCGTGATTTTGCATTTGTGTGTCCAGGTGCAGCCGGACATTCCGGTGCTGTGGGTGGACCACGGCTACAACCGCCCGGCGACTTACCGGCACGCCGAGGCATTGAAACAATTGCTCAAACTGAACGTCAAAACGTACCTGCCCAAAATCTCCGCAGCCCATCGCGATGCGATGTTCGGCGAGGTGCCGTCCACCGATGACGAGGCCGGATTGAAGCAATTCAGCGCAGTGATGAAACTGGAGCCGTTTCAGCGCGGCATGAAGCATCTGGCACCCAAAGTTTGGATCACGGCCTTGCGCAAAATCCAAAATCCCAACCGCGCCGGGCTGGATCTTGTTGGCGAGGACAAGAATTTTGGTGCATTGAAGGTCAATCCGGTCTTTTATTGGAGCGACGCGGACATGGAAAACTACCTGAAACGACACGATCTGCCCAACGAGTGGGATTATTTCGATCCGGCCAAGGCCGACGAAAAACGCGAATGCGGCCTCCACGCAAACTGGGCTTCGCAGGCTCTGGGGTCTGGGATTTAGGCTCTGGGGCCTGGCATCTTGATTCCAAAATTTGGTTATGGGTGAACCTTTTGAAAATTCCGAAGCCTGGCAAGCGGCGCGCCAGTTAACCAACGAAGCGCCAGACCCGAAATGAACAGCTATCACCTGGATCATTTGCAGCTCCTTGAGACTGAGGCGATACACGTCATGCGCGAAGTCGCCGCCGAGTTCGAGCGCCCCGTCCTCCTCTTCTCCGGCGGCAAGGATTCCATCTGCCTCCTGCGTCTGGCGGAAAAGGCATTCCGGCCGTCGGACATACCCATGCCGCTGCTCAACGTGGACACCGGCCACCATTTTCCCGAACTCAACGAATTCCGCGACCGGCGCGCCCAGGAGCTTGGCGCCAGACTGATTGTTCGCACCGTCGAGGAGGCCATCGCCAAGGGCATTGCCATGCCCGCGCCGGGCGAAGTCAGCCGGAACCGTCTGCAAATCCCCACGCTGCTGGCGGCGATTGAGGAGTTCCAATTCGATTGCGCCATCGGCGGCGCCCGGCGCGACGAGGAAAAGTCCCGCGCCAAGGAGCGTTTTTTCAGCTTCCGCGACAGCTTCGGCCAGTGGGACCCGAAGAACCAGCGCCCGGAAATCTGGAACCTTTACAACGCCCGGGTGAATTCAGGCGAACATATGCGGGTCTTTCCGCTCTCCAACTGGACCGAAATGGACGTTTGGGAATATATCCGGCGGGAGAAGCTCGCCGTGCCGACCATCTACTTCAGCCACAAGCGCCAATGCGTCCGCCGCCATGGCCAATGGCAGCCGATCACCGCTTTGCTGCCGCCCAGGGACAACGAACAAGTCAAGGAACTCGTCGTGCGCGTCCGCACCATCGGCGACATCATCAGCACCGGCATGGTCGAATCGCCGGCCGATTCCGTGGACGACATCATCGCCGAAATCGCCGCCGCGCGCGTGACCGAGCGCGGCAGCCGCGCCGATGACAAGGGCAGCGAAGCGGCGATGGAAGACCGAAAAAAGGCGGGATATTTTTAGTTCCGTGCCACACACACAACATCCCATTGAAATATTGAGGTTCAACACCTGTGGCAGTGTTGACGATGGCAAGTCCACGCTCATTGGCCGGCTGCTCTACGATACCAAGAACCTCATGGAGGACCAGCTTGAGGCGCTCAAACGCTCCGCCGACATCACCGGCGGCGGCCAGATCAATCTGGCCAACCTCACCGACGGCCTCCGCGCCGAGCGCGAGCAGGGCATAACCATTGACGTGGCCTACCGCTACTTCGCCACGCCCAAACGCAAGTTCATCGTCGCCGATACGCCGGGCCACGTTCAATACACCCGCAACATGGTTACCGGCGCTTCCACGGCAAACCTGTCCATCGTGTTGGTGGACGCGCGCCAGGGAGTCATCGAGCAAACCCGCCGCCACACTTACCTGGCCGCGCTGCTGGGCATCCCACACCTCGTCATTGCCGTCAATAAAATGGACTTGGTGGACTGGGACCGGGAGCGCTTCCTCGAAATCCGCGACGAGATTGAAGATTTTCTGCCCAAGCTCGACGTCTTCCGTGACGTCAAATTCATTCCCATCAGCGCGCTCAATGGCGACAATGTCGTCACTGCTTCGCCGCGCACGCCCTGGTATGAAGGCCCTTCGCTGCTGGCGCATCTCGAAACCATCCACATCGCCAGCGACTGGAACCTCGGCGCGTTGCGGTTTCCCGTGCAATGGGTCAACCGCCCGAACAACCCGCGCAGCCCCGAAATGCACGACTTCCGCGGCCTGAGCGGCCAGATCGCCTCGGGCATCGTTCGGCAGAAGCAGGAAATCGTCGTGCTGCCGGCCGGCGTGAAGACCTTCGTGAAAGACATTTGGACCGCCAACGGTTCGCTGCCTGAGGCCTTCTGCCCCCAATCCGTCACGATCCGCCTGGCGCACGATATTGATGTGAGCCGCGGCGACATGATTGTGGGGTGTGACAACCTGCCGGGCTTGAGCGCCGACCTGCACGCCAAAATCTGCTGGATGCATCAGCGGCCGTTGAATCAGGGCAAGAAATATTTTCTAAAACACACCACCCAAACCGTGCAAGCGGTCGTTACCAGTCTCGAAAGCCGGGTCAACGTGCACACGTTCGAACTCGAGCCCCATCCTGATTCGCTGGCCATGAATGACATCGGCGTCGTCCGGGTGAAAACCGCCAAACCGCTCATGTTCGACGGCTACAATACCAACCGTCTGACCGGTTCGTTCATTTTGATCGAGCCCGGCAGCAACGCCACCGTGGCCGCCGGCATGCTGGCCGCGCCCACCGAAGCCGTGAAACCTGAATACACCGACTTTGCGATTTAGCTCGCCAGCGCCTGGCGTCCTAAATTCCGGAGCGCGGCATTTATGCCGCTTCATCGGCCACTGCATTTCGTGGCGTGAAGCGCGCTGAAGCCGAATGGCGCTAAAACAAGGGTTTGGTTTTGCGGGCCGGGAGGTGATCGACGTGAGCGGCTCTTAATTCGCGACGGGGCCGTTTCATGAAAGGGTAGGCTTTCGGGCGGCGTTT
>JBEKMW010000031.1:0-41645 GCA_049523455.1 Verrucomicrobiota bacterium | reverse complement strand
TCTCGACCGGCGCACTGCTGATGACTATGCCCGCGGGGGGTGCATGGTATTATGTAGCCGAGTATTTCAATACTCCCCAGAATTTGAGCGCCGCCACCACCTTTTCGTTGTGGTACAAAATTGTGCAGGGCGACACCTCGGGCGGGATTAACTCATTGCAACCAATTATCAAGGATAACAGCAATAATTGGGACGAAAGCACCTACACCCCAGGAATAAGTGGGACCGGTTGGACGTATTGGAGTATGCCGGCATCCGATTTCCCTGAGCCTGGCACCAGCATTAACGCGGCCGACGGGTATATCCAGAGCATTTGGGATGGCAGCGTGGGCGCCAGCGGTCTGCAGATTGAATTCGACAACATTCAGTGGTCGGGGGCGCCCGTTCCCGAGCCCGCCACCCTGGCGCTGTGCGGCATTGGCGGTCTGCTCGGTCTGTTCATGGTTCGCCGCAAGAGCTAAATAGAGCCAGTTTTAAGGACGGGATTATTCCCGTCAGCATGGAGGGTGCTGGGTTCCAGCACCCTCCGATTGTTTTCCAGCCCCCATCGCAACCCGGCCCTTACGATTGACGATATACGCAATCGTCCACAAATCCACAGCATCTCGTAAATCGGGAATCCTACGCGTCGCAACTGCCGATTTTCGCCGTGGCAACGCGCGGACTATCTCCTACCCTGTTTCGGACTGGCCCATGATGAGCGGATCATCACCAAACCTGTCTGACGATAGCCCCGACCGGTCGGCGCGCCCCGATTCCACAGCCAACCACGGTGCCACCCCCCTCGTGCCGGAACTTCCGCCGAGCTCTCGCTGGTTGACCTTTGTGGTTTGCCTCCTTCTCGCCGCCGGTGTTTGGGCCGTCTTTGGCCAGACCCTTCACTTTGACTTCGTGAACTGCGATGACAATGAAAACGTGTATGCCAACCCGAACATCACTCCGGGCCTGACTTGGCGGGGCATCGGCTGGGCTTTTACCCATACCCAGGTCGGTCGTTGGGCGCCGGTAGCCTCCCTCTCCCGCCTGCTCGACTGCTCCCTGTCCGGCCTGCGCCCCGGCGGACACCATTTCACCAATGTCCTGTTGCACACCGCGTCCTCCCTGCTGCTCTTCCTCGTCTTCCAACAGATGTCCGGCGCCTTTTGGCGCAGCGCTTTTGTCGCCGCGGTCTTTGCCGTCCACCCCTTGCAAGTGGAATCCGTGGCTTGGGTGTCCGCCCGCGGCGATGTCCTCAGTGCCTTCTTTTTCATGCTCACGCTCTGGGCTTATGTGCGATACGTCCACCAGTCCACCGTACCTGCTGCCGCTTCAACGTTTCAACGCTTCACGTTTCACGCTTCACGCTACTACTGGCTGGCCGTGCTGTTTTTTGCCTTGGGCCTGATGTCCAAGACCATGGTGGTGACGCTTCCGCTGGTTCTGTTGCTGCTGGACTATTGGCCGCTTCAACGCTTTAACGCTTCAACGCTTCAACGTCTGTTAGTGGAGAAAATTCCCTTCTTCGTTTTGAGCGCCGCCGCGTGTGTGACGACGATTCTGGCCCAAAGCACCGCGGGCGCGGCCTACTCGGTGCCGCCCTTGCCGTGGCGGATTGCCAATGCCTTCGTTTCCTACGCTGATTATATTGGCGGGCTGTTTTGTCCGATGGGACTGGCCGTGTTTTATCCGCATCCGGGAAGCCACCTGCCCCTGTGGAAGGTGGGCGTGTCGGTGCTGATTCTGGCGATGATTTCCCTCGGGGTCATCCTCGGACGCCGCAACCATCCCTGGCTGGTCGTGGGCTGGTTATGGTTTCTGGGCATGCTCGTTCCCGTCATTGGCATCGTCAACAATGGCGATCATGCCCGGGCGGACCGCTACACCTACCTGCCGCAAATCGGCCTGGGCATCCTGGTGGCTTGGGGCGTGGCGGACCTTTTGGGCAGGGCGGCGCTGCCGCGCCGCCGCCTGTTGCTGGGGTCCGCCGCCGGCGTCACGCTCGCTGCCCTGCTGGCCGTGGCTCATGTCCAAACCGGCTATTGGAAGGACAGCGTGACCCTTTGGGTCCACACGCTGGCTTGCACCTCAAACAATCGTTTCGCCCATGATAATTATGGCATGGCGCTGGTCAGCCAGCACAAATGGGCGGAAGCCCGTCAACAGTTTGAGCTCGCGCTCCAAGTGGATCCCCACGACGCCGAGTCCCATAATGACTTGGGCCTGGTGCTGGCCGCCCAGGGCGATGTCTCTGGCGCCATTCAGCATTACCAGCGCGCGCTGGAACTCAAGCCGGCTTATGCCGGTGCCCGCGTCAACCTGGGCGTGGCGCTGGCGGCCCAGGGCAATCTGCCGGAGGCCATGCGCCAATACCAACAAGCCCTCCAACTCGAACCGGATTCCGCCGAAGCCCACTACAATTTGGGCAACGTGCTGGCCAGGCAAGGGAATCTGCCGGAGGCCATCCGCCACTTCGAACAAGCGCTCCAGCTCCGACCGGATTTGGCCGATGCCCGCCTTAATTTAGGGCTTGCGCTGGCCCAGGAGGGAAAGCCGGATCAGGCCATTCAGGTTTACGCGCGGGCGCTCCAGCTCGACCCGAATTCCGCCAAAACCCATTATAACATGGGAAAGGTGTTCGCCCAGGAGGGTAAGTTGGATGATGCGGTTCGAGAATTCGAGCGGGCGCTCCAACTCACTCCGGCCGAGCCGGCCATCCACGTCAGTTTGGGCTTCGCGTTGGCCGCCCAAGGCCATTTCAATGAGGCCATTGAGCATTATGAACAGGCTCTCCAACTCAATCCGAATTCCCTCGAGGCCCACAGCGGCCTGGCGGCGGCGCTGGCGACCCAAGGGAACTGGGCTGAAGCCGTGCAACATGGTGAGCGGGCGGTCCAATTGGCTCCCAATCTCGCCGCCACCCACTTGAATTTGGCCAACTTGCTGTCCATGCAGGGTAAAATCGCCGAGGCCATCCCGCACTTCGAGCGGGCGTTGCAGCTCAATCCCGATTACGCCAAGGCCCATTTTAATCTGGCCGCCGCGCTGGCCCACGAAGGCAGATTGGCTGACGCCTTGCCCCATTTTCAGCAGGCCCTGGAACTGGCCACCGCCCAGGGGGACCTCGCGCTCGCCCAGGCGGCCCGCCAGCGGCTGCAGTCCTATCCGCCTCCCCCGCCCCCAACCCCAACGCCCTGACTCATTTGTGATTTGCGATTTACGATTTATCAAACCGTCCTCCCAATCCGGAAGAAATGACTTGAATGCGTAACCAGCCCTTCCTACGATGATCGCGGCGATGGACCCAAGCGAATTGGGCCGGACTTACCGGGAATTCCGTCAGGGCGCGAATGCTTGCGTGAAGAGAAGCCCCTGCCGGGATCAACTTCGCCAACCGATAAGTAACTGATAACTGTATGACGTCGAAAAACAATCGTATGAAGATCGCACGCCAACTTTTCTTCCTCACTGCCGGGTTGTTCCTTTGCGGAACGGTCTATGGGGCGAGCTACCCCGTCAAAATCAGCCCCACCAACCCGCACATGCTGGTTGACCAGAAAAATGTGCCTTTCATGATATTTGGGGATTCCCCCCATAGCTTGTTTTCCAATCTTTCCTCCGCTGATGCCGCGGCGTTCCTCGCCGATCGCGCATCGCGCGGCATGAACAGCATGTGGGTGAATTTGCTCTGCATGCGGCCCGTCGAGGGCCGGCCGGACGCCAGCCTGCTCGATGGCACCAAGCCCTTCACCCAAATGATTCCGGGCACCACGAACTATGACTTGACCACGCCCAACGAAGCCTATTTTGCCCACGTGGACGAGTGCATGCGCATGGCGGCCACCAATGGCATCATCATCATGCTCGATCCGCTCGAAACCGCCGGATTCCTGAAAACCGCCCTCGCCAACGGCACCGACCGCTGCCGGACTTATGGCCGCTATCTCGGCAAGCGTTACCGGAAATTCAACAACTTGATGTGGCTGAACGGAAATGACTTCCAGTACTGGCGCGTTCCCGCCAACGACGCAGTCATCCTGGCCGTGGCGCGGGGCATCAAGGAGGAAGCCCCCAAACAATACCAGACCATCGAATTGAATTACCAGGCAAGCTGCTCGCTGGATGACACGAACTGGGCGCCCATCGTCAGCCTGAATCTCGCTTACAGCTATTATCCCACCTATGCCGAAGTGCTTAAAGGCTACAATCAGTCCGACAAAATTCCCGTGTTCATGGGCGAGGCAAATTTCGAATCCGAGACCAATGGCGACGAAGACGGCGGCCCGCCACACATCCTGCGCATGCAGGAATATTGGACCATGCTCTCCGGGGCGGCCGGCCAGCTTTACGGCGATAAATATATTTGGCGGTTCCTGCCCGGCTGGAAGGACAATCTCAATACCATCGGCATCATTCAAATTGGCTATATGCAGAAGCTGTTTGCCGCCCGCAAGTGGTATGAGCTGGTGCCCGACCAGCAGCACACGTTCGTTACCGCCGGCTACGGAACTTTCCGCAACACCGGCCAGTCGGGCACGAAACCCGGAGGGCGATTCGCCAACAACGACTACGTAACCGCGGCCGTCACGCCGGACGGCACCTTGGGCATGGCCTACCTGCCGCAAGGCGGAACCATCACGGTGGACATGAGCAAACTCCACAATAGCGTCACCGCCCGCTGGTTTGATCCCTGCGCCAACACCTTCCAGGCCATTGCCGGCTCGCCGCTGGCCAACACCGGCACGCAGCAATTTACCACGCCCGGCAATAACAGTGGTGGCGAGCCAGACTGGGTCTTGCTCCTGGAAACCGCTCCCCAATAAGGTCAACGACCCCGTGAGGCCTTTGCTGATAGGGTGATGCGTGAAGCGTGAAACGTGACGGTTAAATCGTTAAACGGTGATTGCCTTTTGAGACGGGGCTGTCATGCGGCAGGACGGTACCGAAATAATCGTTTGATGGAAATCCTGAAAACAGGTCATACTGCCACCTGAATCTTGGCTTCGTTCATGCTAAATTAGCTCCATGAGTTTGTCTCTGGCCCATCGCAAAGCGACGCAGGCGTTGAACTTTTTGGCCCGGCAAGCCGGCGGGCGCATCAACAAGCTCAAAGCCATCAAGCTCCTGTTCTTCGCCGACCGCTATCATCTGCGCAAATTCGGACGCCCGGTCAGCGAGTGCACCTATTTCGCCATGACCCACGGCCCGGTTGCTTCGGAGGCCAAAGAGGTTGCCGAAGACGATGCTATGTTGTCGGCGCCCGCCCGCGACTACGCCCGCAAATTTTTGGAAAGAACGAGCGACTACGACTACACCTCGGTGGCTGACGTTGACAAGTCAGTGTTGTCTGAAACGGACATTGAGGCGCTGACCTTCGCGTGGGAAAATTTCGGTTACCTTCCGAAATATCAACTCCGCGACATCACACACCAGTATCCCGAATGGAAGCGGCACGAGCGCGTCTTAAAATCCGGCGGACGCCGCCGTGTGGCAATGGATTACGCCGACTTTTTTACTGACCCGGAGGCGGGCTATAATCCCTGTCATGCCCTCACCGCCAAAGAACGCGAGGTGGCGCGCGATTTGTTTCGCCAGCGCCAGGCCTTCGACCAACGCTGGAGTTGAACTTGGCCGGAGCAGGCATTGATCTGAAACTCCGGCTCACGCCCCGTGAAGGGAGCATCTACTATTTCGCGGAACGGCATCTCACCTCGCCGGAGCCTCATTATTTCATCGTCGTAAATTCCGAACCGCTCGTCCAGCAAGTGCTTGTCCTCTCGGTGGTCACATCGAAGGTCGAGGAGGTGAAACGGCGCCGGAAAGCCTGCCCGGAGACCCTCGTGGATCTTGCGCCGGATATTTTCGACGTGCTGAACAAACCATCCATCGTGGACTGCAACGATCTCAAACAGATTCAACTCGCCGAATTCAACGCGCGTTTCGTGCGCAAGGAAGTTCAGTACTTCGCCAAGGATTTGCCCGCCGCCTTGCGCAAGGCGTTGCGCAAAGCCATTCACGCCAGCGCCATTCTGTCCGCCGAAATGAAAGCGCTCGTCGCCAAACCTTGACGGCGCTGTTCACCGATTGCTGCGTGGCGTGGCGTTTGCCGTTTCCGTTCGTATTCGACTTTCGGGACGGACCTGTCATTTGCCAGGACGGTAGCGAAATACCCAATTGACGGGTGAAGTTGAGAGGGGGAAATGGAAATGCGAATTTGCAGTTGAAGAGTTCGCTGCCACGCGCCACATTTCTCACATGTCCATGACTCCGTCCACCATGCTGCCGCTCGGCACGGCGGCGCCCGATTTCAAGTTGCCGGACACGAACGGAAAGACGGTCGCGCTGGCCGATTTCCAAGGCACGCCCGCCTTGCTGGTTTTGTTCATCTGCAACCACTGTCCGTATGTGAAGCATATCCGCGCGGGCCTCGCGCAACTGGGGCGGGACTACCTGCCCCGCGGCGCCGCCATCGTCGCCATCAACTCCAACGACGTGGCCAATTATCCCGACGACAGCCCGGCCCGGATGAAGGCGGAAGTCAAGGCCGCCGGCTATTTGTTCCCGTATCTCTACGACGAATCGCAGGCCGTCGCCAAAGCCTACCACGCCGCCTGCACGCCGGACATTTACCTTTTTGACCGGAACCGAAAACTGGTCTATCGCGGCCAATTCGACGACAGCCGGCCTGGCAATGGCGTGCCGGTGACCGGCAAGGATTTGCGCGCCGCGCTGGACGCGGTGCTCGCCGGTCAATCGGTGCCGCCGGATCAAAAGGCCAGCGTGGGTTGCAACATCAAATGGAAGGCCGGCAACGAGCCGGAGTATTCTTGAAATTGATGAGCGCGGCCAGGAAACCAGAGCAGCCGGCCGATAAATCCGCGCCGAAAATTCTGGAGCAATTGGTCCAGCAGGCGGAGCACGCGGGGGCCAGCGACATCCACCTGCAAATGCGCGGGGCGGCCGCCGAAGTAGGCTTCCGGCTTGACGGAATTATCGTGCCGGGCGGCGAACTGGCGTCCGGCGTGGCCGAGCGCGTGTTTGGCCGCATCAAGTTTCTCGCAAGGCTCAAGACTTACCAGGAATCGCTGCCGCAGGATGGCCGCATTGCGCACGGCGATCTCGGAATCAAAAACGACGTCCGCGTGGCCACGTACCCCACGGTGACTGGCGAGAAGATCGTGCTCCGGCTTTTCAACTCTTCCCCGATCATTTCGCTGCGCGAGTTGTCGTTGGGCGATTCCGCCACAGCGGAACTGGAACGATTTCTTCGCCAAACGGCCGGACTGCTGCTGCTGACCGGCCCGGCGGGCAGCGGCAAGACGACGACGATTTACGCGTGCCTGCGGCAGCTCGTCGAACTCGGCGGACGCCATATCATCACGGTCGAGGACCCGGTGGAGCAGGTCATTCCGGGCACGATGCAGACGGAGATTAACGAGGCCATCAGCTTGGATTTCGCCAAGGCCGCGCGGCATTTGTTGCGGCAGGATCCGCAGGCGCTCATCATTGGCGAGATCCGCGACGAGGCCACCGCGCAACTGGCGGTACGGGCCGGCCTGACGGGCCATCTCGTCATTTCCACGCTGCACGCCGGCTCGTGCCGGGGCGTATTTGAGCGATTGCTGGTGATGTGCGCCGACTATTCCGCGGTGGCCAGCGCGGTGGAACTGGTTCTAAATCAGCGGCTTATCCGCAAACTTTGCGGAGCCTGCCGTGGCGCGGGCTGCGAAACCTGCCTGCGCACCGGGTATCAGGGGCGGGTGCCGCTGGTGGAGTGGCTGCGGGTGGATGAGGCGGCGCGCGCCCGCATCCGGCAGCGGGATCTGGCTTCATTGGCGCCGGTGCGGTTGTTGGAAGAATCGGCGCGTGAGCTTTTGCAGCAGGGGCTGTCCAATCAGGCAGAGTACCGGCGGGTATTCGGCCTATGAAAACCGATGAATTTGCATTTTTCAACCAGCAACTGGCGGCGATGCTGCGCGAGGGCATTCCACTGGAAGGGGCGTTGCGGCGGCTTTGCCAGGAGATGCGGCGTGGCGCCTTGCGCGACGAGTTGCAGGCGCTGGAAGCAGACCTGGCCAAAGGCACGCCGATTGCCGACGCCTTGAAAGCGCGGCAGCTTCCCGAACTTTACAAGCGCATGATGCTCGTGGGCGTCAAGAGCAACGACCTGCCGGGCGCACTCACCATGCTGGCGGATTATTTCCAGCGCCAGAACGACGTTTGGACGCGGCTCAAGAGCATGCTCACCTATCCGCTCATTGTGATGTTCGCGGCGTTTCTGATTTCGACAGTGATCGCTTTGCTTTGGACGTGCGTCATCGGCCCCTCTTTCAAGGATGTGTTTTCCGGGATGGGGATCGGGCTTCCGGGGGCCACCTTGCTTGCCTTTGCGACACTGCGAACCATCTGGATATTCCCGGTAGTGCTGGGGGCCCTTTTCTTATTGGCGGTGGGCATGGTCTTCCAGCCTGCCCTGCGCGGAAAATACCTTTGGCAGCTTCCCGCATTCAAGGAAGCCACCGTTGCGCGCGTCGCTTCGGCGTTGGCGATGCTGCTGAAAAACGGCGTTCCATTGCCGGAAGCCGTGGGATTGGTGGGTCAACTGGAAAGCAGCGCGGGTGCCGCAACCGACTTGCGGGAATGGGGGAAAAGGCTGGCCGCTGGTGTCGCGAAATTTACCGAAATCGCCACTGGCAACCGAATGATCCCGCCGATGTTTGTCTGGGTGGTGGCCAGCGCGGGGGAAGACCTTGCCGCCGGGTTCAGTCGCGCTGCGGAAATTTACCAATCGCGTGCCATGTATCGCACCGAAGTCGCACTTTTCTCGGTGTTGCCGGCTGCCTCGCTGTTTTTGGGGACGATCGTCATCTCGCAGGCATTTCTGGTGATCAGCATGTTTTTGCCGTTAATCGCCATGGTCAGTTCGCTGAGTGGCTAAGTCGAAAAAACCGGGTTGGATGCATGAGCAATTATTGGGAATTTCTGGCAATTCTGTTCTGGTATGCGGTTCTGATTCTGCTGCCGGGCGCCGCGTTTTGCGTGGTGATGCATCTTCTCCTCTCACTGCCCATGCGCCGGCGCGACCGCGCACTCTTCTTTCTCGACTTGCTGGAAACCGTCCTGCAACGCGGCCAACCCGTCGAACAGGCGATTGTGTCAGCCGCGCAGAACCGCGATCGGGCCATTGGCGTCCGTTGCTTTCTGGTCGCCGCGCATATCCAAGGCGGCGCGCGGTTGGGCGAAGCGCTGGAACGGGTGCCGACGTTCCTCCCGCCACAAGTGAATGCCATGCTTCGTGCCGGCGAAAAGCTCGGTGACTTGAAAAAGGTCCTGCCTGCCTGCCGCGAAGTGCTGCGCATCGCACCCGACACCGTGCGCACCACCATGTATTACATGGTGGCCATCCTGATGCTGTTTGCCCCAATTGCCGTCGGCCTGATAAGTTTGCTATCCGCCTTCGTCATTCCACGGTTCAAGGAGGTAGCCGCGGGCATGGGCACCCAACCGTGGCCACTGACGAAATTTGTGTTCGAACTCAACGATTCACACATTCTGGTCGGTTTCGAAGCCATGGTTTTTCTGGCGCTGGCCGTGCTGGTATTCCTTTATATTGGTGGTCCGGGTGTTGTCCGCTGGTTTCAATTCCGTAGTGTTCCGGTCGTGGACTGGATTACCTGGTGCATTCCATGGAAACGGAAGAAGTTGCTGCGCACCTTCTCCGCCATGCTGGCCGTATTGCTCGACGGCGAAGTGCCGGAAGCTGAGGCCGTCAGCATAGCCGGTGACTGCACGGCCAACGAAATCTGCCGTCACCGTGTCCGACACGTGATTAGCGCGCTGCAACAGGGCATCTGCCTCAATGATGCCGTCCCGCTTTTCGATGATAGCGGTGAATTTCACTGGCGGCTGACGAACGCCGTTCACGCCAAAGGGGGGTTCTCGGACGCGCTACGCGGCTGGCACGAGGCACTGGACGCCAAGGCATTTCGCGAACAGGAGACTGCCACGCATGTCATGACGAGTGGGTTGGTGATTCTAAATGGGGTGGTGGTGGGCCTGATCGCGACCGCCATGTTCGGCGTGATAATAGCCATGTTGAAGAGCCAATTGTAATGCGATGAACGCGAAGCTGCCACAGCCACTTGCGACCAGGCACCGCCGTGAACGGGGTTTTTTCCTGATGACCGACCTGATCGTCGGCATGGCGATTCTTACGCTGGCCATCATGCCGCTGGCGTATTCGTTCACCCGCGACCGCCAACTGCTCCGGGCGGATTATTCGCGGGCGGTGGCAGCCGAAATCGTGGATGGCGAAATGGAAATTCTGGCGGCCGGCGCGTGGCGCGATTTTCCGGATGGCCGGCAGGTTTATCCCGTTCACGCCGCCGCCGCCGCCCGTCTGCCGGTAGGCCAGTTTGAATTGACCAAGGCGGGAAATCATTTGCGCCTGGAATGGAAATCGGACAAACACCTCGGCATCGGCGAAGTTGTCCGCGAGGTCACGGTCAAGTGAAACAGTAATGAAACTGTCGCCTGTCATCGTCCGTGCCCGCGCCTCCAGCGGCGTCCTGCTGGTCGAGTGCATCGTTTATATCGGCATCTTCGCGCTGATCCTCGGCCTGGCCCTGGTGACGTTCTACCTGTGCTGGGACAATTCCGAGGCGTTGCTCTACGCCACGGATGACGTTTCGGCCGCCCTGCGCGCGGGCGAGCGATGGCGCGCCGACGTCCGCAGCGCGACCGGAGGCATAACCGTGGAGACGAACGGGGACTATGAACAACTGCGGATTCCCTCCGGGAATAACGAGATTCTTTACCGTTTCAGCGCCGGTGAAGTCCGCCGCCAACTGGCCCCGGCCAGTTACTCGGAACCGCTGCTGTCCACGGTCCAAACGTCACAGATGATTGCCGACGCACGCGGGCCGGTCAAAGCCTGGCGCTGGGAATTGGAAATGAAAATGCGCCGGAAAGAGACGCATCTGCCGTTGCTGTTCACCTTTGAGGCGGCGCCAACCAAGCCATGAGAATTCCACGCAACCATTCAAACGCCGGCGGCTCGGCGGTCATCATTTTCATCACGCTGCTGGCCATCATGATGATTCTGGTGACGGCCAACAGCCGGGCTTTGGTGCAATTGCACCGGAACATCAAGCTGCTGGAACAGCGCCAGATTCAGCGGTTGGACGGGTCGCAGACCAACGCCGTAATCGCCGTGGAACCGCCGGCAAAATCGGGGGCCCCATGAACCGACAGCTCCCCATGAACCCGGAAACATCGAACATTGAACATCGAACATCGAACATCCAATGAAAGCAAAGAGCCCTCACCTCACCCTAACCCTCTCCCCTCCCATCAGAATGGGAGCGGAGAGGGGACAGCCAGCGGGCGCTGCGGGTGACTCGGGGGACTGGCAGCTTGCGACAGGTTCAGGGGTTCAATGCGCGTCCAATCTGGGAAGTCGAAGGGCCCAATGAACGACGACGTCGGCGCGAGAATCCGGATGATCAACAACTCGCTTCGCTGTTTCACCTACGGGCTGTTGGGTTTGTTGCCGGTCATTGGTGTGCCATGCGCCTTGGCTGCCTTGTGGCTATCGGGCCGGATACGCGTGGAGGAGAAGCGCCATTGGAACGCGGCGCGCCCTTATCGGATTTGGGGAGTGGTGTGCGCGGCGTTTGGGACGATCTTCTGGTTTTTGGTCGTGGTGCTGATCATCTTCAATGGCATTGCCAATTGCGGCGGCGGAAGCGGAGGCGGCGGAGGGGGCTGAAGGAGCAGGTGAATATCCGCCTAGGCGGCGGATGCCCAATTTGTCCCTTGACGACCTGTGGCCCTGTGGCACAGTTGAAGCATGTCTGTGCTTTTCCGCTGCCGGGTTGATAAACGGGCGCTGGCCAAAGCCGAACGGGTAACCAAAGAATTGGGTACTCATACGCCGGAGTTGGTTCGCATGTTTATTACCCAAATTGGGAGAACCGGCAGGGTCCCCCTGGCCTTGTCCATTCATCGGGAAGACACGTTGCTGGATGTAAAACGGCGCAATAAACTCCTGCTTTCACTGGATCGCCAACGTGCTGGGAATGGGAGCCGTCGGCTGGCACGAATTGACCGAACGACGGGGGCGCTTTGACGCCAGGGTGGTCGCCCAAATAAAAGTGGCCATCCGGTTCACGATGGATCTTTGATTGGAAAAGACAGGCTCGGCGCGCTCGCTTGTGCTTTTCCTTTTCGCCGGTTATCCTAGCCTCATGCCGATTTACGAGTTTCATTGCGAAAAGTGCGAACGGGACAGCGAGATCCTGGTGCGTTCGCGCGACTGGAAGGGTACCCGATGCCCGCATTGCGGTTCAGCCAAGCTATCGAAGAAGTTTTCCACGTTTGCCGCAGCGCATGCTGACGGCGGCGGCGCGCCCTCCCGCGGAAACGGCGGCGGCCAAGGCGGCGGCCATTGCTGCGGCGGGGCCTGCCATTGCCACTGACGGGCAGAAACCTACCACCGGTAATAGCGGTAGGGATTGTCGCCCATCGGGAAATCCGTGCGATAGTCGGGGTAATAATAGGCGACCCGGGCGCTCGCCGGCTCGGTCAGGCCACCCGGCGCGTGCGGGCTGCAATCAGGCCCCGACCGGTCGCCGTCCGGGGCGATCCACATGCGATGCGGGTTCATGACCGGCTCGAGCGGATGGAAAAACCGGCTGTCCACCGCGAAACTGGCGCCCAGGTTGGCCAGAAGTTGGGCCACGGCGCGGGTGGACCGCCAGCGCGTGTAGCGCAAATAGGTCTTCTCGGTCGCGTTGAGGCCATCCGGGTTCACCTGGCAGAACACCGCAACGCCCTTGCCTACCGCTTTGCGGCCGATCAGGCCGTTCGCCCCGATGTCCGCCCCGCTGTTTAGAATCCACGGTGGAGAGTCCAGGTAGCAGCGCCAGCGAAGGTCCGATGCGCTCAGGCCCCTGGCTTCGGGCCAGTCGGGCGCCGAGAGCGACCCGGCGAATTGATCCGGGGCCGGCGCCAGGGTGGTGCCCAGGCCACCCTGGGCTTGCGCGCGCGGCAGGAAGAATGCCTTGCCGCCGGCCTCCAAATAGGTGATGAGCGCCGCCGTGTCCACCGTGGCATCCGCGCCGATGAGCACCAGCCCGGCACTTGCGTCCAGCGTTTCGGACAGATCATAACTCACCCCGATCTTGTCCAGCCAGGCCGCACCTGTCGCCCCGCCCAGATAGACAACCTTGGTCGCTCGCGGCGCCAAGGGGGAGTGCAGCGCATAATCCACAATGCGCCCGGCCATGCGCCGCGCCGCCGGATCCGATGTCACGTGGTCTTCCACGTCCAGGGTGCAGACGATGAGCCGGCCCTGGCCGTAGTCCAGTTCCATGAGCGGGCTGTAGGCCAGGTCAAATTCGCATTCCAGCAGCGGCCGCCAGCCGCTGCGGTGGGGTTTTTCGATTGGCACGCTGCTCACTCCGCCGCGGTTGCCCCAGTGCCAGCCGGCGTAGGGCTGGGTGCCTTCGTTGCCTCGGAGGTAGTCGCCCTCGTACTTCGGGTAAGCTTCGATCAATGTGCTGCTGCCGGCCCAGTCACGCAGGTCGTCGGCTTCAATCCCCTGGGTGATCGGAGAGTGCGGCAGGGGAAAGACACACCGGCTCACCTTTGGGCATACCCGCCACCCGAGGGCTTCGGTCATCCAGCCCGGGTCTTGCGCAAAAATCAGCACCCGGCCGCCACCCCGCACATAGGGTTCCAGTTGGGCAGCCGTTGCCGGGTTGTCCTTCAAGGCATTGCGGCCAACTATCACCAGCGGCGCCGCTTCGCCATTCCAGGCATGGGTCGTATAGCCCAGGATGCCCACCATTTTGCCGGTCAGGCCGTCGGGATCAACCGTGGCAACGTCGCCGCTACCCGGCTGGTCCTCGCCAAAGACCTGAAACGCAAAGGTGTCATCGTGGGTCGCCTCCCCGATCGTTGCGGTCAGCGAAATCTGGCCATCGGCCTTGCCGCCGGCCTCCACGCGGGGCGCGGGGATCTCGATTGGCATTTTACGGATCTCCGAAATCGCCAGGGTGCCGTGCAGTTGGCCTTGGCCCACCGTCTGGCCGCCGACGGTGGCGGTCCAGGTGGCCGTAAAATCCTGCGGTTGGCGGGTATCGTTGATCAGCACAATCTGCTTCTGGAACTTTCCGCCGGATTGGAAGTGGTGGTCCTTGGCCGTGTAATCACCCGCGGGGCCGGCGATCCAGGCCAGGGTCGGGTAGTTGACCTCCTTGAGTTGGTCTTGCAACCACGACCAGGACTTCAGCCCGCCCGGCAATCCCGCGGTCCGCCAACTTTCCCAAGTGTGCTTGCGGAACAGCGTCTGGATTTTGTGCATGATGGGAAATTGCTCCAACGTGTCCTGGGACGTTTTGTAGTTCATGCCGTTGACGAACTGGCTGTGAATCCACTGCCGGTACTTTGGTTCCTCCGAGGCAAAGGCGTCTGTGCCAAAGTAGATGGCGGTGTATTCCGTCAACCAGGGTTCGCTATGGATGTTGGTGCCAAAGCCATGATGCCCGCGCCGGAAAGAGCACTCCGTGGGAGTGCCGAACTCGGTCATGGTAATGGGCATCTCGCCGCTTTCGGCCCACGCGCTCAACCAGTCTTCCCGCTCCTGGAGCGGCAGCACGTCCAGATAGCAGTTCATCGAATGGACATCGCCGGTGTCCGCCCCCTCGTGGCTGTAATAGACCCGGGTGGGATCAAGCTGCTTGAGGGCATCGAACATGTCCTGGGCGTCAGCCAGGAGCTGCTGCCAGCTCGGGTCGTTCTGGACCCAGCCGTGGCGGCCCATGTGACGCGGATCCTGATCCACCGCATTGTTGAAGAAATCGGCGCCGGCAACCCACATCACCAGGGACGGATGATTGCGGTAGTGACTCTGCCACACCGCGGCGCGCTCCAAGGCGCGCGGCCGGTTCTGTTTCCAGTTGAAATTTCCGCGCGAATCCCGCATGAACCGGTTGGCGTCGAGAATATATACCGCCGCCAGATAGCCGGTGTGATCGCAATGCTCGAGATCCGGCCCCGCGTCGGAGTCATCGCCGCGGGTATCCGGAGTCCAGGTTCCGAACTCCGAAAAGTTGTCGCCGACCTGGCCGACCGGACCATTAAGAAAGCACGGCTGCCGCAGGCGGATCACGGTGCCGTTGAGGAAGAACTGCCGGCCCTCGACCCAATACTCGCGGAAGCCGAAGGGCTGGTCGAACTGGTCATCCACACCGGCGCCCTTCACGCTGAGCCGGAGGGTGTAAAGGTTGGGCTGGTCCACGTCCCATAGACGCGGGTCGGCCCAGGGCCACGAGGCGGTCACGGTCTGCGTTGGGTTGGCCGACGCCGCCGCGTCCGCCGTGAAGCTCTTCTCCACCTCGCCCTTTTCGTTGAGCATGTCCGCCACCAAATGCACCGGCCCCGCCTGCGTGACGCCCGCCACGTCCACGTCCACAGCGATGTTCTTGTGCCGCGTGGAGGTGCGGACGAAGACGCCGGTCACGCACGCCTCGCTGGCGCGGCTTTCCAAATAGACGTTGCCGGTGAGACCCCGCGTCGCCAGCCTGGCTTCCTCGTAGGTGACGGCCATAAAGGCGTTTTGCCAGAAATGACCCACCATCTCCGAGTCGGCGATGGCAGCCACCAGCACCTGGATATCGGCCGTCTGGCCCGGCGTGACCGCACGCGTGATGTCCACCGACCCCCACGGCCAGGGCACTTGTCCACATTGCACGCCGTTGACATGGACAATCGCGTCCGTGCACACCCGGTCAAAGCGCAGGCTGACGTGTCGGCCCTGCCAATCCGCCGGGATCGGCACCTGGCGCTCGTACCAGGCGCTGCCCACCCGCGCCCCATTGTAATTGTCCCACTGCGGACCGCTGCCGCGGGCCACTACATCGGATGACGCGCTCCCGTCCCTAAGACTCGCCCAACTGCCGGGCACCTTGATATACCCCCATCCCGCTTTTGGCGGAGCGGTTTCTCCGGCCACGGCCGGTACGAAGCGCCACAGACCGTTGAGGGCTGCCTGCGACCGTTTGGCATTCACCGTGGCGGCCCTCGTCTGGTCCCAGTTCAGGCTCGTGCCGGCGGGCAGCGCGGCATCGGCCGGCGCGTCTGCCAGTGCCAACGACGGCAGCAGCGTCGAGCCGGCCAGCGCCGCGGTGGAGGTCTGGATGAATCGGCGGCGGGTCAATGCGTCGCCCGGTTGAGAATGGCTTGGCTTGGACATGGGCGGCAAAATAACGCCGGCCCTCAAAGTTGCAACTGCGATTTTTGACCCTGAACGACTGGCGAACGAAATGCGGCATTTGCATCAGGCGCTGGAAAAATCACGCGCTCACGGGTTCAACCATCCGGATTCGCTTTCGTTCGACGCGGGCGGTCAAACGGGAGCGCAGGGAATCCAGCGCAACTGCGATGAAAATGACGATACCGGTCGTCACGGGATAGGCGTAAGGGTTGGCGCTAATCAAGGCCATGCCGTTCTGAACCGTCGTGATCAGAACGACGCCCACGATCGGCCCCCAGATGCTGCCGCGTCCGCCGAAAAGGCTGGTGCCGCCAAGCACCGCCGCGGCAATCGCGAGAAATTCGGCGTTCAAGCCAAATGCCGGTGAAACGGAAGCCGTCTGGGCCAGAGAGATCAGACCGCCGATGCCGGCGAATGCACCGGCCAGCGCATAAACGCTCCAAGTCACGCGGGCAATGGGCACGCCCACCCGCCGTGCCCCTTCATGATCGGCACCAATGGCCCGCACGAAGCTGCCGAATTCCAACGCTCGCATCAGTGTCAATGAGACGAGTGCTCCAGCGGCGGCGAACCAGATTACCACCGGACAACCCAACCAGGACTCTCGACCCACGGCGGCGAGACGAACTCCGGCGTCAAGCACATGATTTTCCGAGAAAAAAAGTCCCAACCCGCGGCCTATGAACGCGGTCGCGAGGGTCGCGATGAACGGCGGGATCCCCAGGCGCACAACCAGCCACCCGTTCGCGCCACCGAAGACCGCTCCCACGAGCAGGGCGACCGGCACCACCACCCAAATCGGCGCGGCGGGGACTGCCAGGCTTACGGTTACTGCGGCGACATACATGATGGCTCCGACGGAGAGATCCACGCCTGCGGTCAGCAGCACGAAGTTCATGCCCAAGGCGACGAGTGCCAGCCAGCTTGATTGCACGAGGATCGCCTGAAGGTTGCTGATCGTGGAAAACCGTGGCGACATACTGGCAAAAACGATGGCCACCAGGCCGAGGAACAACAGCGGCGACCACCGTAGAGTCCGGTTGAGGACTTGTATGGTTGATTCTGTTTTCATACAGGTTTCCTTTTTGCCCGGAAATGCGTTTGCCCTTCGACGCATTTGCCGGATGCAAAAAGGCTCTCCGCTTGACCCAATGCGGCCGACAAAATCTTCTTTTGATCGAATTCCGCGCGGCTGAATTCGCTGACGATGCAACCTCGATGCATGACGAGGATGCGATCGCACAGCCCGATGAGCTCCTCGATCTCGGAGGATATGACCAGAGCGCCTTTTCCTTGCGCGACCAGCGCAGCGAGCAGGGCATAGATTTCCTCCTTGGCGCCGACGTCCACGCCGCGGGTCGGCTCATCCAGAATCAGAAGCCTGGGTTGGCACAAAAGCCAGCGCCCAATCACAACCTTCTGTTGATTGCCGCCCGAAAGGGAGCGCACCGGCGAGGTTTCAATGTTGTCGCACTTCAAACGAAGTTGCCCGGCCATTTCCTTCAACGCCTGCTTGAGCGTCGCCGTTTGCAGTCGCCCATAAATCCTCGACGAAAATGATTGGAGGGCGGCGAGCGCCAGGTTCTCGGAGGTACTGGCATCCATCATGAGCCCTTCGTGCCGGCGATCCTCGGTCAGGAAAGCCATGCCGGTGCGCAGGCGAGCGCTGAGATCACCCGGAGTCAAGGTGGCTCCATTCGCTGTTATCTGCCCCTGACGGTGGGGATCGAGACCGAAAATGATGCGCGCCAACTCGGTGCGACCCGAGCCCATTAAACCGGAGATGCCGACGATTTCGCCCGCCGTCACCTTGAGATTGATGCCTGCGACGATTCCGGGTTCGCTCACGCCGCGCAATTCGAGGAGAGGGGATTCTTCCCGCTTGGCCAACGTTCCGCGAGAAGGCGGAAATAGCGCGTCAATGGATCGGCCGACCATCGCGACAATCAATCGTTCCGGGGTCATGTCCGCCCGGGGCCCGTAAAAGGTCACCCGGCCATCGCGCATGACCAGAAGTTTGTCGGAGAGCTGGAGGACATCATTCAGCACGTGGCTGACGTATAATATCGCGATGCCGGAAGCCTTGAGCCGGCGGGTCAGCGCGAACAACCGTTCCGTCTCCTGGTTGGCCAGGGAAGTGGTCGGCTCGTCGAAGATCATCACCCGAACATCAATCGAAAGCCCGCGGGCGATTTCCAACAATTGCCTTTCGCCGGGCGATAGCCGGCTGGCCGGCGTGCCCGGGTTCACGTCGAGTCCCACCACCTGCAGGAATTCCATCGCCCGCGTCCGGCGCTGCTTTCGATAAATGAACGGCAGGGCGCCCCATACCCGTGGCGCGTGGCCCAAAAGCAGATTCTCTTCAACCGATAGATTCGGAAAAATTGTCAGCTCCTGCTGAATAAACGCTATGCCGGCCTTTTCCGCGGCCCGGCGATCTGCGGGAGCAAATTCGTGTCCGTCCAGCGCCAGGGCGCCCTCATCGGGCGCAAGGACGCCGGCAATGATGTTCATCAGGGTTGATTTGCCGGAACCGTTTTCGCCGACGATGCCGAGGACTTCTCCCGCGCCGATCTCAAAACTCACGCCGTGCAGCACGCGCACAGTGGAGAAGCTCTTGGTTACTCCCCCCACCCGCAGTCGCGGCGTATCGGTTATGGTGGAATTCGCATTCATGCTTTGGCGGCGCGTCGGCGCCGGGTAATATCAATGAATGTGGCCGCGAGAATCGCGATGCCTTTGACACTGAGCACGATGAAAAAGGGCAGACCCATAAGCTGGAGGGCCTTGTCAAGGACGGAAAGGAACAAAACTCCGACGATGACCATTCGAACGGTGCCGCGCCCGCCGAACAGGCTCACTCCGCCGATGACTGCGGCGCCGATGACATCCAGCAGCATGTCTTTCCCGAGGGTTGGGGAACCGCTTTCCATGCGACTGGTGTAGATGATCGCCGCCAGCGCCGCACAGAACCCGGACGCCACGAAAGCCCCGATGGTCACGAGCTTGACCGGCACACCGCAAATTTGCGCGGTCTTGGGGTTGTGGCCGATCGCATAGATCCAACGCCCGATGATCGTCCGCGATAAAATGTACATCGTCGCCAGCAGCACCGCGGCGCACAGCACGAATGCAATCGGAATCCCGAAACAAGTGCCGTAGCCGATGGTGCAGAACGATTCCGGCAGGCCGCCGATGCTGACCGAGTCGCTGAGGGTCGAGGCATACCACACGGCCGCTCCGCCGCCCGTCATCATCGTCACCAGCGTCACAATGAACGAGGGCATCTTGACCACCGCCGTGCAAACACCGTTGAAAGCGCCAATCAGAGCGCCAATGGAGAGGCAGACCAGAATGCCCGAAAGGCTCGAGAGCCATTGGCCGTCGCCATGCCGGGTCATGACCGCGGCCGCCAGGATGGCTCCCAAGCCCATGACGCCGGGCATCGAGAGATCAATCTCGCGGAGCAGCAACACGAGCAATTGGCCGGTGGCCAGAATCGCCAGCGGGAGCATGGCGGTGAAGATGTCGGCCGCCGCGCCCCACGTGAACATTGAGCGAAGGCCGGCAGCGAGATTCGCCAGCACTGAGCCTGCGTTTGACCGGGCTTGCGGAGTCTCGGATGCCGTTCCTTTTTGCTGGTCGGCCAGCCAGACCTGATAACCCCACATGTCGCTTCGGCTTTCCTTTAGGTTGTCCTGCGTGGCCACCAAGCCCGGGTCAAATACGGTTTTCGCCGGCTTTTCGCCCCGCCACTCGCGTTCCAGCGTCTCGTAGGCCAGCTTCACTTCGTAGCCGTTATTCTGGACGCCATCCACGTCGTAGTAGCCGGCGGCAAGCTCACGATAGGCGTTCTCGTCGCCATCGAATCCGGCGATCCAAACGTGTCCGGGTTTGCCCGTCTTCTCCCATTTGCCGGCCAGCCGTAGCGCCTGTTCAATCTGAGGCGTCAGAAAGTCGGAAGAGGTCACCAGCAGGTTGATGTCAGGGTGCGCTTGCAAGGCATTGACCAGTCCGGCGAAGGCCTTGTCCGCGTTCCACTCGGTCGGAATTTCCGCCACGACTTCCACGATGTCTTTGTTTTGTGCGACCGCTTCTTCGAACCCGGCGCGGCGGTCCACGGCGTTCAAGTCTCCCAAGTCACCCACCAGGAGCGCCGCTTTGCAATGGTCACCTTGGCTGCGCGCCTTTTCGATGAGCGCAAGCACCGCGCGGCGCATTAGAGCCCGATTATCGCACACGACCGCCACCGAATAGGCGCCGCTCTCCGCCGGAGGACGATTGAAACAGACAATTGGAATGTGAGCCTCATTGGCGGCCTGGATTGCCGGAATGACCGCCTTGTTGTCGGTGGGTGCGATGATGATTCCGTCAACTCCGCGTTGAATCATCGCCTTCAACTGCTGGTATTGGCGGCTGTCATTCATGTTGGACACCGCCTCGAGCACCAACCAGCCGCGGCGGTGCGCTTCGCTCCGCAGTGCCTCGCGACTTTGCAGCCAGAAGGGGGCCGTCAAGTCGTCAAACAGCAGGGCTATCGTGCGTTGCTTGCCCGCCGGAATTGGGTTGGTCGGCGATGTATCCAGCGGCGCGGCAAAGCAAGTGAGACCGAAACCTGCCGTCGCAAGCAACACGAGCATGAAGCGAATGAGCGACGATTTCATTCCAACGGGTTACCCGCCCTGTCTCTCAGGAGTCATTTCACCGGTTTGCTGCGTATCTTTGCGGCCGTTTCCCACTGGGCCTTCTGACACCGCTGCGGCGGCAGTCCCTTGAGCATCAGCTCCATATCGTCCACGACGAGATGCCCCATCCACGGCCAGATTTCCGGGACATTGCCCGCGCGATGCGCTTGCAGCAGTGTGTTGGGTGTCTTGCGCGCCGGGTGGTTCGCCGGAATCGGCTCGTCCGGCCAGACATCAATTCCAGCGCGCACTTGTCCGGATGCCGCCGCCTCAAGCAGTTCGTCAAAATTGACCACGCCCGCCCGGCTCACCAGCAGTACCAGGCTGCCTGGGCGCATCATGTCAAAATGGCGTTTGCCGATGCCGCCCGCGTTTTCCGTCGTGACGGCGCTCATCAGGAACACGGCGGTGGCTCTTTGAAAGCATTCTTCCAACGGCACGGGCGTAACGCCCAGTTCCTTCAGCACGCTGGGATGAATCCACGGATCGTGTGCGAGGATTTCCCCGCCGAACGGCCGCAGCAGCGGAAGCAGCGCGCGCCCGACGTTGCCGCAACCAACCACCGCCATCGTCCGGCCCGACAGCAGGATGGAGTCGTAGTTGTCTTCCATGCCGTAAAGCGACTCGGAACCGCTGCGGATGGCCGCATCGGCCTGATGCATGCGCCGCGCCAGTGAGAGGGCCATGCCCAGCGCCATTTCCGCGACGGGCTTCGCGAACACCGCCCCGGTGGAAAGCACATGGATTCCGCGGCGATGACACTCCACATAGTCCACGTTTGGCAGGAAGTTGCTTTCCACGTTGAAAATTGCCTTCAGCTTCGGCGCCCGGTCCAGACGCTCCTTGGGCATTGCCGATTGCCCGACCAGAAACACCGTTTCCGGTAAATGCTTTTCAATATATTCGTTCGACGCGAGGGAGCCTTCGTGCCAGATGACGTGCCCGAAACCTTCCAATCGCTTTTTGGTCGCGGGATCAAACAGGGGGTCAATGGGTCGCGGGTGCGGGTCGAAAAGAATCAATGGTTTATCAGATGAGTTCATGGAAGTTAATCGGTGGGTGGCAAAATTTCTTCCGCGGATAAGCAGGTCAAGTCTTCCACCGCCCAATCGGGCGAATGTTTCTTTAATCCTTCCAGGGTCGCGCCGCCGGTGGCCACGGCCAGCACGCGGGCGCCAATGAATTTGCCGCAGCGGATATCATAGGGCGTGTCGCCGACCACCACGATTTCCTGCGGCTCCAGATCCTGTCCCAGCAACCGGCGGCCGCGCGCGAGGGCGGCGGCGGCGATTTGATCGCGCTCCTCATGATCGTCGGCAAACGCGCCGGTCGCGAACGGCTCCCACAAACCGTAGCGGCGCAGTTTAATTTCCGCGCCCAGGCGGATGTTGCCGGTGAGCAGGCCGAGCGTGGGCGGTTGCGGCAACGCGCGCAAACCATCCAGGAACTCCGTTACGCCGCGGCACCGTCCGCCGTCCGCTGCCGCGACCGTCTGGTCCAGCCAGAAGACGTAACGTTCGAAGAAGCGCTGGAAATTCTCCGGGGTGGCAGGGATGCGATGGACGCCCAAGAATTCGCGGACCAGGGCGATGTCGGTGCGGCCGGCGAACTGGATTTTTTCCACGCCGTCACGGGCGTTGAACTCGGTTTCAAACGTTTTGGCAAAAGCGCGAATGCCGGCGCCCCCCGTGTGAACGAGCGTGCCGTCAATGTCGAACAAAACCAACCGCACCATATCGTGGGATGCTAGCGGTTGCGCTGCCACCGGGCGAGATTTTTGATTACCTCTGCCGGCGATGGGCACGGACGGCGCAGGGCGGCGTGTCCAAAATCGTAAATCGTACATCGCGCCCTTGTCCTTTCGCCTTCGGCCATTGCCCCCATGGTGCATTGGATTCGCCATGAGAAGGTGATGCTCGATTCCGATCTCGCCGGGCTTTACGGCGTTGAGACCGGCGCACTCAATCGCGCCGTGAAACGCAACCTGGAACGTTTCCCTCAAGATTTCATGTTTCAGCTTACCCAACAGGAAGCCGCTGCTTTAAGATGCCAAACTGGCATCTTAAACGTGTCCCCTTCTGACGACTCATCACAATCTGTGACGAGTTCTGCGCTAAAATCGAAAACTGTGATCTTAACGGCCGGGCGCGCATAGCCTTCGGCGAAGGAGGATCGCTTTCGCGGTCCCAAACTTCAATCGGCAATCGGCAATCAGCAATAATTGGTGATCGGTATTCGCGTTTATTTCGGAAAGGGGAGTCACAGGATGGAATTGACAGCGGAAATGGGGGTTGACACTTTCTGCCCATGCCTGACCACACCAAGACCATGAAACGCAATCATTGGAAATCGTGCACGTTCGTCCTGTCAACCCTCCTCCTGGCCAGCTTGTCGCAACTCCAGGCGCAGGACGCGGCTTATCAAAAAATCGAGAACGGGATCCAGCTCAAAGTTGGCGAGGCCGTGGTCGAACTCACCGCCGCAACGCCGACGGCGCTGCATCTGGGCGTCTCTTACAGCGGCACGCCCGCCCCTGCGGCCAGCGTCTTTCTCGCCGGGTCGGTGGGCAGGGAGCAAGTCAACTGGCAACCGGTGCAACAAGGCGCGTTGGTGGGAATCACAACCGACGCGGGCGAACTGCTCGTGGATCCGGCCCAACACCAATGGACACTCGAAGACGCCAATGGCCAGACGCTCATTCCTCCGTGCGACCTGGGACATGCGGATACAGGCTCGGTCGTGGTTAGTGTTGGCTGGGACAAGGATACGCCGGTCACGGTCTATGGTTGCGGCAATGGCACGCGGGCGTTGGAGCAGTCTGACGTAAAGACCCGTGTGGGCAACGGCGTGGCGGTGGTTCCGTATTTTTGGGCGCCGAAAGGTTACGGCGTATTGGCTCTAGCCGGCGATGATAATAAACCGGCCTTTTGGTCTGCGACGCCGGGCCAAGGCTGCATCAATTGGACGTTTCCCGGCACGACGGCGGATCTTTACCTGATGCCGGCCGCGAATCTCCGCGCCGTTGCGACTGCGTTCGACCAATTGACCGGCTTTCCGCCGGTGCCACCGCGGTGGGCGTTTGGTTACATGCAAAGCCGCTACGGATGGAAGGACCGCGCTTACGTGGAGGATGCGTTTCACCAGTTCCTCACCCGCAATCTCCCGCTGGATGTGCTGATCTTTGATTTTGAATGGTACACGAAACATCCGGATTACTCGGTCAGGCCGGAGGGTGAGGCGGACTTTAGTGATTTTGGCTGGAACCCGTTGCTGTTCCCCAATCCGACGGCTCAAATAGCCGATTTCAATGCGCACGGTGTGCACTTCGTGGGCATTCGCAAGCCGCGCCTGGGCAACACCGCCTTGCTGAACATGATGCGCGAAAAAGGCTGGGGGCTGGCGGGCCTGCAGCAAGGGCGGGGATTGGACGCGCGCGGCCTGAATTATCGCGACCCGGCGGTGCGCGCGTGGTACACGCCGCAGCTCGGACCGCTGCTGGCCTGCGGGATAGACGGCTGGTGGAATGACGAAGGCGAAGGGACGTATTGCACCTATTATTACTGGAACCTCGCCGAACAGGATGCCCAGGAAAGATTCCGGCCCGGCATGCGGCTGTGGACGCTGAATCGCGCGTTTGAACCGGGCCTCCAGCGGCTGGGCGCCGCGGCTTGGACGGGCGATATTGGCACCAGTTGGGCGCAATTGGCGCTTACGCCCACCCACCTCCTCAATTGGAGCCTGGCCGGCATGCCCTACGGCGCTTGCGATCTCGGCGGATTTTTGGGCACGCCCACCCCACAGATGTTCACCCGCTGGATGCAGGTGGGAGCTTTCCTTCCGGTCATGCGCGCGCATTCGGACGTAAAAGTTCAACCCCATTTCCCCTGGCTCTACGGGCTGGAGGCCGAGAAGGACATTCGTCTCGCGCTCGACCTGCGGTATCGGCTGATTCCCTATTACTACAGCCTCGCCTATGTAGCGCATGACACGGGCGTACCGCTGATGCGGCCGCTGGTGATGGAATTTCCCCAGGATCCCAACGTGGCCAACATGTCCGACCAGTGGTTCATGGGCGACGGCCTGATGGTGGCGCCGATTATAACCGAATCCAATCAGCGTTCAGTCTATTTGCCGGCCGGCGATTGGTACGATTTCACCAGCCATCAACGGCTGGATGGGAACCGTACCATAACCGTCACCGCCGGACTGGATGAAATTCCGCTTTATGTGCGCGCCGGGAGCATTTTGCCTTTGGGGCCGGTCATCCAACACACGTCCGAGTTGCCCGGCGGACCGTTGGAGGTGCAGGTCTATCCGGGGCGGGATGCGACCTTCACCCTGATGGAAGACGATGGCAAAACGACGGCGTATCTCAACGGCCAGTTCCGCCGCACGACGTTCACCTGGGATGACGCGGCGCGGCGGCTGAGTTGGAAGGTGGAAGGTCCGTATGCGGGCAAGGACATCTTCAAACACATGAAGGTCGAGGTATTCGATCCGCAAGGTGTTCACCAAGCCAAAGGGTCGCTGGTATCCGGCGGAAGTGTCACGGTGAAATAGTGGCAGCGCGTCCTTGAACCTGCCGATGCCAGGCGAGCCTCCGAATATGAATGTTGCCCGCCTGCTTTCCCCTCTCCGCTCCCATCGGATGGGAGGGGAGAGGGTCAGGGTGAGGTGAGGGATCGGGTTCATGGAAAGCCCCCTTCCGCCTTTTCGCATACACTGTGACCATGAACCAACTGCCGCGCCAGCGTCTTGGAGTGCCCCATTTTCCGGCGCGCGGCATTTATGCCGCTTCAACGGCCAAAGCATTTCGCCCCTGGAGTCGTGCTGAATCCCGCGCTTCACTGCAAATTCGGGCACTACCCTGAATTCCGTTTTCTTGACACGCGGGATGAAGATTGACACTTTGAATCCATGCCTGACCACACCAAGATTATGATGAAATATCACCGGACTTCGCGCAATTTCGCGCTGGCAACCCTCCTGACCGTGAGCGCCCTCGCGGTTCGGGCGCAGGATGCAGCGTATCAGAAAGTTCCGGACGGCATCCAGGTGAAGGTGGGCGAGGCCCAAGTGGACCTGGTGGCCGTGGCGCCGGCGGCGTTTCGCATCAGCGTGGCTTACGGCGGGAACGCCGTGCCCGCGCCGAGCGCTTTTTTGGCGTCGTCGGGCAAGCGGGTCAACTGGCAGTTGGACCAGAGCGGTGATTCGGTTGGCGTCAAAACTTCCGCCGGCGAACTGTCCATCAATCCGGCCACGGGGCAGTGGACATTGAAGTCTGCGTCGGGGCAAACGCTCATTCCTGCGGGTAAGATTGCTTCCGGATCGGGCGCGTCACAGGTGGCGATTGACGTGGGCTGGGACCCGGGCAGTGCGCCGGCATTTTACGGATGTGGCAATGGCATGGGCCAGAAATTGGGCACGGACGTTCCCGACATCATCGGCCCCGAAACGCTGCAACAATCGGAGGCACATTCCCATCTGGCCAATGGTGTGGCGGTGATTCCTTATTATTGGTCCTCGGCCGGTTATAGCGTCCTGGGCGTGACCAGCGACGATAATAAGCCCGCGTCGTGGGATAGCAAACCTGACCAGGCCTGCGTGAGATGGACCTTCCCCGGCGCAACGGCGGACCTTTACCTGATGCCGACTGCGAATCTCCGCGAAGCCGCGACCGCCAATGCGAACTTGACCGGTTTCCCGCCAGTGCCGCCGCGGTGGACGTTCGGATTCATGCAAAGCCGCTGGGGTTGGAAGGACCGCGCTTACATTGAAGATACGATGCACCAATATCTCTCCCGCCATTTGCCGATTGACGCCTTCATATTCGACGTGGAGTGGTACACGCCGGTCATTGATTATTCGATACCGGATTCGGGTTCGCCCACGTTCAAGGATTTCAGTTGGAATCCCAAGTTGTTTCCCGACCCGGCGGCGCAAATCGCGGCGTACCGGGCGGATGATTTGTATTCGGTCTTCATTCGCAAGCCACGCCTGGGCAATGAGGAACTTTTGAAGATGATGCATGAGAAACACTGGGACCTGCCCAACTGGCAAAGTATTCATGGCGGCTTGGTTCCCCGCGTGCTCAATTATCGCGACCCGGCCGTTCGCGACTGGTATGCGCAACAGATTGAGCCGCTCTTGAAGTGCGGCGTGGACGGCTGGTGGAATGACGAAGGCGAAGCGACGTTCACGACGTTTTTCTATTGGATCATGGCCGAGCAGGAAGCCCAGGATGCGTGCAAGCCGGGAATGCGGCTCTGGACGCTGAATCGCTCGTTTTCGCCGGGTCTCCAGCGCTTGGGTGGCGCCGCGTGGACGGGCGACGTGCAAGCGTTGTGGCCGCAAGTGGGCAGGACGGCCACCGACCTGCTGAATTGGAGCCTGGCCGGCCTGCCGTATGAAACCTGCGACATTGGCGGGTTCCGCGGCGAGCCTTCGCCGGAACTCTTCACGCGCTGGATGCAGTCCGGGGTGTTTTATCCCATCATGCGCGCCCACTCCACGCAACTCGCCCAACCGCACTTCCCCTGGCTGTTTGGTGCGGACGCCGAGCAGGCCATGCGGTCGGCCCTCGACCTGCGGTATCGTCTGATACCCTATTATTACAGCCTGGCCTACGAAGCCCACGAAACCGGCGTCCCGCTCATGCGGCCGATGTTGATGGAATATCCGCAGGACCCGAACGTGGCCGATATGTCGGACCAGTGGTTCATGGGCGATGGCCTCCTGGCCGCGCCGATTCTGACCGAGACCAACGAGCGGGCGGTCTATTTGCCGGCCGATGATTGGTACGTGTTCAACACCAATCAGCGCCAGGCGGGCAACCGCACCATAACCGCCACCGCCGGATTGAGTGACATTCCGTTATATGTCCGGGCCGGAACCATTCTGCCGTTGGGGCCGGTGATCGAACACACGTTGCAAATGCCCGGCGGGCCGCTGGAGGTGCAAGTCTATCCGGGCCGTAACGCAACCTTCACCCTCGTGGAAGACGACGGCGTGACGACGGCTTATCTCAAGGGAAAAAATCGCCGCACCACGTTCACCTGGAACGACACCGCCCGCCGCCTGAGTTGGAAAACCGAAGGGCACTACGACGGCAAGGACATCTACACGCAATTGAAGGTGGTGGTATTCGATCCACAGGGCGTCCGCCAGACCGGGAAAACCCTGACCTCCCACGGCAGCGTCACGCCATAGGTAAACCGTTACCCCAACGGGGTAAGAGCATTCAGCCCAAGGTTGCGCGGTACGCGCTACCTTGGGTAAACCGTTACCCCTGAAACCTTTAGCCATTAGCCTTCAGCCTTCAGCCTTCGTCTCGCCTTCCCCCCCCCCCGCTGGCGCTGCCGGCCCGCGTCAACCGCAAGACATGCGGAGGGTGAAAGGTTGTGGTTTGAGCCACCTGGCCGGCTGAAACGTGGTTAACCGCGAAATATGCCAAATAGGCGAAAAATGATGATTTTTATCAAAAATGCAAATTCTTACTATCCAGTAAGGAACGCCAATTCTGATAAAAACAGGTTGCTTTCTTACTAAAATATGCCATTTTCACTGAACTTTGAAAACGACAGATTCCAGTAAAAGTACGGCCATCCGCTACGAAAGTGAGCTTGTCCATCACTTCAGACAACTGATTGAGGACGAGACGGAATTGCGCTGGCTCGTTCCGCCGGGACAGCTCAAGCAGAACCATCTTTCGCTGGTCGAATTAAATCTGGATGCGCGAACCTTCCAGTTCAAGCCAGTTTACCTATTGAAACCAAGCATCCCGGAATTGGAGTCCATTCTGAAAGCCTGGACGAACTCGTCGCCGCCACTGTTGGTTGTCCCGGAGTTGGTTGGAAGAATACTGGAATTTTGCCGCCAAAAACGACTGGCAGCCATTGACCTCAACGGGCGGGCTTATCTTCGTGCCGAAGGCTTGCTGGTGGATCGCCGGGCGTTGTATGGCCGGGACTTCCGATTTGAATTGGAGCCGCGCAATATTTTTGTGGGAAAGAGCGCGAGCATTGTCCGCAGCCTGCTCACTGACCGTGACCGCATCTGGGTTCAAAGCGAGTTGGTGTCACGAACCAAGGCCAGTTCGGGTCTGGTGTCGCGTATTGTCCAGCACCTCATCAGTCAGGGTTTTCTTGAAAAACAAAGCCCTCGCGAATTTCGTCTCCACGATCCGCTCGGACTGATTGACGCCTGGGTGAAAGCAGATGATTTCAACCGGCGCGCCACCCTCACGCGCTACACTGTTTTCGGCGGCAGTCCGCTGGAAATCGCCCGCCAACTCGAAGCATGGGCCAGGGAACAATCCGTGTCCATCGCCTTCACTCAATGGATTGCCGGCTGGCTGCGGCATCCCTACACCGAACCCGCGGTGACCAGCGCCTACGTTGCACGCCTGCCGGAAACCACCACTCTGGAACGGCTCGGCTTGCGCCCCGTCAACGATGCCGGCAAAGTCTGGCTTTACGTTCCCACGGATGAAGGTGTTTTTCTGGAAACGCAGGCCGTTCAGGATTTGTCGCTCGTCACGGACGCTCAAATTTGCGTCGACCTGCAAAGCACTGGATTGCGCGGGCCGGATCAAGCCGCCGCCTTGCGCAATTGGGAAGGATTTTGCCGGCCATGAAATACGAAACCTACAGCCAATACAATCCCATCGGCGTCGCTTACGCGGAGAGTGCGTTTCTCACAGTCTGGGCCGGGCTGGGTTCATGGCATAGCGACCTTGTGCTCGTCGGCGGTCTGGTTCCGAAATACCTCTGCGGCGACCTTTCTTCGCCGCGCACACTGCCGCGTCCGGTGACACTTGATGCCGACCTTGGCATCGCCTTGGGCGCGTCCCTTGGCCAATACGGGAGTCTCAAGATGGATCTTCAAGCCCAGGGATTTCGCTTCTCGAGAGATGAATTTGGCGGCCCCCGCTTTGTGAAAAGAGTTGGTGATTTCACAATCCCGGTGGATTTTCTCACCGAACAGCCGCCGGCAACAAAGGGAACTGCCATGGTGGATGACGTGCCGGCCAACATCCTGCCCGGCATCAATCGCGCCCTGGCCTCGGCTCGCAATGTTGTGATCAAGGGGGTGGACCTTCAAGGTGCGCAGCAGGAACTCACCATTCGCGTCTGCGAGGCCGGCCCATTTCTGGCGATGAAACTTCGCGCTTTTGCCTGGCGTCAGGCACCGAAGGACGCCTTCGACATTCTTTACACGTTGCTCCATTACGACCGGGGCACAAACGGCGCCGTCACCGCGTTTGGTGAGGAAGTTCGGGCAGGCAATCCCGCGTGTGCCGATGCCGTCGCTTGTTTCAACCAACATTTCCGCGACGAACAATCGTCTGCCCCCGTTCGTGCCGCCAGTTTTGTTTTCGGACAGGCCGCACCGGGAGAATCCGACGACATCCGTTTTCGACGACTGCAAATCCAGCAGGACATGGTGGATGCAGGCCGTTTATTGCAAAAAGCCTTAAAGGCCGTCAACCTTTGAGTGAATTGAAGCTGCCAACGCTATGTCTGGCCGAGATGCCGGGCAGAGGGTCGGCAAGGTTTGACGCGAAGCAAAGCGGCAGGCACGAGACATAAAGCCGGAACGTGTGCTGCCAGCAAACATCGAAACACGTAACGAGGATGGGATTCATAGAATGGGTCAAGTAAGAGGACGGAATGGGTCGCGGATGGTAGCGCGGCGCGGTTGGAAATGGGTCGGATTTGGTAGCCGCCGCGCCGGCGCAAGGGGCCGGCGATGGGGCCGCCAGATGGCCGCGCCGGCGCGGTCAGCAGGGGACGGTAAAGTCGGCTTGAACTATTGTATGCCAGTAGTAGCCGGTCCCGGGGCCGGTGCCGCTGCCTTGCCAGATGCCAGTCGGTCCCGTGATGTCCTGAGTGATGGCGTTGTAGCCGTCGGCATCGTAGAACTCCGTGGGGGTGTCGTAGGTGTCCCATGCGTGATCAGGAATGAACATCAACCTCAGCAGGAATCCATTCAACCCTGTAATGGCTGCCGAACACATGAGGTTGATTTGTAACACGCGTTGAGCAAAGAAGAAACCCCCCGTCCCGTTTGGTCCCAAGTACGATTCGTTGGTGTTTGGATAGGCCACGTCCGGCAGCGACGTTATTCCGAAGCTGGCCGGCTTGACGGCACCCCCCGCCAGCGATTGGGTCTGATACCATGTGTTGGTCGTACTGTTGTATGCGTACCCGATCTGGCCTATCGCACAGAATAGGTAACTGATTCCCAGCGCCGCCGCGGCGGTCTGTGCTTGCGTTATGGTCAGCCAGTTGCCAACGGTCGCGGTGATGCCGAACAGCGATGACAAAAGCGACGCCATGCTCGATGTCTGGACGATTGTACCATATGGCGTGTTATCCGGAGTTGTTCCAGTTCCAGCGGAACCGCCCGCGAAACACTGATAATATCCGGTGCCGGCGTTGTAGGTGAAATCGAAAAATGCAATATCGTCAATCAACAGCGGGACGGCCCGCGTGATGCGATTCAGTCGCCAGGCCATGGCGTTGTAATCGAAGTTCTTGCATAGGAGCCGGCATTCCAGTCCCAGCGCCGGGCCCGGTGCGTTGGACTGAATCTCGTGCCCGTAATTGGCCAGGACGGTCGTGCGGTTGGGGCCCGCTGAATATGTGGCGGCCGTGGCGGCCAAGTGCAAGCTGTCCGGAAATAGGCACGTGCGCACGGGCGTCTGCACTTGCTCAGCGGACATGAGGTTGAAAAAGTTGTATTGCAGTTGAATGGGGTATTGCGTCTCGCCGCACGCTTGCACGGAGAAATCGGCGCCGGTCGGTGAATTGTCCTCGGCGCTGAGAGCCGCATCCACGTAATGATAGACGAAGTTCGCGTCAATCCCGATTTCAGTGAGGGGCGAATAGGCGCGGGGGTTCTGGCATGACAGCACCAGCGCGGGATAGCATGGCAGCCCCGCCATGCCGGTGGGCAAACCGGTGCTTGGGCAAACCGATAGCGTTGGTTCGACTAGAAACCCTTCGTCCATGCTCCGACCGCCGGAGTTGAGCCAGCGCGATGACCAGGATTTGAACCGAATATCAGGTGGCGAACCGGGCTCAATCTCGCCAACAAAAGCTGTTCCGATAGCTGCCAAAATAGATGTATAACCATTTGCGTTTGGAAGCGGCGGTATCGGCCCCCGAGGGTTTGTCCAAAGCCAATCAAAAACAATTCTCGGACCGTAGGCAGTCATCCGGATGGATTGATTCTGGTACTTCGATCCGGATGCGGTTGGCCAGTTGGCAATCCAGTCATTGACCGTATTGAACAAGTCAAAGTTGCCTGCGGCATTACTCGCCAGAGCCCATGTATATTGCAGGCCGTTGACTCCATTGACGGTCTGCCCTGACTCAGCCAGAGACACAAGAGGCGAGGCCGCAAACGCGAAGGCATCACTCAGCGTCACGGCGCTGTTTATGTTTATCGCGCTAGCACAGATGTAGCCCTTATTTGCAGCGCCACTCACTTGGGCGCGGTACTTGATGCAATTGGAGCTTAGCCCGATCAAGTCCGTCACATGTCCGGGGCGGCCCTCCTGCACGGTCAGGGTTTTCCCTGTCTGCGCGACAGTGAGTCCGGCCGCCCGCAACTGACCTGCCAGGTTGGCCCAGCTCGTGAACGCTATGTCCGTGTAAGTGAATTGCGATCCGCCTCCGGTCGCAGTGGCCACTACGAGCGTGCCTTGATGCGTGGTGAGGTCGCCGATCAGAGTCGTGGCCAAAGCCGGGTTGCCGTACAGCGCAGCCTCGGAGGGCGTCCATAGCACGTCCCTGTCTGGGATCAGCCGGCCAACCGTCTCGAAGAAATCGAGCCAGGCGTGGAGCAAGGCCGGGTTGGAAACGTTGTTGGCCCCCATTGTCCAGTGGTGATTGTCGTACTGGTTCAGGCCCGGCGGCTGCGTGGGGGCAAAGCGCGTGATTGGCCAGTAAAGGTTTGCCGGCGGCTGGCAATAAAAGAAGCGCGGATCCCCGCTCTCGAACTGGAAGAAATAATTGTAAGGGTACACCCACGTGCCATTGGCCAGCAGCCGAAACGATCTGACACCCAATGCCGGGATCTTCACCTGCGTGCCGCCTGGCAGCGTCACGGTCATTTGTGTATAATTGAGGTTGTGCACCCGGTAAAACGAGAATTTGTTCCACGTGGGATCGATCGCAAAGCTCGTCACGCCGTCGCAGACAATCTCCGCCACACCATAGGCGCTTGGCCGGTGTAAATGGTAATTGGCACCCTGCGTCTCAACGATTTGGTATTTCTTTCCATCCGCCGGGCTGGTCCAGCTTGGCACCTTGAGCCCTTCCAGCAGGCTGTTTCCCACGTGAATATTCCCGAGACCCGGGGGATTATTGTACGAGCCACTTGCGGCGACGACCACGTTTCCCGTTGCGTCGCATGGCGCGTAATTCAATTGCAGATTGAACGTCGCCCCGCTTCCGTGCCCGCCGGTTACCTGCACATTGGTTGGGCTAACCGACGCTTGGGGATTGATGTAGTAGGACCCACCGCCGCCGATTGTGAAGCCGGTGATAATGCCGTTATAGGTTTTAGTTACGTCAATGCTGGCCGGCGTGATGAAGGTCCCGCCGACAACGGTGAGCACGTCGCCGGGCAGGTAACCAGTGCCTGCGTTGGTCAGCGTCGCGCTGCCGACGTGGCTTGGATTCACCACCAGCGCCGCCGCCGCCGCGTCCGCGGCCGCCTGGCTGAAGCTGCCCGGCATGGGGTTGGAGCCCCAGCCCGTGGCCTGCGTATAGAGCGCGGCGGTGTAATAATTCTGCGGGTCATTTACGAAAAAGAACACCTCGCCGAAAAACGGCGGCGCGATATAGGAATTGATGCTCTCGAATGACGCGGGCCAACTCACGCAGGGGATCGCGTGCGTTTTGCCATACAGGAGCGCCGTGATTTTTGCGTCCGCGGCCGCAAAAAGGCTGTTCATCTCCGCGGCCGTGATTTGCTCGCCGGCGGCCACGTACGGCGCTTGCAGGCTCATAGCCAGACTGGCAGCCCGCTGCCGCCGCCGCCGCCGCTGGCTTGCACGTCGCCATATTGGATCTGGCGGATCCGCAGGACCATGGCGGCCACGTTCGTGCTGTCCACGTAGCCGATGGGGACGATCCCGCTGCCGGGGAGCGCCGCGCCGCTCGCGATGGCCGGCGCGGATCCCGTGGTTACCCAGAACCAGGTCTGCGCCACTCCGGCGGTCAGCGCCACTTCGCCGATCCCCGCGCCGGCGCTGACGGGAAAAACATCTTCATAGCCCCACTGGTAATTATCGCCGCCGGTGGCCAGGACCGGCGTGCCGCTGGTGGAGACGTATCCGGCGCGCACGCAGACCAGCAGCCAATCCGCGGCCGGATTCGGCGCGGCGCGGTAGCTCTCCGGAAGCTGGTAGATCCGGAACGGGAACATCTCGCCGGACTGGAACATCTGCCGCGCGCGGCCATTGGCGCTGGCGGCCGGGAAATGCACGCGTCCCCACATATCCGATGCCGCGCCCTGACGGCGCTGTTCGCCGTCCTTGAGCACGCGCCATTGGAAGCCAACGCTCGAGCCGGAACGTAATGGGGTTGGATTCACTTGCCGTTATAGATCTGCGGATCCCAATGGCCATTGGGGCCGCCGACGTAATTAACCGTGAGTTTCCACATGCTGCCGTTCACGCCAGCAGGCACCACGTTATCGGCGAGCCGCAGCCAGCTTGTGCCGGCGGGCAAAACACCGGCGTACGGACCGCCCGGCGTCTGGATGCTGGCGCCGCGGGAGATGGTCGGGTAAGCGTAGCTGAATAGCTCGAAGCTGTACCTCCAGCCGGCCAGGTAGAACGTTTCCTCGCCCTGCATCAGCTTGGCCAGCAGCTCATTGAAATGGAGTAGCTGGTCGCCGCTCAGGTTGGAGCCGGCCTGCCAGGCTGTGCTGCTGCCGGCCTGCTGGCTGTTGTACAGCGCGTTGTAGGCAAGCTGGATCGTGGTGTAGGCGATGGGCGTGGTCGGCGCTCCGGAGAGGCCGCTGGTGCCCTGGAAAAAGGCGTTGCGCTCGATCTTGGGATACAGCTCCTGCGGCTCCAGGTGCGGCTCGCCGATCGGCAGCGGGCTCGTGGCATACGCACCGCCGGCTTCCCATTCGATGCTCAGCCTCCCGATCGTACCGCGTTCCTGGGTCAGGGTGGATTGGTTCACGACCCAGCCGGCCATCGTGCCGGTGCCGAACGCCCCGCGCGCGGGCTGGCTTTGCAGGCAGAGGAGGTATGGCCCCTTGTAAATACGCGTAAACCGCGTGCGGTCGGTCACCACGACCTGGCCGCTATCGGCGATCTCGACGAGCGCGTTGGTCGGCCCGAACCATTTGAGCAAGCTCATAAATTGCCGCTTGCCGATTGCCGATTGCCGATTGGCGCGTCGCTGAGTGATTCCACTTCCTTCGGTGTCAATTTTTTGTCCGGCGGCGCGGCGAACTGCGGCTCGATTTCGGCAGCCAGGTCGAACAGGGCCTGCAGCGGAATGCAGACGACGTGCGGCCCGCGCAGGAGCTGCAGGCCGCTGGCACCCAGGCGCGCGTGCTGGACTACTCCGGGCAGGGACTCATCAAAAAAGGCCACGCTCTGCAGGCAGCCATGCGGTTCATGCCAAGGCCCGGGCGCGTGCTCGATGCCATCGCTCTGGCTCAGGCGCGTGACCACGTGGGCATTGGCGTGCTGCGGTTTGGGACCCGAATTGTAATTTTTTGGCGTCATATTTGGTTAATAAGTGGGGAAACCCCCAGGTTCGGGTTGGGTGTGAGCCGCTCGATCAACTTGTTTGTGTTAGCTAAGAGGGACTCCATCAGCGTCAGCTTTCGCTGCTCTGTACCGTGGCGTCCGCCGCCGTTCATCACGAACCCCATTTTCTCCAGCGAAGTAAATTCGGGCTTGTACTGGCCTTTCATCAGCATGTCTTTGTCCTCGCCAGCGCCGGCCGCGCCGCCCGACTGGCCGCCGACAAAATTAGCCCAATCCCCTGCGCCCAAGTCCAACAGCCGCTTCATCCGGAGCCGGTCCAGGACAGCCGCGGGCGAATTGTCTTGCTGCGGATTCCAGGTGTTGGCGAAATCTTGAAGCGGATTTATTCCGGCCATCTTGCTCAGCGCATCCTTCACGATCTGCCCCTGAGTATCGGTGAAATCCTTTTCCACCCCGGCCATGTAATTTGTGGCCGCGTCCATTCTGGCTCGCATATCTCCGGCGCGTTTCACAGCGTCGTTAAAGGTTGCGGTATCGCCCTCTTTTTTGGCTTTTTCGGCGCGCGCAGTCTCTTCGTTGTAAAGCCCCAGCGCATTGTTAAAAGCGCCTTGTGCCTCGGCCATCTTCGCACCATTAACGATCCGGTTGATCAGCGACGCGCCGATCAACTCACCGGCCGCGGCGGCCACGGCCTTCATAACGTCCAGAAACATCACACCGAACGATTTTACGAACGCCTCCACGTAAGGAATGGCGGTATCGAGTCCCGTGCGGATGCTGAGGGCCAGCATTTCCGCCAAATGTCCGCCTTCAAATGCATTCCGTAGCGCCATCGCGAACGCTCCAGCCTTGTCGAACAGCGGCATGAGCTTGCCGGCAATATCGGCGAAGAAAACGCCCGCCTCCTCTTTGAGCGCCCGCATCTTGATCTCGAATTTCTCGAACGAATCCGAGACGCGTTCCCACGCGGCCGCGTCCTTGGCGCTGCGCTGGATGGCCGTGGCAAAATCCTTCGTGCTGGCGGCCAATTGCACCATTTGCTGCGCTCCTTCGCGGCCGAAAATCATGCCGGCGGCCGATGCACCGGCAGATTGATTCATCCGGGCGAGGGCGGCAGCAATCAAGGTGAACTGTGCCTGTGCGTCCATGTGCTTGAGCGCGCCGATGTCCAGGCCCATCTTAAAAAACACGCTGCGCGTCTCCTGCCCAAACTCATTCACGCCGCCCAAAGCCTTTTGCAGCTTGAATAGCATCGGCCCCGCATCGTCCGCGGAAAGCCCGACGTTCTCAAATCCGCGCTGGAGTTGGTAGAGCGCTGCAACATTCGTGCCGGTGCGCTTGCTCATAGCCTCCAGCGCCGAGCCGCGCCCGATGGCCTTTTCCACGCCAGCCGTAAAGAACGCCAGGCCAGTGGCCGCCGCGCCGGTCGCCAGCGTCACAAAGCCCGCGACCGCCCCACGCGCACTGGCCACCGAAGACAGAAATCCAGCGGTGGTCAACCCCAGCGAAAATTGTAAAACGCCGTTATTCATTTTAGCCTTTAGCCTTTAGCCTTCAGCCTTTCCATTTCCTGCGCGATGTATCCATCCGTCTCGCGCTCGCCCGGGCACATGGGATGATGCTCCGCGTGGAAGGCCATCAGTGCAAAGGCCCGATTCAACGGATAATTCATGGCGTCGCTTTCGCTCATATGAAAGTCGCGCATGAGGGTTCCGAGGACCGGGAGCCACCAGCCGAGACCGTCGTCTCCGCCGGTGGCGGAGTAAAAACCGTCCCATCATCCTTGCCTTTGGGTGCGGCGTAATTGACCACCGTCGCGAAACTGGCCGCATAATGCTCGGCCACGGCCCGCTGAAGTTCCGCGAATTGCAACGGATGAAGTTTGTCCGCGACAAATTGCATCGCGCCCTCGCGGAACGCAGCGCGGCCGGCGTCCAGCGCCTTCCGCAACTCGGCTTGCGGCCGGACAAAGCAAAATACCGTCTCCACGGCCGCTTCCTGGGGCGGATTGAGTGCGCCGATCCGTTTGGTCGCGCGTTCCATGCGTTGCGCGCGGACCTGGCTGGCCAGCTCAGGCGTGGATTCATCCATGCCATCCTCGCGCGTGAGCTCCTCGCGCATGGTCCGGACCACCTCCAGGAGCGGGCTGTTGATCCGCACCAAAAGCGCCTGCAGGCCCATGGTGACCGGCTGGAGGGTAAAGCCGCAGACCACGCGCGGTTCGCCCGCGTAGGCCTCGCGCAGCGGGCCTGGCAGCGGGTTTGACCGGGCAATGCCCGCCAGCCGGCCCCGCTCCTCCAGCGCGGCCTTCTCGGCCAGATAACCGGGATAAAGCTCTTGAGGATTGCCGATTGCCGATTGCCGATTGGCGATTTCAGGCTCTCCGCACGCGGCAGCAGTCGTGATTTTTTGGTTTTTGCTCATAAAACTGTTGAACAGCGGCCAACGGCCGATTTTTCAATCGGCAATCGGCAATCGGCAATCGCCAATCCCTAGACCTGCACATTCGGCCGGTACGTGACATTGAGGTCAATCATGGCCTCTTTTTTCTTCGCGTACACCGGCGACACGCTGGCCACAAGAACGGTATAGGTCACGGCGTTGTTCGCGTACACCGCGCCATTCACGCTGCTCTCACCGAACGGGATCGCGTTCGCCCCGGCGCCATTGAACGGGATCGCCAGCGCGGCGTTGGCGCCTTCCACTGGCCATAGTTTGGAGGCGTCATAGAGACAGCTTATTTTGCCGTTAAACCCATCGCGCAGGAGCACCTCATTGGCCGCCAGGCCGTTGCTGTCCTCGATCTCGATGGGCTCGCCGTTCTTCGGCGTCAGTTGCAGGCTATCCACGATCGCGCCGGCCGGCGCGCCCAGGATGCCCGATGCGCCCCAGAAAATCGCCGGGGTGCCTTTTATTTGAACAAGTGCCATAGGTTTGTCTTTGGTTACAGGTTACAGGTTGAAGCTTGCAAATTGTCCGCGGCCTCGGTTGCGCCCAGCTCGTGCCGGTGTTCATCGCGAATCCGCTGGATGAAGGAAATATTCCTGGCAGCCGGCAGCGGCCGCAGCTCAAACGGCTTCCAGGCGCGCCAGCGCAGCACCCGTGGCGCGGGCCGCAGCGTCGCGTTCTCGCTCAACTCCCTCACCTCCGCCAGGACGGTGTCAAAGTTGCAGGTTGCAGGTCGCAGGTTGAAAATTCGGTTCACTGGTCCGCCTCCATCCGCCAAAAACTCGGGCTGGCCGCGTTGCTGATCGTGAAACTGCCGCCTGGCTGCCCGTAGAACGGCCCCGCGTAATTCGTCCAGCTCACCAGGTCCGGGCTCTCCTGCACTTTCCACACGTGGTTACTCGCGTCCGCCGGATAGATGAACGCCGGCAAATCCACCGGCACCGCCGCCGGCGGCGGCTGCTGCGCGAGCTGCGGCGCCGAGAGCTGCACATTCGTATCCACCGGTATGGTGGGGAACGCCTCCGCGCTGGCCATGGCCATGGCCGGCGCTGGTGCCGGCGTCGGGATCGTGCTCGCGCACCCGGCCAGCAGCAGGCAGAGGATGGCAATGGCGGGTCTCATTGCTGGACGCGAACGCAGAGAAATATGGGCGTTTTTTTCATGCGGTTTTTCATGGTTGAACTCGCACCTCCTCTTGAAACGCCCAGTTCGTGAACGTCATCTGAACTGGCCCGGACCCTGGCGTAAGCATATAGGTCTGCCCTGCGGACTGAGGATTTTGCGAACACATCACGATTACGTTTGTGCCACGATCGAAGAATGTGGATACGCACAATCCGCCGCTGTTCTGGGCCGCGCAGCCCCCGTTAAGAACAGCGCAGGCATCGAGCAGCCCGCTGTTGGTGGTATAGCCGGTTTCGGGGCTGTTTGTGACCGTCACCAGGTAAAGTTTATCCCAATACACCCGCGAACCGGGCGGCAGGGAATTGGTGTAAGCCTTGGCGGTCGTCGGAAAAAATGTCCACGTGAGGGTGTTATTAGTCGTTTCCACGAAGCCGGCAAAGTTCATCAGTCCACCGGCATTCCCGGCGAACGAACCAAAATTCGTCCCCGGAAAGAAGAAGTTCCCAGTCGTATCCGTGCAAAATTGCGGCCCTCCAATCCACGGGATGTAGTGATACGTCGTCTTGCCGGAGTTCCAGTCGTACTGGAACCAGTTGCCCCAAACAACGTTCGTCAATGCTGGAACAATCCAGGTCTGGCTATTTGTGCCGGTCACGTCGCCCAGGATGAGAACAGTACCGTTGAGATAAATACTATCACCAGCGGTATGGGTCCCGTTGCCGGCCGCATTTATGCAGACACCCGCGCCGTTAGAAGCTGCGTTGGTGCCAATGCAGACAATGCCGCCGCCGTTCATCGTGATGACGACGTTTGACGTTTCAAGCAGTGGCCCCTCGGCGTTGCTGTTCGGCACATCCGGCTGGTGCCAAGCGAGCGGCAGAATTGAGCCAGCAGTGCCGTGCTGGTTACGCGGGTCAAACGGGCTGCTGATGAGCCAGGAGTTGTTGAAGGTGGCGCTTGAACCGGCGGTAAACCACACATTGAAGCAATCGTAAGGTGACGAAAATATCGAATTATTGATCGTCCAATTGGCGCCTACGGCTCCAACATAGCCGTCGAAGTAGGCCATCTGGACAACGTCATTGAATGTCACATTGTTGGGGCCACCTGCCTGGAGAGTTCCGAGACTGACATTCGTTGCGAAAAAATCCTGAAACGATGCATTATTGGTCACCATCATGACCTCGCTTTGCGGTGAGTTGCTATAGGTGGGCTGGCCCACCAGCATGGTGCTTTGCCCGCGGCCAATCACAGACCCTGCGAGCCGGTGCAGGTTTGTGGAGAGGTCTGGAACAACCCCGTTGCCCAGCGCAACTAAATCACCGGAGAGTGTGTTGCTGGCCACAAAGCCGGGGTCAAGAAACGGGTGCGAGATGTCCCCCTCGACCCCGGTGCCATTGTTTCCGTTGAGATCAACGTACCATATGTGCGACAGCCCGTAGTTCGTAAGGCCGCCGGCAACATTCGCAAAAGCCGTGACGGCGCCCGCAGCGCCTTGGATCGCCGCGATTCCTGCCGCGCTAAAAGCTGCATTGGTTTCAGCGCCCTGCACAACTCCGCCGACCGGCGAATTGTTCAACTGCGCGGTCAGGTTGGTGCTGCTGATCGTGCCGCCTACTGCGAGATTGCCGGTCAAATGCGCGCTGCCTTGCTGGACCCAACCCGCCACACCATTCGTCCCGCCCCAGCTCGTCATCGGCGATGCGCCCGCGTAACCCGGCCCGGTCGGCGGCCAATAATTCGTCTGCAAATTCGGCGACGGAATGATCGCGATGGTCACCCCGTTGCTGGTCCATAGGAGATTGCCGCCGCCGGACCAAATGGCGTAGCGGCTGTCATCCATGTTGGCCCACACGCCAACCACCGTCTGCAAATACGTCCAGCCCTGACCCGCCCAGATCATCCCGATCAAGTTGGTGGACGACGCATAAACCGTGTTGCTTCCCACCAAAAACTGTGTCGAAGCGCAAAATTCCGGCCCGTAAAACGGAACGCTCCCGTTGATGCTCATGTTGCCGTTCATCCACAGCGTCCCCACGTTTTCATTCGTGCCGTTGGCAACCGCCAACACGTACCCAGGTATGAGATTGAACTGCGGCAAAATCGGAAAGATCTGCCAGCCGTTAACCGTGAGATTTCCGCCGAGGGTTACGCCCGCCGTCTCGCCGTTGGTGATCGCGTTATTGAGCCGATTGGAATTGTTCTGGAAATAGCCAAGCGTCGTCGCCAGCGTCGCCGCATTCGTCGCAGCGATCGCGTTGGTGACATTCCCGCCGACTGTGTTGACCTGGGCCACGACGCCATTGCTGGTCGTGATCATGTTGCCGCCGACCGTGGTCAACGTCGCGCTATTGGTTGATGCGATCGCATTAGTCACATTCCCGCC
>JBEKMW010000030.1:0-43238 GCA_049523455.1 Verrucomicrobiota bacterium | reverse complement strand
GGTGACGCTGTTTTCCGGCGGATGGACATTGCCGTTTTGGGGGCTGGATCAGCCGGCGGGGAGCCTGGGGATGGGGCTCCTGCAAATCGTTGTCTTCCTGGTGAAGATGCTTTTGTTCGTGCTGCTGTTCATCTGGGTGCGCTGGATTTTCCCGCGTTTCCGCTACGACCAGTTGATGGACCTGGGCTGGCGTCGGTTCATTCCGCTGGCGCTGCTGAACATACTGGTCACGGCCGTGGTGTTGTGGGCGAGGGTTGAATGATCGTTAATCGCAAATCACTGACGTTTTGGGAGCGGCTTTACCTGCCGGCGATAGCCGGTGGCTTCAAAGTCACTGCCCGGCACTTGACCCGCTCGCTGTTTGGCGGCAAGACGGTGACCATGGAATATCCGGAGCAGAAATGGGCCGTGCCGCCGGATTATCGCGGCGCGCCGTATTTGGTACGCGACCAGGACGGCAAAACCAAATGCGTCTCCTGCCAGCTTTGCGAATTCGTCTGCCCGCCCAAGGCCATCACGATTACTCCGCCCGGCCCGGCCGGTCAAATGGCGGACCGCCCGAATGCAGAAAAGATGCCGCGAGAGTTTGAGATCAACATGCTGCGCTGTATTTACTGCGGTCTTTGCCAGGAAGTCTGCCCGGAGGAAGCGATTTTTCTGTTGAAGGATTATTCGCTCACCGGGACGTCGAGGCAGGAATTGATTTACAACAGGGAAAAACTCCTGGCGCTGGGCGGCATTCATGGCGGTGTTCAGAAATGGAAGCACAAGCTGGAAGAAGCCAAAGAGCAGGAGAGCTTTCCGGTCAAAGTTTAGGGTCATGGACTTATCCACCATCTTATTCTATGCGTTCGCCGCATTGACGCTGGGGTGCGGCCTATTGGTCGTCGCCAATCCTTTCAGTCGTAATCCGGTCACCAGCGCGATGTTTCTGGTGCTGACGATCGTATCCATGGCCGGATTGTTCGTGCTGTTGCACGCCTTCTTCCTGGCGGCCGTCCAAATCATCGTTTACGCCGGCGCGGTCATTGTATTGTTCCTGTTTGTGATCATGCTGTTGGATTTGAAGGAGGAACAGCGCCGTGCCATCAAATTGTCGGGCGCCGTGGCCGGCCTGGTCTCCGTCGGGGCCGTTGTGTGCATTTCCCTGAGGGCCTTGCTGGCGGCCCGGCCGGGCGCCGATTTACCTGAACCGCAACTCGAAGGCGGGACGGCTGCGCTCGGCAGATTGCTGTTCAATCAATATGTTCTGCCATTCGAGGTGGTCTCGGTGCTCCTGCTGGTGGCGATGGTCGGCGTGATTTTGCTGAGCAAAAAGGATTTGAAATGAGAAAACCAAACGGAGTATTGGAGTGCCGGAGTGCTGGAGTGTTGCGCGGTTGCCGCAATCATTGCTCCATCCCTCCATCCCTCCATCCCTCCGCTGTTATATGAGCATCACCCTGGACGATTATTTGGCTGTCAGCTTTCTTTTGTTCGCGCTGGGACTGCTCGGCGTGGTCATGCGGCGCAACTTGCTGGTCATTTACATGTCGCTGGAGCTGATGCTCAACGCGGCCAACCTCGCGCTCGTCGCCTTCTCACGCTTCAACGACAAGTTGGACGGTCAGGTGCTGGTGTTTTTCATCATCACCGTGGCGGCGGCGGAGGTTGCGGTCGGCTTGGCGCTCATCGTTGCGCTTTACCGCAAACGCCAGTCCGCGCATGTCGAAGACCTCACGACCATGAAACTTTGAAGTAATGAGAAAACATCGAACATTCAACATTCAGCACTCAACGTCCAATGAACGAAGTCCGCAGACGTTAAGCGTTGAATGTTCGATGTTGAATGTTGAATGTTTCCGTCTCGATTGATGAATTACGCCATTTTACCCTGGTTGACATTGTTCCTGCCGCTGTGTTCCGCAGCGGCCATCACGCTGTTTACATTGCGCTACCGCAATGTGAGCGCGCTCCTGTCCATCGGCGCCATTGTGGCCGGCTTTGTCTTCACCGTCGCGTTCCTCGCGGCCAATGGCTGGGTCACCGCCGAGTCCAGCGTCAATTGGCTGTCTGTCGGCGCCCTGAACATTGACTTCGGCCTGAAACTGGATCGTTTGAGCGAGATGATGATGCTCATCGTCACCGGCGTCGGCGGCGCAATCCACATTTATTCTTACGGTTACATGGACGACGACCGCAGCAAGGCGCGCTTCTTTGCGTTCATGAGCCTGTTCACGTTCGCGATGCTCGGCATCGTGCTGGCGAACAACTTTATCGAGTTGTTCATCTTTTGGGAACTCGTCGGTGTCTCCAGCTACCTGCTCATCGGGTTCTGGTTTGAGAAACCCAGTGCCGCCGACGCGGCCAAAAAAGCCTTCTTCACCAACCGGCTCGGCGACTTCGGTTTCCTGCTCGGGATTTTGGTGGTGTGGGCGGCGCTCGGCTCGCTGAATTTTTCGGAATTGCAATCCGCGCTGGCCCAGAATTCAGCGGCGCTCGGAACCATCGCGACGGTTGCCGGCCTGCTGATTTTCTGCGGCGCGATGGGCAAGTCTGCTCAATTCCCGTTGCATGTCTGGCTCCCCGATGCCATGGAAGGCCCCACGCCCGTCAGCGCCCTGATCCACGCCGCCACGATGGTCGCCGCCGGCGTTTACATGCTTTGCCGCGTTTTGTTTTTGCTCAACGCTGACGCCTTGAACGTCATCGCCTATATCGGCGGCTTCACCGCCTTGCTGTCCGCGACGATTGCCATCCAGCAAAATGACATCAAGCGCATTATCGCCTACTCCACGCTCTCACAACTTGGTTACATGGTCATGGCGGTGGGTCTCGCCGGTCCGACCCCGGCCATGTTTCATTTGACTACGCACGCCTTTTTCAAGGCGCTGCTGTTCTTGAGCGCCGGTTCGGTCATCATCGGGATGCATCACGAGCAGGACATCTGGAAAATGGGCAACCTGCGGAACAAAATGCCGATCACGTTCTGGACATTTCTCATTGGCGCGCTTGCGCTCTCGGGTGTTTGGCCGATGAGCGGGTTTTTCAGCAAAGACAGCATTCTCGCGCAAGCCTTGGACCAGCACAATTATCTGCTTTTTGCCAATGGCGTGTTCATTGCGGGGCTCACGACGTTTTATACTTTCCGGTTGTTCTTTATTGTTTTTTTTGGCCAGGAAAAATCCGAAACCGCCGCCCACGCGCACGAATCACCTGCGGTGATGACAGTGCCATTGATTGTTCTGGCGGTTTTCAGCGTGATCGGCGGAATCATCGGGGTCGAAGGCATTTACCACTACAATTTCTCAGGCGCGGCGGAAGAATCCGCCGGTTTTGCCGCTGTCCTGTTTGAACCATTTATTCACTCACCCCTGGCCGCATGGCTGGGAATTCTGTTTTTTGCCATCGGTCTGCTGGCAGCATGGTCTTCGTATGCCAGGGCCGCCACCGATCCGCTGCCCTCCAGGCTCGGCGCCCTGGCCACCGCAATGAAAAACAAATTTTATTTCGATGAAATTTACGAAGCCACCTTCATCCGCCTGCATGATTTCATCGCGGCCATGATGGACCTCATTGACCGGTGGCTCGTCGAAGGTTTTTGCATCGGCCTGGTGCGCGGCGCCACGGATTTGACCGGGCGCGCGTTGCGCCTGTTGCAGACCGGCAACCTGCAGACCTATGCCTTCCTGTTCGTCCTCGGCGTGGCCGCGCTGCTCTATTTTGTTCTCGTAAAATAACATGTCCATTCTCACTTACATCGCAGGTTGGCCGCTGCTGGCGGCGTTGTTGCTGGTCTTCGTGCCGCGCAACTATCGCGTGCCCATCCGGGGCATCGCCCTTCTGGGCACGTTCATCTCGATGGCGCTGGCGATAAAAATGTTCTGCCAATTTGTGCCCGGCGCCGGCGGCTACCAATTCGAGCAACAAATCCCGTGGGTTGAATCGCTGGGCATCAGCTACCACGTGGGGGTGGATGGCTTGAACGTGGGACTGATTCTGATGGGCGCCATCGTGGCGTTCGCCGCGGCGTGCTGCTCGTGGGAAATTCAATCGCGCGAAAAGGAATTTTACATCCTCCTCCTGGTAATGAGCGGCGGCATTCTCGGCGCGTTCGCCTCGCTGGATTTGTTTTTCTTTTATTTCCTGCACGAGCTGGCATTGGTACCCACCTTCATCATGATCGGCGTTTGGGGCCGCGGCGAACGCAAGAACTACGCGACCTTTCAGATTACGCTCTATTTGAGCCTGGGCGCACTCATCGCACTGATCGGCCTCATCGCGCTTTATCTCCAGGCCGGCGCAAACACGTTTGACCTTCCCAAGCTGATTGACCACGCAAAAGCCAATCCGCTATCACTCGGCGCGCAGAATTTCATCTACCCGCTCCTGTTGTTCGGTTTTGGCATTCTAGTATCGCTCTGGCCGTTCCATTCCTGGGCGCCGCTCGGCTATGGTTCGGCGCCGTCGCCAACGGCGATGATTCACGCCGGCGTCTTGAAAAAGTTCGGCCTCTATGGCTTGATCCGCATCGCGCTGCCGCTCATGCCGCAGGCCGCGCATGACTGGATGAACACTCTGGCGTGGCTGTGCCTCGGCAACATTCTGTACGTCGGCTGGGTGGCCATGCGGCAGAAGGACCTGAACCTGCTCATCGGCAATTCCAGCGTGGCCCACATGGGCTTCATTTTCCTGGGCATCGCCAGCCTGAACCTCATTGGCGTGACCGGCGCGGTGTTGATCATGATTGCGCACGGTTTCCTGGCCGCGCTGTCGTTTGCGTTAAGTGGCTACATCTATCAACAAACCGGCACGTTGGAAATGAGCCGGCTGGGGGGGCTTTGCCGCCAGTTGCCGTTCATCGGTACGGCGCTCTTGATGGCGGCGCTGGCCGGCTGTGGACTGCCGGGTTTTGCCAATTTTGTCGGCGAAGTGACCGTGTTCTTTGGCGCGTGGACGGTATTCCCGGCCATAACCGGCTGTGCGCTGTGGGGCGCCTTGTTGATTGGCGCGCTCTACATGCTGCGCGCCATGCGGAATGTCTTGCACGGACCGCTCCCCGAAGCGTGGAAGGCCATCCCGGACGCGACCCACGCCTGGCGCAAGCTGCCTTATGCGCTGTTGCTGGCCAGCCTGTTCCTTTTCGGCATGTGGCCACGGCTGCTTACCGAAAAAATCGTACCCGACGCAAAAATCATTGTGGCTATGGCCCAAGATCGCCCAACAACTGCCAATAGCACCCGCCTCCGGCGGGTGCAATTCGGCGTCCTGCCGAATTGCGCGGACGAGCGTTCGACAGTTCTTGCACGATCAGATTACAACGATGGGCGTTTGCCGTCCGTTTCGGGCGAGACGCCCGAGGCGGGCGCGCTCCCCCTCATTTCGCAAATCGGCAATCGGCAATCGGCAATCGAAAATCAATGAACGCCTCCCTAATGACGTTGGAAATCTGGGTGATCTTCATCGGCCTGGTGTTGTTGCTGGCGGATTTGTTCATGCCCGCTGAAAGGCGGCGCTTCATCGGCTACGCAGCCATCGCGGCGCTGGGCGTGCTGTTCGTCACGGGCTTGGGCAACACCGGCGTCGCCTTCCACGGCGCGTTTGTGCAGGACAGCCTGTCCATTTTCTTCAAGCGCTTTTTCCTGGTGGCGGCCATGCTCGTGCTGTTCATGGCGGCGGAATTTTCCGACCGTTTTCCCGGCGTGGTTACCGAATACTATTCGCTCATCGTATTCGCGCTGTCCGGAATGCTGTTCGCCGCGTCGTCCAACGATTTTGTGATGCTGTTCGTCTCCGTTGAACTGATTACCATTACCTTCTACGTGCTCACGAGCTTTCAACGCAGCCGGTCCGTTTCGCTGGAAGCGGGTGTGAAATACCTGATTCTGGGCGCGCTTTCGTCGGCCTTCATGGTTTTTGGCATCGCCCTGGTGTGGGGCACCACCGGAAAATTGAATTTCACCGAACTGGCGGGGGTAGCAGCACAATTTGAAGGAAACAAGCTCTTCCTGCTCGGTGTTTTGTTCGTGCTGGTCGGACTCGGATTCAAGGTGTCCGCGTTTCCGTTTCAAATCTGGACGCCAGACGTTTATCAGGGGGCGCCGACGCCGACGACGGCATTTTTGGCGGTTGGCTCCAAGGCGGCGGGTTTCGTGCTGCTGCTGCGGGTGTTGTTCACGGCCGTACCCGCCGTGACGGCGCACTGGGCGGATTTGCTCATCGTCATCTCCGGCATCACAATCCTCTACGGAAACTTGTGCGCCCTGCCCCAGCGCAACCTCAAGCGCATGCTCGGCTATTCGAGCATCGCGCACGCTGGTTATTTGCTCCTAGGCGTGGCGGCATTGAGCGCGAGCGGACAGGCGGCGGTGATGTATTATCTCGCCGGTTACTTGTTCACGCTGGTGGCGGCATTTCTGGTTATCGCCTTGACGCTGAGGCACTTGGAAACGGAAGACATTGGCGGCCTGGCCGGCTTGAACCATCGGTCCCCGCTGTTGGCCGGCACGATGGCGCTGGCGATGGTTTCGTTGGCGGGCATTCCGCCGCTGGCTGGATTTTTCGGGAAGTTTCTGCTGCTGAAATCGGTGATCGAACAGGCGCAGGCCACGGGGAATCACGGTTATTATTGCGTGGCGTTCACGGCGCTGGCCGGCGTGGTGATCTCGCTTTACTATTATTTTGGGGTTATTCGCGCCATTTATTGGAGCAAGGAAGCGCCGGATTTGTCACCCATCGAGCTTTCCGCGCCCGCGAAGTTCACCGCCTGCGTTTGCATTGCCGGCATGTTCTGGATCGGCCTTTTCCCCAGTGTGGCGCTGAATCTCGCCATGGACGCGGCCAAGGCGTTGCAATATCCCTCCTGACAGCCTGTTGAAAAAGCAGGAGATGACGTAAGGAGTCTCTGACTTGTCTCTCAAAATCCCAAGAAATTTGAGACTCATCACCTCGTCTCCTACGAGAAATCAATTTTTTCAACAGGCTGCTAACGCTCGCACGCGAAACTCGTGCAGCCACTTGGATGACGCCCAAAAACCATGAACACGGCGGCCGCGGAATGACGCACGCCCTGCCCTATCGGCTAACAGTGGTTGGTTCCCTGTCCACCCAGAACAAAGTCAACCCACCCTGATGCGTCTCAGGCTCCGCGAAACCCGATATGCCCTGACGCCAGCCAACGACCGTTGACCACGGCCGGGGACCCAAACCCTGAACCGGCTTCGATATCGCTCCATTTTCTTTTGCCGTCGTCCCTGGCCCAAGGAGATGCAATTTCGGCCGCTGCTCGGTAACCGTCATCGGTGCGGGCGGGGCATTGGTCGGTTGGGCACAGGCAGCCAACGCGGCGAACATCGCCATCATCAATATCGTTCCTCGTATTCTCATGGGATAACCTCGACCCGGTTCGAGCCGTTTGTCAAATGGCCTGAACACCGGGTGGTGTCCTAATTTCGGCAGTGCGCGTCACTCTGTGCGCGCCGCCCGGCGACCCTTGACTCGTCGTGCGACCCGCCACATTCGCGGCGGGCAGAGGACCGCCCGCCCTACCCACGGATCAGAATTTACTTTCGCTGAAACACCAATTCGCCATCGCTCGCTGAAACCTTGATCTTATCTCCGGGTTTGAACTCGCCGTCGAGCAAGCGCATGGACAGTGGATTCAGCAACTGCTCCTGCACCGCCCGCTTGAGCGGGCGGGCGCCGAATTGCGGATCGTAGCCTTTCTTGGCCAGCAGCTTTTTCGCCGCTGCGTCCACGTCCAGTGTAAGATTTTGCTGCTTCAAACGATTTTCCAGCCGGGCAACCTGGATTTCCACGATCTTCGCCAACTCTTCCTCGTCGAGGCTTTGGAAAATAATCACGTCATCCACTCGATTCAAAAATTCCGGCCGGAAGTGGCGCTTTAATTCCGCCATCACCTGTTGCTCCATTTCCGCTTTCCGCTTTCCACTTTCCCCTTTTTCAAAGAACTCTTGAATAATCGGCGACCCGAGGTTGCTGGTCATGATGACGATGGTGTTTTTGAAATCCACCGTCCTCCCCTGCCCGTCCGTGAGCCGGCCATCATCCAGCACCTGCAAGAGCACGTTGAACACGTCGTGATGCGCCTTTTCGATTTCGTCGAATAACACCACCGAGTAGGGCCGCCGCCGCACGGCTTCGCTTAATTGGCCGCCTTCTTCGTAACCCACGTATCCCGGCGGCGCGCCGATGAGCCGTTGCACGGAGAATTTTTCCATGTATTCGCTCATGTCAATGCGCACCATCGCGTTCTCGTCGTCGAACAAAAATTCCGCGAGTGCGCGGGCCGTCTCTGTTTTGCCCACGCCGGTCGGGCCCAGGAAAATAAACGAGCCGATGGGCCGGTTCGGGTCTTGCAAACCGCTGCGCGCACGGCGCACGGCGTCGGACACCGCCTTGAGCGCTGCCTTTTGACCGATGACACGCAGCGCCAGACGCTCCTCCATCTTCACCAGCTTCTGGCGCTCGCCTTCGAGCATCCGCGACACGGGAATATGCGTCCACGCCGCGACGACTTTGGCAATGTCCTCATCCGTCACTTCCTGGCGCAACAATGACGCGCGCGCGCCATCGCCCGATTGCTTTTCGATCCTGGCCAGCTTCTTTTCCAATTCCGGAATCTTCCCGTATTGAATCTCCGCCGATTTGGTCAAATCGCCCTTGCGCCGCGCCTGTTCCAATTGAATTTTCGCCTGCTCCAGTTGCGATTGCACCACACTGACCGCATTGACCGCCGCCTTTTCATTCTGCCACTGCGCCGTGAGCGCCTTGGATTTCTCCTTGAGATCGGCCAGTTCCTTGTCCAGCCGCTTGAGCCGTTCCTTGCTCGCAGCGTCTTTTTCCTTGGCCAGCGAGGTGCGTTCGATTTCCAACTGCAAAATCTGCCGGTCAAGCTGGTCCAGTTCCGTGGGCTTGGAATCCAGTTCCATCTTGATGCGCGACGCGGCTTCGTCCACCAGGTCAATCGCCTTGTCCGGCAAAAACCGGTCGGTAATGTAGCGATGGGAGAGCGTGGCTGCCGCCACCAGCGCCGAATCCTGGATGCGCACGCCATGATGCACTTCGTAGCGTTCCTTCAGGCCGCGCAAAATGGCGATGGTCGCTTCGACGGTCGGTTCGGCCACCATCACGGGCTGGAAGCGTCGTTCGAGCGCCGGGTCTTTTTCGATGTGCTTGCGGTATTCGTCCAGCGTGGTCGCGCCCACGCAACGCAATTCGCCCCGGGCAAGCTGGGGTTTCATGATATTCGCCGCGTCCGTGGCGCCTTCCGCCGCGCCGGCACCGACCAGCGTGTGTAGCTCGTCAATGAAGAGGATGATTTTGCCTTCGCTGGCCACGATTTCCTTGAGGAACGCCTTGAGCCGGTCCTCAAATTCACCGCGATACTTCGCGCCGGCAATCATCGCACTGAGATCCATGGCCACCAGCCGCTTGTTTTTGAGCGATTCGGGAACGTCGCCACTCACAATGCGCCGCGCCAACCCCTCGGCGATCGCTGTCTTGCCCACGCCCGGTTCACCGATGAGCACCGGATTGTTTTTCGTGCGGCGCGTCAGCACCTGCATTACACGGCGGATCTCCTCGTCGCGGCCAATGACCGGATCAATTTTCCCCTGCTTGGCCAACGCCGTGAGGTCACGGCCATATTTCTCGAGCGATTGAAACTTGGCTTCAGGATTTTCGTCGGTCACGCGCTGGTTGCCGCGCAAATCGGCCAGGGCTTTGAGCACGGCGTCGCGCTTGAGGCCGTGTTTGGCGAAAATCTTTTTCAACGACGGCCCACCGCTATCCAGCAGACCCAGCAGCAGATGTTCGGTGCTGATGTATTCGTCCTTAAGCTTCGATGCCTCCGATGCCGCGGCGTCGAGCGCCTTCTTCAAGTCGCTGCCCGCGTAGGCATCGCCCGCTCCCTGCACTTTGTGGCGCCGCTCCAGTTCGGCCTCCAAATCCGGCTTGAGCCGGCGCACCGGCACGCCGATGCGTTCGAGCAAATCCGGGATGAGGCTCTCCGTCTGGCCGATCAACGCCAGCGCCAGATGTTCGCCGTCAATCTCCTGATGCGAATGCTCGCGGGCGAGCCGTTGCGCCTCTTGCAACGCTTCCTGCGATTTTTGAGTAAATTTCTCCGGTTGCATGACGAGCCCACTTTAATGCAAAGAGGCGAAGGAGCAAAGATGCAAAATAGCTGTCTGCAAACTGGATTGACCAACAATTTCCCGCCGGATATTCTTCTGACAAACAATGCGCGCGCTTGTGATGCTCGTGATTTTTCACAGCATTGACAGATGTCTGACTTTATCGCCGAAGAGCTAAAATGGTCTCATTTCTTCGCCAAACCAACCCCTTTCGGTTCGCAATTATCTTGCTGTTCGCTGTGACTTGCTACCGCCTTTGGTTCGCCACACAGATTGAGCTGGTGTCGGACGAAGCTTACTACTGGCTTTGGTCGAAACATTTGGCCCTCTGCTATCGGGATAAAGGCCCTGCTGTTGCCTGGACCATCGCCCTGGGAACAAAAATCTTCGGCAACACCGTTTTTGGCATCCGCTTTTTTGGCGTGCTCTTGAGCGCCGGCACCGGGGTACTCCTGTTCGTGCTCGCGCGCCGGTTATATGACGACCGTGTGGGGCTTTGGTGTTTGTTCATGGCCTTGGTAATGCCGATGATGGCGGTCGGTTCAATCCTGATGACGATTGATTCATTGAGCGTCTTTTTTTGGGCATTGGCGCTGGTTTTATTTTGGAGCGCGTTGCACAGCGGAAAAACCCACGAGTGGTTTTGGCTGGGTCTGGCCATCGGCGCCGGCTTTCTTGCCAAATTCACCAACGGCGTTCAACTCGGCTGTATTGCCGTGTTTCTGCTTTGGTCCAATGAGCACCGACCGCTTCTGTTCAGCCGGAAAACGCTGGTCATGTGCCTCGCGTTTCTGTTGAGCATATCACCGATCATCGGGTGGAACATACAAACCGGCTGGGTAAACCTGACGGCGCTGCATTCGCGCAGCGGCGTATCAAGTTCTTTCCAGATACATCCGGGCCAGGAATTAACATTCCTGCTTCAACAATTCGCCGTGCTGTCTCCTTTGTTCATGGTTGGCATCATCGTGGCGGCAGTCGCACTCACTTGGAAGCGGCACACGGATTTACGAACCCGCTTCCTGCTTAGTCATTTTTTGCCGGTCTACGGATTATTCCTCTTTTTCAGTCTTAATAGCGCCGGCAAACCCAATTGGATTGCCCCGGCGTTGATTACCGGCATCATTTTGACCGTGGTTTTCTGGCGCGAAAAGGTCGCGCGCCAGCCGGCCTGGCGATGGGGAATAGGCGCCGCGTTCCTGATCGCACTGGCGATGACCGTGATGCTGCATGACACGGATTATCTGCATCTGCCACCCAATAAGGATCCGTTGCATCGCGCGCACGGTTGGGATGATTTCGCGGCGCATGTGCAACAGGCCCGGCAGAAGTTCCGGGCAAATTTGTTGATTGCAAACCATTATACCCAGGCCAGCATGATGTCGTTTTACCTGCCGGATCAACCGGTCACTTACCTCCTGCCGGAACCCTATGGCGCAACGCAATTCACACTTTGGCCCGGCTACAACGTCGGTCCCGACACGCGCGCCCTTTACGTGACCGACTCCACCGGTCCAGTCCCAATGACTTTGGATGAACAGTTTAAGCAGGTGGAGCTAGTGGACGATTTCTGGTCCCAACACCATGGCCAGCCCGTATTTCATTTTTGCATTTATTTTTGCATTCCGGATAAACGTTAGCACCTTCAGGCGATTGAGCGCGTCACTTGGCCAAGCGCAGCCGCCCGCGTTTCAAGTTGCTCCTCCGGCGCTTATGCGCTAACTTGCACGCGCTATGGATAATCCGTCTTTTGAACCACCCAGTGGGCCGCCCCCCGCGACGACTCCCCCGCCGCCGGTTTTGCCGCCTCCGCCAATCATCCCGCCGACGCCACCGCCCAAGCCCCGCCGGGGCCGGGGTTGGATGATTTTTTCCATCATCCTGCTCGTGCTGCTTTTCCTGAGCGTGCTGGTGATCATTGGCCAGTTCGTCACGCAGGCTCTGCCGTTCAACCACAGCCTCACCACCGGAACGCGCGACATCGGTCCCAGGCTGGAGGAATGCGTGCTCAAGGACAACGATGCCCATTCCAAAATCGCCGTCGTTCCCGTGGAAGGCATCATCACGGAGAGCGACCTGGACGGCCAGGGCAACAGCATGGTGGACGTGATCAAGGCGGAGTTGGACCGGGCGAACGATGACAAAAACGTGAGGGCGGTCATCTTGAAGGTGAATTCACCTGGCGGCGAAGTAATGGCCTCGGACGAAATCAACAAGGCGATTGCGGATTTTCAAAACAAGTCGGACAAGCCGGTGATTTGTTCCATGGGCAGTCTGGCGGCATCCGGCGGTTATTACGTCTCGGTCCCCAGCCGGTGGATTGTGGCGAATGAACTGACCATCACCGGCAGCATTGGCGTGATTTTGCACTCATGGAATTACCGCGACTTGATGGACAAGGTGGGTCTGGCGCCGGTGACTTACAAGAGCGGCAAGTTCAAAGACATGCTCGACGGTGAGCGGAGCACCAACGAGATTCCACCCGAAGAACATGCCATGGTGCAGGGCTTGATTGACGAAACGTTCCAGAAATTCAAGGACGTCGTCCGCGAAGGCCGCGAACAGGCGCATGAACAAAACAAGCAGGAGGGCAAGTCCCTCGCCTCCGATTGGGAGGATTACGCCGACGGCCGTGTGCTTTCAGGGCGGCAGGCCTTGGGCCTCGGCTTTGTGGACGAGTTGGGCGATTTCGATAAGGCAGTCGCCCGCGCCAAAACCATCGCCCATATCCACAATGCGAACCTGATCGAATACCGCGAGCGCTACGACATTTCCGAGTTTTTGCACCTGTTCGGTCAAAGCGGGTCGGCCCACGATGTGAAGCTCGACCTCGGCGTGGATATGCCCAAACTCCAGGCGGGCCAGCTTTACTTTCTCTATCTGCCCATGTCTCAATAGCTAACCGTGAAAGGCGTCACCGTCATCGCGCACCCGCTGGTGCAACACAACCTCACCCGGTTGCGCGATAAACGGACCAATCCACAGGAATTCCGCCGCTTGCTGGGGCAAATCGCGTCGCTCATGCTGCACGAAGCAACGCGCGATTTCGCCGTCCAGGTCGTCCAGGTGCAAACGCCGTTGGCCGCCGCCCGGGGTTGCCGCCTCGAGCGGGAAGTGGCCCTGGTGCCCGTCTTGCGCGCCGGCTTGGGCATGTTGGATTCCATTTTGCAGTTGATTCCCCACGCCCGAGTGGGTTTTATTGGCCTCAAACGCGAGGAAACCACTTTGCGCGCGCAGTTTTATCACAAGAGTTTTCCGAAAAACCTCGGCCGCTTCGAGGTCATCCTGATTGACCCGATGCTGGCGACCGGCGGCAGCGCGGTGGCCGCGCTGGACCTGGTGGCCGAACAACGCGCCAGGCATGTGCGATTGGTGAACCTCGTCGCCGCGCCCGAAGGCATCCGGCACGTGCAAAAACATTATCCGCGCGTGCCCATCTTCACCGCCGCGATTGACCGGCGGCTCAACGAGCGCGGTTACATTTTGCCCGGCTTGGGTGATGCGGGCGATAGATTGTTTGGAACGTAACCATCCTCGTCCTCCTCCTCGTCCTCGTAATCGAAAGGAAGTCGCGGACAAGAAGGACGAGGGCAGCGTGGACGATTAGCAATGAACCGGACCGAAACATTGCTCATGGTGGCCGACAGCGAGCGCGACGCGAACATGCTCTATGCCACCGGCCTGTTCGTGCCCGACCCGTTTATTTACCTCCACTTTGAGCGCCGGCCGTTGCTCGTGATGAGCGATCTCGAAATGGACCGGGCGCGCGCGGGGGCGCCGCACTGCCGCGTGGCGTCCTTGAGCGAGCTCCAACGGAAACTCCGCCGCGAGGGGGTCAAATCTCCCAGATTGGCGCACGTGATCCGGCATCTTCTGCGCCAGAAGAAGATGCGCCGCGCCATCGTGCCGGACAATTTTCCGCTGGGCCTGGCGCGGGAGTTGAAGCAACTGGGCATCAAGGTCAAGCCTCGCGCCGCTTTCTTCCCGCGGCGCGAATTCAAAACCGCTGATGAAGTCAGAAAAATTTCCGCCGCCCTGGTCATGGCTGAGGTCGGCATGGCCGAGGGCATCGAGGCCTTGCGCCGCTCCAAAATCGGCAAACGCCGGCAACTGACCTATCGCGGCGTTCCGCTGACCTCCGAGCGATTGCGTGCCATCATTGACTGCGCAGTGCTGCAGGCGGGCGGCCTGGCGGCCAATACCATCGTGGCCGGCGGCCGGCAGGCCTGCGATCCGCACGAGCGGGGCTTTGGCCGGCTCGATGCCAATCAACCCATCATCATTGATATCTTTCCCCGCTCCCAAAAGACCGGCTACTTCGGTGACATCACCCGCACGGTCGTCCGCGGGCGCGCCACCGAGGCGGCACGCAAACTCTACGACACCGTCTGGCAGGGGCAAAAAATCGGCTTCGAGAAGATGCGCGCCGGCGTTTCCACTTCCGAGGTCCACCAAGCGGTGCTGAAATTTTTTACCCACCAAGGCTACAAGACCGGACGGCACGACGGCCACATGGAAGGCTTCTTCCATGGCACAGGCCACGGCGTGGGTTTGGAAATCCACGAAGCGCCGCGGGTTGGCGCCAACTCACCCGGCAAATTGAAGGCCGGCCACGTCGTCACCGTCGAACCCGGGTTGTACTACCCCGAGATCGGCGGCGTGCGGCTGGAAGACGTCGCACTCGTCACCCGCACCAGCGCGCGCAATTTGACGCGGTTTGAGAAGGTGCTGGAGGTCTGATAGAGCTCGAAAACTGTGCCAACGGCTTGGCTCAATTGTGCCTTGATGGCTCAAATTATCCTTTTCTGCTCCCGAAAACCCTGTAAGATGCCGTAAATTTAGCTGGCACGTTGCCAGCTTCAAATGAATGCGACAGCCACAAAGACTGTCCATTGGAGTGACGAAATATGATTGGGTTTGATCCCTTATATTTGTTGTTTGCGCTGCCCGGTCTTCTCATTGGCATCTGGGCGCAGATTAAATTGCACCATGCCTATGCCAAGTACAGGGAGGTGCCGGTGGATTCCGGCATGACGGGCGCCGAAGCGGCGCGCGAGATTCTGGATCACGCGGGCCTGAACGACATGCCGGTGGAGGAAATACCCGGCCAACTCAGTGACCATTATGACCCGTCGAAGCGCGCGCTCTTTTTGTCGTCGGACAACTATCACGAACGCACAGTGGCCGCAGTTGGTGTAGCCGCACATGAATCGGGCCATGCGCTCCAGCATCAAGCCGCCTACGGGCTGTTCAATGTCCGCATGGCGCTGGTGCCGGTTACCCAATTCGCCAGCACGGCCTACATAGGCATTTTCTTCCTTGGCATCATTTTTCATTCCTTTTGGTCCTCCGCGCTGACGATCATCATCGCCATCTTCACCATTATCACACTCTTTCAACTTGTCACCCTGCCGGTGGAATACGATGCCAGCCGGCGTGCGAAGGAGCAGTTGTTCCGGCTCGGCTTGGTGCATGAGCACGAACGCGCTGGCGTGGCTAAGGTCTTGGATGCCGCCGCCCTCACGTACGTCGCCGCCCTGATCAGCAGTGCCATGACCTTGCTTTATTACATCTTCATGGCGCGCGACAGCCGAAGGTGATATGTGGCGGCAGCCATCTTGGCTGCCGTAGAGGGCGGCATCCCTGCCGCCCGGAGAAATGGTGGATAGCGGGGGATAGTTGGAGAATCGTGACGTCACTTGGCTCGCGCACGAATGTCCCGCCGGGCTGGGAAGCCCGGCTCTACGGCAGGCACGGATGCCTGCCGCTACGTTCTTGAGATTCGTCACCTCCTACGAAAAATCAATTTTTTCAACAGGCTGCCAAGGAGTGGCAAATCTAAATTTGCTTGCGGCCTAGTGGACGATTCCTCACCTTTAACCGTCCATGGCGGCAACAACCAGGAAAGGCAAAGCCACACGCGCCCGGCGACACGTGAAACGCCCCCTGCCGGGAGCGCTCCCCGGCAATGCTGCCGCCCCGGCCCGGGATACCGCTGCACCGGAATCCGCTTCTCCGAAACCGGCCGCCGAAAGCGACACGGCCGTTACCCAACGCGAAAGCCCCCGTTACGACGGCGACACGGCCATCAAACTCTACCTGCGCGAAATCGGCCAGGTGAAATTGCTCACCCCGCAGGAGGAAATCGAATTGGCCGCCCGCATCAAAAAAGGCGACAAAAAAGCCCGGGAACAAATGATCAAGGCCAACCTGCGTCTCGTCGTCAAAATTGCGCGGGACTACGAGGGCATCGGTCTGCCGTTGCTGGATTTGATCAGCGAGGGGAACATTGGCCTGATGAAGGCCGTCGAACGGTTCGACCCGAAAAAAGGCGGCAAGCTTTCCACCTACGGCTCCTGGTGGATCAAGCAATCCATCAAACGCGCGCTGGCCAACCAATCCAAGACCATCCGCCTGCCGGTCCATCTGGTGGACAAAATTTCCAAGATGCGCCGGGCCGCCTTGAAATTGCAGGAAGAACTGGGCCGCGAGCCGACCGACGAGGAGCTGGCGGAGGAACTGGACCTGACGCCCGCCCGCGTGCGGCAGATGCGGCTGGCCGCCGTCCGGCCCGCTTCCCTCGACGCGCCCATCGGCGACGACGAATCGAACAATTTCTCCGAAGTGGTCGAGGATGAAAACGCCACCACCCCTTACGAAGATTTGGAGGACAAAACCGTCGTCGGCATGTTGCAGGACATGGTCAAGCACCTGGACAATCGCGAAGCGACCATCCTCCGCTATCGCTTCGGCCTCGACGGCGGGTCGGAAAAAACTTTGGAGGAAGTCGGCGGGAAATTTGGCGTCACGCGCGAGCGCGTCCGCCAGATTCAGAACCTCGCTCTGCGCAAGCTTCGCAAGATGATTGAGAAACTTGAGACCGCCAAAACCAAGAACGAATAGCCATGCCCCATCCCGCTGCCACTGCCAGGGAAATCGAACAAGCCATCCGCAACGTCCCGGACTTTCCCAAAGCCGGCATCCAATTCAAGGACATCACGCCTGTTTTGGCCAACGCGCGCCTGTTTGCCGGCGCCATTGACTTGCTCGCCGGCGATTTCCAGCCCGGCATGGTGGACGCCGTGGTGGGCATTGACGCGCGCGGCTTTATTTTCGCCGCCGCCGCCGCCACCAAACTGCAGGCCGGTTTTGTGCCCGTACGCAAAAAAGGCAAGCTGCCCTATCAAACCATCGAACAGGACTACGCGCTGGAATACGGCCACGCCACCGTGGCCATGCACGTGGACGCGCTCAAGCCGGGCGCGCGCGTGATGCTGATTGACGACCTGCTCGCGACCGGCGGCACCTCGTCCGCCGCCGCTGCCCTGGTGAAAAAACTCGGCGCGCAGATTTTGGAAATTGCCTTTCTTATCGAATTGAAATTTTTGAACGGCCGCACGCAATTGAACGGCTATCCGGTCCGCTCGGTCATCACGTTTTAGCCTGGTTTTGGCCGGTGGCCGCCGCCCGCCGGCGGATTCTTGCCCACGGAATAGGCCTTGAATCCGTGCGGCAGGAGGATTAATGTATGGATGATGAAACTGCGATTGGACCTGCTGGAACAACTGACCGACGAGGACATCCTCGAAGAGGTTCTGGCGAACAATCACCGCTACAAGCCCGAGCCCAATTTCTCAAAAACCGGAGTTGGGAGCTTGTCGTCGGCCTCAACCGAGGAGCGTGCGAGCGAGGAGGCGCGCAGCACGGCCAGAATTCAGAGAGCTATGCAGCGGTTGAAGGCCAATGGCGGCAAAAGCAATCCGAAACTGTCTCCCTTGCCGAAACAATAGAATTTCTGCGGCTATGCCATCGGCGTGCTCCGTTTCTCTTCTTTAATGGCAATACCTTTGCCGATGTCGGCCGGACTATTGTTGACTTTGTGTTTGCCGATCTGTCCACTGGCCGCCGCCGGGAAGTGATGTCTGCCGTTGCCCACTATATCGCCGGTGTTCTCCCCTGGGACGCAATGGCGGAAATCGTGGAATCGCTTTCCGAGACAGCCGACTGGAAACCCGGCGACCGGGTCAAGACCCTGCGTGGCTCCTTGCGCGGTGTAATTGTCCGGATGCTGGATGACGGCCGTATCGTGTGGCAGCCGGATGGGACAAAATCCGAATTAATCACGCTTCCGGAAAGCCTTTGCGCCGATGGAAAATGAGCCTGAACCGGACGCCCTCGCGCAATTGAGTTTTCAAGCCGGCGTTTCCGGCTACACTGGCGGCGATGCACTGGCTGTTGACGCTCGATACCGGCCTGTTTCATTTCATTAACCGGTCGCTGAGCAACCCGCTTTGCGATTGGCTGATGCCCATTCTGAGCGGCGACGGCGTGCATTGGTTTATTCCCCTGGCCGTCTGCCTGGGACTTGCCGCGCTGGCCTTTGGCAATGCCCGCCTCCGCCTGTGCACTTTGATGATTCTTCTGGTGGTCGCGCTCGGCGACCCGCTCGTCATCAACACCATCAAGCACGCCGTTGCCCGGCCCCGTCCCTGCCTGGTCTTGCCTGACGCCATCGCGCGCCTCGGCGGCACCGGCTCCGGCAGCATGCCATCCGCCCACGCGGCCAACTGGTTCGCCATGACGATGATTGCGTTTCTGTTTTACCGGCGCAGCGCCTGGTTCATGCTACTCATGGCTTCAGCCGTTTCATTTTCCCGCATCTATAACGGCGTGCATTATCCGAGCGACGTCCTGGTGGGTGCAATTTTGGGCGCCGGATACGCCGTGGCGCTGGCGGTCGCTCTGGAATTCCTCTGGCAGTTGGCGGGAAAAAAGTGGTTCCCTCTCTGGCATGCACAATTGCCATCGCTCTTAAACCCCGCCCCGCGTCAAAAAACAAACGTCGAACCGCGGGATCCCGAACTCGACACTCGACATCCAACGCTCGACCAACACTGGCTGCGTCTTGGATACGCTGTGATTTTCGTCTTGCTGGTCGCACGCTGGATTTACATCGCCGGTCATACCATTGATCTCGAAAAGGACGAAGCCTACCAATGGCTCTGGTCCAAGCACCTCGCCTGGTCGTATTTCAGCAAGCCGCCGGGCATCGCACTGATCCAGTTCATCAGCACCTCACTGTTTGGCGACACCCAATTCGGCGTCCGGTTTTTCTCGCCACTGTTTGCGGCCATGCTCAGCCTCCTGCTGTTGCGTTTTTTGGCGCGTGAAGTTGGCACCCGGCCTTCTTTCTGGCTCCTCCTGATCGCTACTGCCGCGCCGCTGCTCAGTTCGGGAACTATCTTAATGACCATCGATCCACCGCTCGTCCTGTGCTGGACGTGGGCAATGGTCGCCGGCTGGCGCGCCGTTCAATCCGGCGGCAAAACGCGCGACTGGCTCATCGTCGGACTGGCGATGGGCTTGGGGTTCCTCTGCAAATACACCGCTGCCTGTCAACTGGTGAGCTGGGCAATTTTCTTTGCGCTGTGGCAGCAGGCCCGCATTCATATGCGCCGGCCCGGCCCTTGGTTGGCGTTGCTGGTCTTTTTGCTTTGCACGACGCCGGTGCTGATTTGGAATGCGCAACACGGCTGGATCACTGTTCGTCACGTCGCGGGCGACGCCGGCCTGCTTTCACCTTCACATCCCGCAGCGGCGAATGGCTTGTGGGGCGCTATCAGAAATCATTTTCGATACTTTATGGATTTTCTCTCCACCCAGGGCACACTGCTGAATCCGATTTTCTTCATCGGCATGCTGTGGGCCATGTTCGCCTTCTGGCGGCGGTGGCGCGAACGTCCACTTTGGCTTTACTTTTTTTGCATGGGCGCCCCCGTGTACCTCGGCTACGGGCTTTACTCGTTTCATTCGCGTATTTTGCCCAACTGGCCGGTCGCAGGCGTGCTGCCCCTGTTCTGTCTGATGGTCGCCTGGTGGAACGAACGCCCGCGACTCGCCAGGCCCTTGCTCGGCGCGGGCATCGTTCTGGGCATCTTCGCCGTGGCCTTGGCCCATCAAACCGATCTCATTGCCAAAATCCTCGGCGAACCTCTCCCCGGCGAAATGGATCCACTGCGCCGCGTGCGCGCCTGGCGCCCCACCGCCGCGTTGGTCGAAGACGCTCGTGAAAAATTGGCCACCGAAGGCAAACCGGCGTTTATCATTACCGACCATTACGGCATGACCGGTTTGTTTTCATTTTATCTGCCGCAGGCCCACGCCGCGCTCAAAGACACACCCCTCGTCTATTGTATGAACGTAGGCCAGCCAGTAAACGAGCTCTATTATTGGCCGGCCTATGATTATCAGGTTAATCGCCAGGGCCAGAACGCCATATTCGTGAGCGAATTGGACCCCTATCCGCTTGAAAAAGGTTGGTTTTGGAAGTGGCTGAGGCGTGAGAAGGTGGAGTACGCCAAAGTGCCCCCACCCGTGCGAATGCCGCCGCGCATCGCACACCAGTTTGCCTCCGTCGCCGACTGCGGCGAACAGGATATTTGGTACGGCGACCGCATCTTCCGCCGGATCCATCTCTGGGCGTGTTACGATTTAAAGCCAGAAAAGGAAGGCGCGAAGTGAAAATCGAAATCCGAAAACCGATGGCGGTGACCGCGCCCAATCCGTCCTCGTCTTCCTTCTCGTCCTCGCGCTCGTGCTCGTCCTCGAAGGAATCCACGACGATCGTTCTTCCCGTCCGCGACTATGATTTGGCCGCAACTCTCGATTCCGGCCAGGCCTTTCGCTGGCGACCGGCAGGCCATACCTGGAGCGGCGTTGTGGGCCGCCGGTGGGTGCGGCTGACCCAGGTCGCAGGCGGTATCCACGCTGAAACCGCCGAACCGGTCGCCGACTGGCAATGGCTGCGCGATTACCTTCAAACGGAAGTGGATTTGGACGTCGTTTTGAAACTTTTTCCCGACGACGAGCCGATGCGGTCCGCCATTGCCGCCTGTCGCGGGTTGCGCGTATTACGCCAGGATCCCTGGGAGTGTTTGGCCTCGTTCATTTTGTCTTCCAACAAGCAGATTGTTCAAATCCGCCAGATCATTGCCCTGCTCTGCGAACGGTTCGGAGAGCCTTTGAACCTGCCGCCAACGGCCATTCATCCCACCACCGGCGGAAACACCGGATCGTTCTGTTTCCCCACTCCTCAATGCATCGTCGCCGCCACCGAAGCCGGGCTGCGCGCATGCAAAATGGGCTTCCGCGCTCCGCACCTGCTCGCCGCCGCCCGACGAATCGCCGATGGTCAGTGGGATTTGGAGCGGCCACGTTACCTGCCGCTGGCCGAGGCGCGCGCGGAATTGATGTACCTGGCCGGTGTCGGCGGCAAAATCGCCGATTGTGTCCTGCTGTTTGCCTACGGCTTTGACTCCGCCTTCCCGGTGGACGTTTGGGTGGAGCGCGCCCTGCGCCGGCTTTATTTTCAACGTCGTCGCCCGACGGCGAAGCATTTGCGGAGTTTTGCCGCCACCCATTTCGGTCCGCACGCCGGTTATGCGCAGCAGTACCTTTTCCATTACATGCGCACCAAACTAAAATAGGCTGGAATAGGCTGGAATAGGCTTTTTAAAACAGGCTTTTGCTTGCTTGCATTGCCCAATTCGGCTTTCATGCACGCATGAACGCGCCAGATGCTCCTGATGTGAAATGGTTTGCGATCCGCACCATTTACCTGTTCGGAAAAAAGCAGGACGAGACGAATATTTTTGAAGAACGGGTGGTGGTATTCTCGGCCAATTCCGAGGAAGAAGCCTTTGCCAAGGCAGAGCAGGAGGCGGAACAATACTCTGCCGCCAACGAAATGGAGTGGTACCCCTCCCAAATCGCGTTTCAACTGGCCGGCCCACCTTTGATTGACGGCTGCGAGGTGTGGTCGGCGCTTTACCAGTCAGCCGAGGATCTCGAACCATTTGTGAAGTCCCGCTATGAGGAATGCGAGTTCCAAGCTGACAGTTGAAGACCAAGCCGTGGTCCCGCCCCACGTTGGCTTTGCCACCGTTCGTGGCCAGGCGTGATCTTCAATGAGAGTCGAAGTCGTCCTCTCCCCGGCCGAATTGCCCTCTTTGAGGCAACGGGATTTGCATGATGCCGTCTGCGTGGTGTTCGACATTTTGCGCGCCACCAGCACGTTCGTGACTGCGTTGCATCACGGTGCAAAAGCCATCGTGCCGGTATCGGAAATCAGCGAGGCGCTCGCCATTCGCGCCACCCGACAGGAAGTCCTCCTGGCCGGCGAACGCGATGGCTTGCGGATCCGCGCCGCGCAAACCGGCGGCGTTGATTTTGACCTTGGGAATTCACCGCGCGAATTCACGCCGGACCGCGTACGTGGCAAAACCATTGTCAGCACCACCACCAACGGCACGCGCGCGCTCCGTGCCTGTGGTGGCGCGGCCACGGTTTTGGCCGGCTCCTTTCTGAACCTCACCGTCACGGCGGAGTTCGTGCGGATGCTTGCCCCCACGCTAACGCTCCTGGTCTGCGCCGGAACGCGTGAGTTTGCCGCCCTGGAAGACGTGTTGGCGGCTGGCGCATTTTGCGAAATTATGGATGCGTCCCGGCCTGGCCGGGAACACGGTGCCCGCGAAACCGCTGGCGCCTCGCTGCCATGGAACGACTCGGCGGAAATCGCACGGCGCGCCTATGCGCAGTCCAAGCCGGATTTGCTCGCCGCGGTGCGCACATCGGAAAACGCACAACGGTTGCTGGCCATTCCGGAATTGGGCGAAGATGTTCCGTTCTGTTTGCAGCGCGACGTTTGCACGGTGGTTGCCCAAATGGACGAGGCCGGCAAAATTCGCGCGCAATAACCGGGCGGACGCTCGAATCCGGCCGGTTTGCGGCCACCCCGGTTTATTTCCCTCCCGGCTCGCCCAACGTCCGCGGTTGCGGTGCGACCGCTGCATCTTTGGCTGAAACCGCATGGGCCGCCGGTGCTTCGACCGTGCTGGCGCGCTGGATTTCCTGGACAATATAGAGCGGACGGTTCTTGACCTGCTCATACACGCGACCCAAGTACTCGCCGAAGACTCCTAATAGCAGGATTTGGATGGTCCCAAAAATCGTAATCGCCGCCATAATGGACGTCCATCCCGGCTCCAGGGCGCCGCCAAAAAAGAAATGATTGACGCTGACGTAGATAATGTATCCCACGAAAATAGCGAAGAGTCCGAGCGACACAAGGTAGGCCAGCCGCAACGGAGCCTGTGACATCGAGGCGATGCCATCGGCGGCCAGTCGCAGCATTTTATGGAACGGATAGTGTGTCTTGCCCGCCGGACGGTCGCCACGATCGTAGATGATCTGCGTTTGCGGAAAGCCGATCCACGGCACCAATCCGCGCAGGAAGCGGTGCGACTCGCGCAATCTCGAAAGCTCGGCCAGTGCCCGGCGGCTCAGCAGGCGGAAATCACCGGTATTCGGCGGAATCGGCACGCCGCTTAATTTGTCAATCATCAGGTAGAATAGGCGTGCCGTCACCCGCTTGAGCCACGTTTCTCTGCCGCGCTGCGCCCGCGTCGCGTAAACCACATCGAAACCCTGGCGGTGCGCGGCCAATAATTCGGGAATCACCTCCGGCGGATCCTGCAAGTCCGCGTCCAGTGAAACCACCACTTCGCCGCGGGCAGCCTCCAAACCGGCGGCCAAGGCCAGTTGATGTCCGAAGTTGCGCGACAATTTTATGCCTGCGTAAGCCGGGTCACGCCGGCATTGCGCAGTGATCAGACTCCAACTGGCATCCTGGCTGCCATCGTCCACCAGAATGATTTCCATCGGCCCTGCCCCACCCAACGCATTCGCACGGACGCGATCCAGTGCTTCGAAAAACTGTGGCAGCACAGCGGCCTCATTGAAGACGGGGACGACAATGGTTAGTGCAATTGGCCCTATGGACACGACCCGAAACTAAAACGACCGCTTGCCCCCGTCAATCAAACATGCAGCTCGGCACATTGGGGAAGCATTTTCTCACGCCAAGCTTCCGATTTTGACCATCAGAAACTACTTCCGCTCTTCCGCGTCCAACGCCTTCAGCTTCGCTTCCATCGCAGGATTGCCCGGATCCAGTCGCAGTGCCTCCCGATAGCACTTTGCCGCCTCGGGAATCTGGCCCAACTTCGCGAGGGCGTCGCCCAAATTGGCGTGTACCCGCGGGTCATCCGGCATGAATTGCAGCGCCGCTCGAAAATGCTGCGCCGACTCATCAAAGCGATGCTCCATAAACAATACGGTCGCCAGATTGTTGTGAGCGCTGGCATAATTCGGATTTAACCTCAAAGCTGCCTCGAAATTTGTCACCGCCTCGGCCATTTGTCCCCGGGCGGTCAGCGCCAGGCCCAGGTTATTCATGATTTCGGCCTGATTCGGCGTGATTTGCAGCGCGTGGCGGTAACAATCAATGGCCTCGTCCCACTGATTTAGCCGGCCGTACGCGTTGCCTAGATTGTACAGGGTGTCAGGAACGTCCGGTTTGCAGCGCAGCGACGCTTGAAAACAATCTATGGCTTCGGGGAACACTTTGTGGTGCGCCAACCACGTCCCCAGATTGTTATAGGCAGCGTAGTTGTGGTCCGTCACGGCCAGGGTGTGATGAAACAGGGCCTCGCTGTTTTGCCAATAAGCCAACTGTAGCCGCGTTCGCCAGCCGCAGGCAACCAGCAGCGCCGCAACTCCCAGACTTGCCCACGCTCTGCTCCCTGCCCGCTTTGTGCTTAAAGTACCAATGCCGGCCGCCAAAATTAAAAACAGGCCGATCAGCGGCAGATACGTGTAGCGGTCCGCCAGGGCCGCGTCACCCACTTGCACCAGGCCAATCACCGGTATCAGCATGCCCACAAACCAAAACCAACCCACCAGCACAAATGGGCATCGCCGTCTCCAGGCAACCGCCAGCACACAGAGCAAGAGCATCAAGCCCGCGGCCGATAGCACCTGCGCCACCGGCCAACGGCCCGGATGCGGATAGGGGTCGGCCAAAACCACGGGCCAAAGAGCCTTTTCCAGATACCGCGCGTATGAAACGAAGGCGTTTCCCACCCTCTCGGCGAAAGAAAAATGCGACAGCGGAATAACGGTGCCGCCGCGCTGTTGCGCCTCATACGTTATCACGCACGAAACCAGGGTCATGACCAGGAATGGAATCTTCTCCACTAACAGACCTTTAAGCGTTGAGGAGTTGAAGCGTTGAAGCGGAGGGGCAGACCCTGAACCCAAAACTGTGAACCCGGAACATCTGCCCAACGGCCAGTAATCCAGCAACAACATCACCAACGGCAGCGTCACCAGCATCGGCTTGCTCATCAGCCCCAGCATGTAAAAAAACAGTGCCAGGCAATAGCAGGCTTTGCACCGTGAACCGTGAACTCTGTATTCTTCTGCATAGTCGGTATACATCATCAAGGACAGCAGGCCGAAAAAGGCGCTCAGCACGTCCTTGCGTTCCGACACCCACGCTACGGATTCCACGTGCAGTGGATGCAGCGCAAACAGCCCTGCCGCCAGCGCGCTCGGCCCATCGCCCAATTTCCACCGCCGCAGCAGCAGAAATAGCAATACCGTATTGGCCGCGTGCCATAACAGGTTCGTCGCGTGCGGACCAAATGGTCCCCTCCCGAAAAGTTCCACATCCAGCATCAGCGACAACCAGGTCAGCGGATGCCAGTTGGCCGCATATCCCGTCGTAAAAGCCCAGCGAATATTGTCCCAACTCAGGCCGCTCTGAACGTGTGGGTTGTTCGAAAAATAATAACCGTCATCAAAGTTGAGAAATTCCCCACGCGTGGCGGGCCAGTAAACGGCCACCGTCACCACGGCCAACACCAGGCAGATGGCCGGCCATCCGGCCACGGGGAATCTCCGATTTGCCTTTGCTGGTGACTCACTCAATTCCATTGGGAATAACTATGGCGGCCCTTGGGTCTCCAACGCCTTCAGCTTCGTTGCGACCACGGTGTTGCTCGGATCCAGTCGCAAGGCTTCCAGATAATTGGTTCTGGCTTCGGATGCGCGGTTCAAGCGGGCCAGGGTTATGCCCAGGTTCATATAAATCCGCGGGTCATCCGGCGTCAGCCGCAGCGCCTCGTGATATTGTTGCACGGCCTCATCATAATGCTGTTGCGCAAACAGGACTGCGGCGAGATTGTTGTGCGCGTTGGGTGATCGCGGATCCAACTTCAGCGCCGCCTCAAAATTCGTGATGGCTTCGGCGTAGTGCTTGGTCGTCGCCAGCACCAGGCCCAGATTGTCCAGAACGTCGGGTTGGGCCGGAGCCGCTCGCAAGGCCAGATGATAATGGCTGATGGCCTCGTCCCAGCGTCCCAGTCTGGCGAAACCGTTCGCCAAATCATATAATACCAGGGCATCGGTTGGCTCCATATTCGAGGCGCGGTGATAACAATCCAGCGCGTATTCCATCTGTCCATTTTTCGAAAACCAGTCTCCCAGGTTGATGTAGGCCACGTAGTTATCTCCCGTCATCTTGAGTGTGTGGAAAAAAAGCGAACCGTCGTTCTGCCAGAAACTGATTTGGTTTCGGGTTCGCCCGGCGCAGACGGCGAGCCCCACGGCCACCAGAAACCCCGCTTTTTGACCGGACATCGGCCGCGCCCTTTGCAGTTCGGCAAATCCCCAGCTCAGAACGATAAAGATGCCGATTAACGGCAGATAGGTGTAACGGTCCGCCATGGCTTGACTGCCCACCTGAACCAGGCCAATTACGGGTATCAGCATGATGACAAACCAAAACCAGCCGGTAAATGCGTAGGGGAATCTTTTTCTCAGGCGAATGACGACGACGCAGAGGAACACGAGCAACACCAACGCCACCAGCACCAGTGGTATGGGCCAGAATTTCGGATGCGGATAAGGCGTCGCCAGTGATACCGGCCAGAAGGTTTTGCCCAGATAGCGCACGTACGATACCAGCATGTTCTCAATCCGCATGGGGGGGGTGCAGACGGCCAGGGATGCAATTGAACCCCATTTCTCCTGGGCAATAATCGTTACCACACATGAAGCCGCGCTCAAAAGAAAGAACGGAATCTTCTCCACTAACAGACGTTGAAGCGTTGAAGCGTTGAAGCGTTGAAGCGGAGGGGCAGACCCTGAACCCGGAACTGTGAATCCGGAACTTCTGCCTAATGGCCAATAGTCGAGCAACAACATCACCAGCGGCAGCGTCACCAGCATCGGCTTGCTCATCAACCCCAGCACAAAAAATATCAGCGCCCCCCAATAGAAGGGCGACCGATACCAGGCCACCGGGGGCGCGGCCGCCGGCGTCACCGGCCAGTTGTCGCCTTTCACATACCTCGCATACGCCAGCAATGACAGCAGGCCAAAGAACGCGCACAACACGTCTTTGCGTTCGGCCACCCACGCCACCGATTCCACGTGCAGCGGGTGCAGCGCAAACAAGGCCGCCACCAGCGCACTGCGCAAATTGGCCATCGTGAGTCGGCGCAACAACAAAAACAGCAAGACGGTGTTGACCGTGTGAAATATGAGGTTCGTAAAATGCGGGCCGAACGGCCCGGTTCCAAATATGTCCACGTCCAGCATCAGCGAAAGCCACGTCAGTGGATGCCAATTGGAGGAGTACTCGGTCGTGAACGCCCAGTCAATGTTCGCCCAGGTCAACCCGCCCTGGATGTGCGGGTTGCTCGTGAAATAACCCGGGTCGTCGTAACTCAAGAAGTCGCAATGGACCACCGGCCACCATACCACCAGCGTCACCAATGCCAGCAAAAGACCAATGCCCTGCCAACTGGAGAGCCAAAGTCTCCAAACCGTGGGCTCTGATTGCTCATCCATGTTAATTATCGTTCGACCAGGCATTTAGTCCCGGATTCTATTCGATTTTGCCAGGCAAGTCACGGGCGCCGTGGCTAGCCGACGAATTCCAATTCCTGCCGGTGCGGCAGCAGGCCGCGCTCGAATGCCTGCCCGAGGAATCGCCGGATGGATTCCCGGCCTCGCTCGCCGTAATCCAGCGTCCAGTGGTTCACGTACATCCCCACAAATTCATCGGCCAGCTCGCGCCCCATGTCGCGCGCATACTGCAAGGCGTGCTCCACCGCCTCCGCGCGATGCTCCAAACTAAACCGAATGCTCGCGGTCAAAATGGTGGAAACCGACCGCCGAACCGGCGGAGCAAATTTCTTCCGGATAACGTTTCCCCCCAGCGGCAGCGGCAAGCCGTCGTTTTGCCGTCCCCACCAAACCCCCAAGTCTTCACACAGGACCAGCCCCTCGTTTTGATAGGTCAACTGCCCCTCATGGATAATCAGTCCCACGTCGGCCTGCCCGGAACGGACGGCTTGAAAAATCCGGTCGAACGGCACGACAACGTAATCAATCTCCGCCGCCGGCTTTCCCAGCCAAAGCTGCAGCGCCAGGAAAGCGCTCGTCATGGTGCCGGGCACGGCGATTTTCCTGCTCAGAATTTCCGCGCGCGAGAGCCTTCGCTTGGCCACCAGCCTCGGACCGTAACCGTCGCCCATGCTCGCCCCGCTGGGCAGCAGCGCGTATTGGTTGGCTATGTAGGCGTAGGCGTGGATGCTTACCGCCGTGATGTCCAATTCGCCGCGCGTGGCGCGCTCGTTCAGCGTTTGGATATCCTGTAAAATGTGCTCGAACCGAAAACCGTTCGTGGGAATCAGACCCTTCGCCAGAGCAAAAAACATGAATGCATCATCCGGATCCGGCGAATGGCCCAGCGTCAATGTCGTTTCCTGCATCGGCCCAGCCTAACCCGCGACAGGCCCACTGTCACGATTAGAAGCCCCGCCCAAAGGTCGTTGACTCCCTTTCCATGAACCGGGAGCAGCGAACTTCGAGATAGAATCAGGCCCCTCACCCCGGCCCTCCCCATGAACCGGAGAACATTGAACATCGAACATCGAACGTCCAATGAAAGAGCAGAACCCTCACCTCACCCTGACCCTCTCCCCTCCCATCCAATGGGAGCGGAGAGGGGACAGCCAGCGGGCGTAGCGGGTGACTCGGGAGACTGGCAGCTTGCGACAGGTTCAGGGGTTCAATGCGCGATTATTTCGGGGAATTCTCTCCCCGTTTGGCGGGGAGAGGGAGAAGCGGCAGCCGGACGCTCGGCAGCGCGTCCCTACCGGGTTCATGGTCCCAATGCATGCGAAAAGTCGAAAGGAGGCTCTCCATGAGCCGGGGAACATCGAACATCGAATGAAAAGGAGCCCTCACCTCATCGGCCTTTGCCCAGAGGCTACGGCCCGACAGGCCCTGACCCTCTCCCCTCCCATCCGAGTTAATACCCTCACCCTGTCCCTCTCCCATCAGAATGGGCGAGGGAATATGGAGAGGGAACAGCAGGTGGCCCGCGAACCTGGCTCGGCAGACTGGCGGCTTGCGGCAGGTTCTGGGGGTCAACGTGCGAAGCTTTCGGGGAAATCTCCCCCCGCCAATCGGGGAGGGTTCAGCTCTCGATGACGCTTATTTCCACCGGCTCCACGTTCACGCCATTTTTCTCCAGCCATTTGATGGCCGCTTTCACCTCGTCACGCGGCCCATTCAATTCCAGGCACACCACGCCGATTTCATCGGTCACGCTGGCCTGGCGGATATTGGTGACCACTTTGAACTTGTGGCCCACCTCCCAGATGAACGGCTTCTTGATGAGTTTGGGCGGATACATGAGCCACAAGCGTTGATGCGTGGGCGAAGTCGGTTTGGTTGGCTGGATTTTCTTTTTGGATGCGGGCATGGCAGTAAGATTTACGATTTCAGGTTTACGAATTACGATAACTCCGGCGCTTCGACGGTCCAACCTTCGACGGTTCAACGCTTCAGCCTCCCGCAATGGCGGGAATAATGCTGATTTCGTCGCCGTCCTTCAGCGGCGTTTGTTTGTTCTTCAGGAAGCGGATGTCTTCCTCGTTCACATAGACGTTGACGAACCGACGCACGTCGCCCTTTTCATCCACGAGCCGTTCCTGGATGCCGGGGTAGCGTGCCTGCAATTCGTCAATCGCCCCGCCAACGGTGGCGGCGCTCACTTCCACCAGCTCCTCGTTGTTGGTCAACTTGCGGAGCGGCGTTGGGATTCGGACTTTCTTTGGCATAAATTACGCGCTCACTTTCTCTTCGCTCGCCAGCAGCGCCTCAAACTCGCGCAGGCTCGGCTTGATTTCACGCGGCTTGCACAGGTAGCCATCCACGGCGTCGAGGGTCTTCAAGCCGTTGCCCGTCACACAGAGCACGGCGGAATCTTCCCGCGGAATCCTGCCCGAAGCAATCAGTTTCTTGGCCACGCCCACGGTCACGCCGCCGGCGGTTTCGGCAAAAATCCCCTCGGCTTCGGCCAGCAGCTTGATGGCGTCGCGGATCTCGTCGTCCGTCACGTCTTCGGCGGCGGCGCGGGTGTCCCGCATAACGCGCAACGCGTAAAAACCGTCCGCCGGGGTGCCGATGGCCAGCGACTTCGCAATGGTGTTCGGTTTCACCGGCTTGAAGAAGTCCAGTCCGGCCTTTTGGGCTGCGGAAATCGGCGAACAACCCGTGGCTTGGGCGCCGTGAACGGCGTATTCTGTCTCCGGCACCAGCCCCAGCTTGAGGAATTCCTGATAGCCTTTTTGGATCTTGGTCAGCAACGAGCCGGAGGCCATGGGCACCACGGTATGCGGGGGGATGCGCCACCCTAATTGCTCGGCGATTTCGTATGCCATGCTCTTGGAGCCTTCGGCGTAATACGGCCTCATGTTCACGTTCACAAACGCCCAGCCAAACTTGCCGGCGATTTCCGCGCACAACCGGTTTACTTCGTCGTAATGACCCTTGATGCTAATCACCCGCGCGCCGTAAATGAGCGAGTTCAGGATTTTCCCCTGCTCCAAATCGTGCGGAATGAACACGTAAGACTTCAATCCCGCGGACGCCGCCTGCGCCGCCACGGCATTCGCCAGATTGCCCGTGGATGCGCACGCGACCGTGTCGAAACCCAGCTCCTTCGACCGGCTCAAGGCCACGCTTACTACGCGGTCTTTGAACGAGAGCGTCGGATAATTCACCGTGTCGTTCTTGATCCACAATTCGCGGATGCCCAGCTTTTTCGCCAGCCGGTCGGCTTTAACGAGCGGCGTGAATCCCGCTTGCAGGCCCACCGTCGGCCCGTCCGCCACCGGCAACAACTCGCGGTAGCGCCACATCGTCCCGGGTCGCGAGGCGATGACTTCGCGCGTCATGGCCTTTTTGATACGGTCGTAGTCGTAAGCCACTTCGAGCGGCCCAAAATCGAACTCGCACACGTGCGTGGCTTCCAGCGGATACTCGCGTCCGCACTCGCGGCACTTCAGCGCCTTCATGTAACCATGGTGTTCACTCATAAGTGTTCGTAGGACAGGCTTCCAGCCTGTCTCCGTCTTTATTGTTTATTAACTTGAGGCAGGCGCGACGCCTGCCCTCCGTGGGGGCAAACAAAAAAGCCCCAACTCATGGCGAGAAGGGGCGACAAAAAATCCATTTCCGCTCCTCATTTTTCCCAGGCCAATGATGCCCGGGCTGGAATTGGCACCTGGCGTTGAAACCTGAAATTCAACCGGTTGCCGTGGTGTCATCGGGCCAGTCCCTCGACCACTCGACATGAGTCCGTCAAATCAACGGATGCGGATAAATTGATACATGAATGAAGAGCTGTCAACTGATTTTTTGTCGCGCATCGTGGGCAAATCTCGCGCGAGCGCGGCGGGACTGCTGCTGGTTGCCAACGGAATTCGGGGATGCAGAACGAGGACTTTTGAGCGAAAACAAGTTGACGGAGAGGTGGAAATAGTGTAGAAGAATGTGGAATAGACGGGAATTGAAGGGTTTAAGGGTTGGCCGGTGGCACAAAGCAAATCTCGGTTCCTCACCAATTAGTTGTGCCACAAGAATAATTGTGTCCATTATGTTGTGGTTTTTTGCTGGACAAGGCCCGGCAATTTTGGTTTTTATAACACAGATTCGCCCGCTTGGCGGGCCGTAAGATCATGTATCTCAAAAACTTGACGCTTTTCGGTTTTAAGTCCTTTGCGGACAAGACGGCGCTTAATTTCCAGCCCGGGGTGACGGCTATCGTGGGCCCGAACGGCTGCGGCAAGTCCAACGTGTCGGATGCCATCCGCTGGGTGCTGGGCGAACAGTCGGCCAAGGCATTGCGCGGCGGCGAAATGGCGGACGTGATTTTCAATGGCACGGAGAGCCGCAGGTCCATGGGCTTGGGCGAGGTGTCGCTCACGCTGAGCGACGTGGGCCAGGAAAATCTGCGCGCGGCGGGGGTCGAAGTGCCGTACGACGAAGTGACGCTCACGCGCCGGATTTTCCGCGACGGCAACAGCGAATACTTTTTGAACCGCACGCCCTGCCGGCTCAAGGACATCCAGCAATTGTTCATGGGCACGGGGGTTGGCCGGACCAGCTACAGCATTTTGGCGCAAGGGCACATCACCCAGATTCTCTCCAGCAAACCGGAAGACCGGCGGCTCATCTTTGAGGAAGCGGCGGGCATCACGAAATTCAAGTCGCAAAAGAAGGAGTCGCTGCGGAAGCTGGAGTACACGGAGCAAAATCTGTTGCGGGTGGCGGATTTGATCCGCGAGGTCAAGCGGCAGATTGGCTCGCTTCAGCGCCAGGCGGGCAAGGCGCGGCGGTACAAACAGATTTCCCAGGAGTTGCAACACCTCGACACGCAACTGGCGCGCCACCAGTTCGACGTGTTGCAGGCGGAGATTGCCGAGAAGCAGGGGGCGGTCGAAAAGTTGCGGAACGAAATCGAACAAGGCGCCCGGGAGGTTTCGCGGCTGGAAGATGAAATCGCACACTTGCGGGGGCGGCTTTCGGAAGTGGAGCACGAAGTGGCGGCGCAGCAGCAGCGCGGGTTGGAATTGAAGGCCGAGAGCGACCGGCACGAGAGCCGGATTCATTTTGACGAGGAGCGGTTGCGCGAAATCGCCGCGCAAAACGCCCGGGCGCTGGCCGACATCACCCAGGCCGAGGAGCGCAGCCGGGCGGCGCAGGAGGAATTGGCGGCGGTGACAGGCAAGTTGACGCAGTCCGAAGCCGCGCTGGCGCAACATCGCCTGACACTGGAGGCGAAACAAAAGGCGTTGGGCCGGGTGGAGGAGGACTTGAAGCAACGGCAGGAGGCGTTGCGCGAGGCGCAGGCCGAGGCGTTTGCGGCCGCGCAGGATTTGACGCGGATTCGCAATGAAATCACCGCGCTGGACCTGCAAAAGCAGGGGAACGCGGTGCGGCTGGAGAAATTGTCCGCGGAAAAAATCCAGTTGGAGGAGGAGCGCGGGCGGCTGGAAGCGGCCTTGCAGGAATTCAGCGCCAACGTGGAGGTGGAGAAGCTCAACGCGCAAACCAAGCGCGGCACGGTGGAACAGCGGCAAAAGCGCCTGGGCGAGGTGCAGGTGGAATTGCAAGGATCGTCCGCGGAACAAGACCAATTTTTGCAGGCGCAGGCCGAGAAGCGCTCGCACCTGGGCGTGCTGGAGCAGCTTGAAGGCGCGCGCGAAGGGTTTGATGCCGGTGCGGCGGCGGCATTGCGGCAATCGCGGACGGTCATCGGCTCGCTGGCGGACCGCATCCGCGTGCCGGAGGAGTACGTGGTGGCCATCGAAAACGCGCTGGGGCATCACCTACAGCTCGTGCTCACGGAGCAGCCGGAGTCCGCGCAGAACGTCCTGGCGGAATTGTACGCCAGCAAAGCCGGCCGAGCCAGCGTGGCGGCGCTGGCGATGCAAATGGGTGACGACAAGCAGCTCGCGTTCGAAGGCGAGATGTCGCCGGGCCGCGGCGCCGGCAACATCCGGGAGCATTTGGACAAAGGCGAAGTGGTGCCGGCGTTAAACGTCGTCCAGGGCGATCCGACGGTGGAGAAACTTTTGAAGTCGTTGCTGGGGCGGACGTTCATCGCGGCGGATCTGCCGACCGCGACGGCCCAGATTCAGAACGGCCATGCGGGCTGCGATTTTGTCACCCTCACGGGCGATCTGTTGAGCCGGCACGGTGTTTACACGGGTGGTTACTTGAACGGCAACGGCAACCCGAAGGCGCCGGGGTCCATTCTTGGCCGGAAGAACCAGATTGCGGACCTGCAGGCGGAATTGATCGGATTGCGGGAGCGGGTGGCGGAAATGAGCCGGCGCCGGGGCGCCTTGCTGGGCGAGCAGACGGAATTGCAGGCGGGCTTGCAACAGGCGCAAACCGAGTTGCGCGAGCAGGAAGTGGCCATTGCCACGCGCGAAGGCGAGTTCCACGCGCTGCAAAATTCCAGCCGGCTGCTGCACCAGAAGATCGAGACGGTGGTTTTTGAAATCCAAAGCCTGGCGGCGCACGAGCAGGAAGGGTTGGAAAAGCGCAACGCCTTGGCGGCGCGGTTGAGTGAACTGGAAACCCGGGAACGGGCCGGCCAGGAAAAGGTCACGGCGCTGACGGCGGAATTGGAGAATCTCCGGCAGCAACGCGACGCCGCCAACGGCGCGCTCACCGAGAGCCGCGTGGCGTTGGCGTCGGAAGAGCAGCTTTCCGCGTCGTTCCGGGGGCAGCAACAGGCGCTGGCACAGCGCGCCCACGAACTGGCGCAGGTGATTGAACAGCGCCGGAACGAATGTTCGGCGTTCGTGACGCGCAAGGAACAGGCGGAGTGCGAGATTCAGGATTCTCGGAGCCAGATCGAGCGTTTGTCGCACGAGCGGGAACAGGTGGGCGCACAGGCGGCGGAATTGATTTCCCAGAAAGAGGCGCAGGAAGCCGGGATCGCGGCCCGCGACGAGAATTTGCGGGCCCAGCGCAGCCGCCTGGCGGAATTGCAGGACCGGCGCGGCGGATTGGACGTGGAACTGGCGCAACGGAACATGTCGGTGGAGAACCTGCGCGAGCGGGTGCAACAGAAGTATCACGTGGCCCTCGACAGCGTGCGCAGCGAGTGCATCACCATCACCTTTGCGGACGAAGGGCCGGCCAAGGTGCACGTGATGACGCCGGAGGAAATGGCGGCCAGCGGGGCGGCCACGGATTGGAACGTGGTGGCCCAGCAGGTGGAGGCGTTGCAGAAGCGGCTGGATGAAATGGGCCCGGTGAACCTGGTGGCCATCGAGGAATACGAGGAAACCGAGCAACGGTATCAATTTCTTTCCAAGCAGCACGATGACCTGGTTTCAGCCAAGGCGCAGTTGCTGGAAATCATCAACCGCATCAATACGCAGACGCGGCAGATGTTCACGGAGACGTTCGAGAAAATCCGCGAAAGTTTCCGCGCCCTGTTCGTGGAGGTGTTTGGCGGCGGGAAGGCGGACTTGATTTTGCTGGACCAGAACGACGTGCTGGAGAGCGGCATTGACATCGTGGCGCGTCCGCCGGGCAAGCAACAGCAAAGCATCTCGCTGCTGTCGGGCGGGGAACAGACGATGACGGCGGTGTCGCTGCTGTTTTCGATCTACCAGGTGAAGCCCAGTCCGTTCTGCGTGCTGGACGAATTGGACGCGCCGCTGGATGAAGCGAACATCAACCGGTTTGTGAAAATTTTGCAGCGGTTCCTGTCGCGCTCGCAGTTTATCATCATCACCCACAACAAGCGCACCATTGGCATGGCGGATGTGCTTTATGGAGTGACGATGCAGGAGCACGGCGTGAGCAAAATTGTGGGGGTGAAATTCCACAAGTCGGAAGACGAAACATTGGCCCCGCAAAATCTTGAGCCGGCGATGGCGTGAGGCGTTGAAGCGTTAAATCAGTTAAATGGTTAAATGGGTGAAAGGGGATCCCGAAACAAAGCGCGAAAGCGGTCCTCCTTCACCGAAGGCAGGGAATGGCAAGGCGTGAAGCGTGATGCGTGAAACGGGAAGGGCAAACAACAAGGAAACGAAACAAAGGATTTCATCCGCGAATTTCGCGAATTAACGCGAAAACGGAAGCTGGGGAGCACGACCGCGGCGGATGGCGCAGGTAAAAGATGCGTGAGCATAAAAGTCGCCGTCATTGACGGCGGCCGCTTTGGGTGCGGCGGGACCAGACTTTGCCCGCCGCATTGAATTTGGGGTCAACAGGCAAATGAGCAACGCTTCGCGCTGACGGCGCCTTCTTCGGTAAACTACGCAACACTAGATGGTTGCGCTGATGCGACAGTGCCCCTTCAGCCGGCCGGCAGGTCGGAAAAAAGGTTGAAAAAAGGACTTGTAAACCTGTGGAGCAGGAACAGAATCCCGAATAAGGCCCACGGCGGTTGTGGGCAGGAAACCATATGGGAACTGTCAACTTGGGCGAAATGAGACGTGCATTTACACTCCTTGAACTGCTGGTGCTAATCGCCATCATCGGCATTCTTGCCGCGTTGTTGCTGCCGGCGATCAGTGCGGCCAAGGCGAAAGCACGGCAAACGGTCTGCTTGAACAATCTCCATCAAATCAACGTCGGAATTCACATGTATCTGGACGACCAGGCCAACGGCTCGCCCGGAAACACAAATGCAACCCAGTCCCCATTTGTCAATTTCACGGGATATCGCGGACTGATCAATACTTATGTCGGCATTAACGCCGCGTCATCGCCGCAGGACAAGGTGTTTGCCTGTCCGGCGGACACATTCTATTACGGCATGAGCCATAATGATCACGGTTATGTGCCTCAACCCATGCACGAGCAATCTAATTATGCTTATACAAGTTACGCGTATAATGCAGGCCAATTCACGACTCGCGCCAGAACGAATGGAACCGCGAATGGAACCATTTATATACCCGGAACCACAACTGATTTTGGCATAGCCGGGCAGACTCTGGATTCTGTGCCGCATCCGGCGAGAACCGTGCTGATTGCGGAAATGCCAGCCTATGCGCCTTACTCGTGGCACCAGCCGAAGCTCCCCATCTCGATGGGCAACGCAATGTTCAATGACTCGAAGAACATGGTAGGATTTGTGGAGGGTCACGTCAGCTACATAAAAATGTATTACGACGGCGACAAAATTGCGTGGGCTTACAACCCGCCCGCCGGATACGATTACCAGTGGAACGGAGATTGAATCCTCTGACGCTGAAGCGGTTTTAAGGCCGTGGGCGGCTTAAGCACACCGCTAAAGCGGTGGGTTAATGAGAGGGGCAGAGCGATGCCCCGCGCTCGGGAGGCGGTGTCTGCGCGTGGGGTGGAAGAGCGTGCGGAAAGGCACAAAAGTCAGGGAAGCGCTTCATTCGACAAAGAAAACCGGGGTCGGATTGGAAAAAAGGTTGAAAAAAGATTTGTAACCCTGTGGAGCAGGAAGAAAATCACGGAAAAGGCCCACGCCGGTCGTGGGCATGAAATCAAAAGGGGAATGTCAAAATAATTGTCCCAATTCGTTGCCCGGCGGCCAATAATCAATAAATGGCCGATGTGAACGACAGTTTCCTGCTGCGGGAATACGCCGAGCGCCAGTCGGAAGCCGCGTTCAACGAATTGGTCCAGCGCCACCTGGATTTCGTCTATTCGGTGGCCCTGCGCTACGTTGAAAACCCGCCCGATGCCCAAGATGTTGCGCAAGCCGTATTTATCATTCTGGCCAAGAAATCCGCCAATCTTTGCCGGCGAGCGACGCTGACCGGCTGGCTTTATGAGGCCACGCGGCTGACGGCCCGCCAGCTTCTGCGCACCAAAGCCCGGCGATTCGGCCGCGAATAGGAGGCTTATATGCAATCCACTCTCGACCAATCCGGCGGCGAACATTTATGCCTTCAGCTCGCGCCGCATTTGGAAGCCGCGATGTCGCGCTTGCGCGTCGCCGACCGGGAATTGCTGGCCTTGCGTTTCTATGAAAACAAAACCGGCGCCCAAGCTGCCACGCAGTTGGGCATCCGCGACGAAGCAGCGCGCACGCGAACGCATCGCGCCCTGGAAAAACTTCGGAGCTATTTCGCCCGGCGCGGCGTTGACTCGACGGCGGCGGACATTGGAGAATCAATTTCAGCCAACTCAATTCAAGTGGCGCCGGTGGCGCTGGCCAAGACCGTGAGCGGCCTGGCGATAGCCAAAGGGGCGACGGCGAGCAGTTCAACCCTGGCATTGGTCAAGGGAAGTTTCAAGTTAATGACATGCGCAAAAATACAATTTGCCTGCGGTGTTGGCGGCGCCATTCTGTTGGCTGGAAGTGCAATCACGCTTGTGGCAGCAAAGCGACATCATGGAGCACCCTAACCGTATGGGGCAACCTATGTTCTGGAAGGTGAACTTTACCACACATTCAATGACACAGGCAGAACGCTTGACGAAAGACATAAGCCATTTATCGCTGTTGTGTCGGGCACTAATTGGTGGATTCAGACGAAGGGAATAAAGCCGACCGTTCTCCCAGCGGATTCTGAGGAGTTGAAACGGTTGTTACCACCAGGGATGGAGATTTTTGGTTTAGGATCAGCGAAAGTCGCTTTTGGTCCTGACGGGAACACGGCTTTTGCACAATGGGGCTCAACCGGCGGCCTCCTGTATGTCAAAGAGATTTCCAATTCGAAGGATAGCTCAAAAGTGTCAGAAACTACTTTTGTTGGCAAGCCAATTCCGGTTTGTTCGGAGTACATCGCAATTTACAATAATATTAGCGCGCCGGTGTTTAATCATGATCTTTGCTTTCCGGTATGGCTTGCGTTTTGTTCGTCCCAGTACTTTCAAAAGGAGCAGATGCAATCACCACCGCTGATTTGGGACAGCTTTATCCCAACCGACAGTCACGGAAACGAATTCACAGTGACCTCGAAGCGTAAAGTGGAAGGTGCCGTGTCATTTATGGAGGAAGTGGAGTTTAATAATGAAGGATACTCGGGGTTTCATGATCAGGAGTCGCATAAATATGTAGTTCAGGAATTGGCTGAAAAGAAGCCTTATTTGGAAGCGCGCTATTGTGTCTCAAGTTGGCAAAACAGCGGAGAATTGACGCATCCACAGACGACTTGCTTTGACATTTATCCTCAGCCGAGAGGGTCTGATGGATCGCCTCCGCCGGCGATAATGAAGATAATGATTCCGGATTTCCCATATACGCTTCACACGACAATGTTATTGACTTACAATGGAGCCGCATAAACAAAGGCTTTCATCTATTTTAACGCAACGCAAAACAAAAAACCCAACGGGTGCAGGCAAAAATCAGGCTTTGCGGGTGACATTCGATAGTCGCTTGAAGTTGGAGTTTCACGGCGCAAAGGTGACGTCAGATGCCGGGCTGTTGGCCTATCGGGAACTCGATGAGGCACTGGGTCTTACCGACCTGGGAGAGGAACTGCTGAACGATTGGCGCACGGGAAAGGACACGCAACACTCGATGTTGGCGCAGATGCGACAGTCCATCTTCAGTCGGCTGGCAGGTTACGAAGGCACCAATGATGCCGAACGGCTCTCCGTTGATCCCACGATGCGACAGGTGGTCGGCGGGCGGGCCACAGAACATACGGCGGCCTCCACCAGCCAGATGGGACGGTTCGAAACCGAGGTGTTGACACAACTGGGCAACCTGAAGACGTTGACGAAGCTGTCAGGAAAATGGATTGACCGGCTGCGAGAACGCCAGCCGATGCGGGAACTGGTCCTGGACCTGGACAGTTCGGTGAGCGAAACCTACGGCGAGCAGGAAGGCACGGCCTACAACGGACATTTTGGCTGCACCTGCTACCACCCGCTGTTTTGCTTCAATCAATTTGGCGATGTGGAGCAGTCCCTGCTGCGAGAGGGCAATGTGCATAGCGCCAAAGATTGGCGGGCGGTGCTGGAACCAGTGGTGGCCCGTTACCAGGGCAGGAACCTGCGGCGTTATTTTCGGGCGGATGCGGCCTTTGCGCAGCCGGAACTCTATGAATATCTAGAAGAGGAGGGTTATGAGTATGCCATCCGCCTACCGGCCAATGATGCGTTGCTGCGGGACATCGAGCCACTGCTGACCCGTCCGGTGGGGCGTCCCTCGAACGCGCCGGTGGTCTGGTATGCCGGTTTTTTGTATCAGGCCAAGAGCTGGAGCCGGGCGCGTCGCGTAGTGGCCAAGGTCGAGTGGCACAATGGCGAACTGTTTCCTCGCGTCGGGTTCATTGTGACCAATTTGAGCCGGCCCGCCAAACGGGTGGTGCGGTTCTACAACCAACGGGGCATGGCGGAACGGTGGATTAAGGAAGGGAAGAAGGCGGTCAAATGGACCCGGTTGTCCTGTCACGACTTTGTGGACAACCAGGTGCGGCTGCAACTGTTCGTGCTGGCCTATAACCTGGGTAACTTTCTGCGTCAGGCGGTGCTGCCCAGATCTGTTCGTCACTGGACGTCGACGACGTTGCGGGAGAAACTGATCAAGATTGGGGCGAAGGTCGTGCGCCATTCCCGGCAAGTGGTTTTCCAGATGGCGGAAGTGGCAGTACCGCGAGCGTTGTTCCGGGCGATTCTGGAAGGGATTGGGCGGCTGAGATTGGCAACGGTGTTATCAGGATGAAGAAAGAGACTCAACAATCGCATGGAAACATTGGAAACCACGGAAGAGGTATCTTCGCATGGGGTGGAAAAGCGTGTGAAAAGACGCACATCGCACCGAAACACCCCCTGTGCCGGCGAAAACCGAAGGCAAACTGGAAAAAAACTGGAAAACATTCTTGCAAACCGGTGGAGCAGCAAGAAAATCATGAAAAAGCCCCACGCCGGTCGTGGGCATAAAACCATATGGGAAATCCCGATTAAAAAGTGACCACAATAGTTTGGCTGGCGTAGCAATAAACGAGATGACAGAACGAAACCAGAGCCTCGCTTGGCGCGTCACAGTTGGAGTGTTTCTTTGTCTGGCACTTTGGCCGCTCTGGTCGGTGCGGTTCCCACCAATGCAGGATTACCCGGAACATCTTTTTCATGCGCATATGTTGAGCGTCCACAACGACCCGGCGTTTGACTACAACCGGTATTATGAATCCCGGATCCGTCCGGTGTATGCCTCTTTCTTTCTGACTACACTTTTCTTCGCCAAGTTTTTGCCGATTGAAATAGCTGGGAAACTGTCGCTTTCGCTTTACCCGATCCTGGTTACGATTCTTGTGGTGCGACTTGGGAGCCGCCTCGGGCGGGAAGTTGTTCCTTGGGGAGCCTTGCTTTTCTTTCCGCTGATGTTCAACCAACTGTATTTCCTAGGCACGGTTAACTTTTTCCTATCGCTGCCGATCCTCATCCTGACCCTGCTCGACTACGAGGATTTTCTCGGTGGCACTTTGAGCGCGTGGGCCATCGTTCGGCATTCCCTCTGGCAGGTGGCCCTGTTTATCACGCATCCATTCAGTTTTCTGGCCTACGTTTCGATGGCCACCGTTTGCGCCATCCTGACTCGGCGTGTGACGGGTAATTGGGGGAGCAAGCTGATGGCCTCGATGGGTGTAACGCTCCCTCTGCTCGTGTTATCTTGGGTCGAGATTAAAGCAACACCTTCTTCGGAAGTTTCCGAAGGTCTGGGATGGGGGTGGTTTTCACCGCAAATAACTATGGGATTCTTCGCTCTAATGTTTAACGGCATGCGACAGTTGCGTGTGGTTGATTCCGTTTCCCTAATCCTATGGGGGGTAGTGTTTGCCGTCGTATTGGGAGTGCTTCTGGTGGATTGGAGAAAATCAGGGGCCGTTTCACTATCCAAGATGCACTTGGTCTTCCTCGTCTTAGGGATCGTTGGCCTGTTCATTCTCCCGTTCCGAATTGGAACATTTACTTACATCAATGTGCGCGTTGCGACCATAATCTACTTCCTGATTGCGCTCCTGGCAGCACGGGTGCGTTTTAGGGGATGGCTGGCGTGCTGCCTCCTAATAGGACTTCTTGGCTTGTGCATGATTGATTCAATAGCAAAGCAGGCACGCATCTCGGCGGAGGTCAATGAAATCCTGCCGATTGTTCATAGAATCCCCCCAAACTCCCGCATCCTTCCGCTGGTTTTTGATCACGGCTCTCCGGAATTAGACAAATCCTGGTTCGATCCCCATCTACACGATCACGACTACTATCACGTCCTCGTCGGCGGTGGATTTAGCCCATACATATTCGGAACCGACATGCGTTACAAAATGGGGGAGGAGCGTCCTGCCCCCGGCGAATACCAACCCGGCCGGTTCTCTTGGGAAGATTATTCCGCAGATTATCAGTATTTCCTGATTCGAGGGATGCCGGACGGCTTGGACGAATATATGTCGAAAACCTGTGACAAACTTTGCGTTTCAGGCAGCTGGACTCTTTTTGAGCGTAAACTGGAATGAGGATTTCACAAAGACCTGATGCATGATGTGTGATGCCTTCAAGGCCAGCCACGTTCTTGCAATCGTTTTTTGCCCGATCTGGGTTCACATTTATCATGTTTCCTGGCTGCGAGCGTTGATGAGGAAATGGCGGGCGAGATAGGCGTCCACTTCGGCTTTCGGAAAACGGACGACTTCCGCGCGTCATGTCCGCGGATTGGTTGTGGACTGAATACGGACGCGGACTGGCCGTGGACATTGCGCGACTGCGGACTGATTGCCGATGCGAATAATTCACGTTAAACCCTTGACGCCTCCCGGTTTGCTCCCGGGAGAAGCATTCGGGAATATCCGAATGATATCTGTGTCATCGGTCAAAATGTCAACGAACCCCGTTCCGGTGATAGTTCCGACGGCGTTTGCGCAGGTCACTGACCGCCGCATAATGACCGCGGCTGGGCCACTTGTTTACACGACGACCAACTCATTTATGGAGCCAGGTAGTTCTAATGCAACAAAGAGGGTTTTAAATTTTTAGGCGAGGATTTGAGTGTCCCTCTGGCGCTTGACCGCGGGCTTTTCCTTGTTTATTGATAAGCGGCAATATGGAAGGAAACAATTTGTTTGCAGGCGGCGTAAGCTGGCGCGGATGGGTGGGCGCGCTGGCCATGATGTCGGCGGTCGGACTCACTGCGACGTCGCGCGCGCAGACGGTGTCGTTTGGAAGTTTCCCGAATAACTCGACCCACAGTAACGCCTCGGTCATGGCCGCCATTGCCAACGTCCCGACGAACGCGGGCGTGGTTTACGACCCCATCGGACGGGTGCGTTGCAAAAATGTCCAGGGACTAGGGTTTGCAGATTTTTTTGACATTCTATATCTAGTAGTATAGATATTAGCCATGACACCACAGCAACGCCGTCAGGAAATCCTCCAGGAAAT
>JBEKMW010000029.1:0-43633 GCA_049523455.1 Verrucomicrobiota bacterium | reverse complement strand
AGTTCCAAAGTGTTGCCATCCGCGCGTGAAACGATCACTCCGCCGGCCTGTTCCTGGTGAAGCGGCGCGCGAACGAAAACAAAATCGTCACGCATCCAGCGTTTAATCGCATTTCCACGGCGCACGGCGTAGCCTGCTTCAATCCGCACCCGAAGCGGAAGAGCATCCAAGGGGAGGCTGCCGGGCCTCAAACTGAAACCGCCCTTCACTTGCTGGAGCTCAAACCGTAATGGTTTTGTTGGCAGAGGCGGAGGAGGTGGCGGTGTAACAGTGGGTTTGTCCTTCTCCGTCTCCGGTTTTTTCTTTGGTTCCGTCGGACCATCTTCTGTCGGCAGGTAGAAAATATGAAGCAACAGTGTCGGGTCGCCTTTGGTTTCGGCGGCGTGAAGGCGTTGCATGATTTCAAAAACGCTGCGCGTGACAAATTTGATGGTTTCCGGGCCGTAGAAGAAACGGTTGTGGAATTTGGGGGAATCCTTCTGCCATTGCGTGTGATTAACGCCTTCAGAGTCGCCCAGCAGGCCGGCCAAAGGCGGATCATCAATGACGACAAGTGAACGGTTGCCGGACATTTGCGGACACCGGACATCTGTAATCACGATTCCATCCCGCAGGAAAATCGGCCTGTGGCCGGAATCACGGCAGGCGGCGACATACACACGAAAGAATGACATGCTCTCCGCCTTGCCTTCCTCCTTCGGCCGCACTCGAACCGGGACTTTTATTTGCACGCGCTGTTGCGCTTCCAAGCGCGAGCGGATTTCGTTCAGCATGGCTTCGGAAAGCAACTGGTCGCCAAAATCCTTCCAACTTGGCCGCATCGCCCCTTCGGTCGGCAGGCTGACTGCTTCCGCCGGTTTTGCCGTTGACGCCAAGTTTGCAAATTCAATCACCGCGGCTTCAGCCGCCGGCAAAAGCGTCCGGTGGGTTGGCAATGTTTCCGCATCAATCCGCCAGTTTTCATTTGGCGATTCCAAATCAACGACAAGCTCCCCTTGCAAAATTGGCCAGAAAAAACTGCGGACGACGCTACGCCGGAGGTCGTCCACATTCACGCGCTCGTCAACAGATGGGACGACGACAGAAAGACCGGCTTCATTACCACGTTCCAACCCAAGCCTAGCGATGAATTCGTCAATGAATTGCGCATCTCCTATGGGCAAAACCGGCTTTTCTGAAATTTCACGGTGTCCAAACCACGCATCAGGCTGAAAATCCTGCCCGTCAACTGAATGGTTTCGCACGACGGCAGAACCCATTAGAACACGAGCGGGAGATTCCTGGCGGACAGTAACGCCCAGCATCGCGTGGAGCCTGCTGGCGGTGGGAAACACCTGTTTTCCAATACCCCAACGGCCAAGACTTTCGCCGGTTTTGGGCGAGCGGCCCTCCGCGCGGAAAAAACTGAAGAAGGCATTCTGCTCTGCCTGCTCCAAACGGTATTCCTCAACATCTCCCGTAAGCCCCTTGGTGCCGAAATCTTCGATGACAATGAAACCGCAACCATCCCCAAAAATGTCGTCGAGACTTTGTTGCTCCAAGCCGCGCTCGAAATTTCTTCTTACGGAAGCAAACAAACCGGCCAAATACGAACGCACTTCCGGTTTTGCCTTCGGCTCAAAATGAATACGAACGCGAACCTGTCTGACATTCGCCGTATCGCGTTGAGCCGCATCAAGCGAATTTTGAATGGCTTCCCGGACAAGTGCCTCGCTCAAATTCTCAAGGCTTTCCGCCGTGAAAAACGCATCATTTGCCGAGTCTCTCATGCGGTCACAGGCCCGGCGTCGATTGAAATGCCATTGGGGATTCATAAATCCGGATTTGTTTTTAGTTTCCTTGCGCCTCGATGCTCTCGACAATTTCTCCAAGCAGCCAATATTTGTGTTGCGCAGCCATGTGATCTCTTTCTTCCGACGAACTTTGCCGAGAACGGATGATTGAAGCCGATGCTATGACTGGCCCGCCCCGCTGGCAACAGCTTTTTACAGAAGCACGATTTCATTTCAGCCAGCCGATTTTGACTTCCTTCTCGATTTCTTTGAATTCAGGGTCGCCGGTCACGAATTCGGCGTTTCTGATCTTCGCCAGTGCTGCGCCAAAGCAGTCGGCGTAGGACATTTTCCGCGTAGCTTTGAAAATGGCGGCTTGATGGGTTTGTTGCAGGTCGGCGGAAACAATTTCAATGGGCATGGACGCTATCTCCCGGACTTTTTGCTCGGCCATCTCCTCGGACGCCCCGCGCCTCACGGAATAATAAATCTCGCCCCAGTTCACCACGCTCATCAACAGCTTGTGCCGGTCGGTGGCGGCCTGTGACAGCAGCTTTTCCACTTCATCGGCGGCGGGTTCCTCGTGGAAGAGCGCCATGAGCGCCCAGCTATCGAGTATTTTGACGGCCATTACAGCTCCCTTTCCCGTTTTCGTTCCGCCAGAAACACTTCCATGGCCTTGGTCCCCTTCAAGGAGCCGCGCAGGCTTCGGATGTAGGTGCGGGTGATGGGCTTGAGCAGGATGCCCTCCGGTGTGGCGTGAACCGTGGCCTTGGTGCCTTCCTCAATCTCGAATTCCCGGCGCAGACGGCGTGGGATGACGACCTGCCCCTTCGTGCCGAAATTGACAGTTTCTGTTTTTTGTGTCGCAATCATGCAAAAAGTTATACTATTTTCAAGAAGTATGTCAAATATAAAATGTAGGAATTATTCAAGACGGCTGCCGGCGTTTTCACGGGGGAAATCGTGGGGTTGATGGCTCGCCGCTCCCGCCAAATCTTTGGCCCGAAAAGTGGTCCAGCCATAACTTTTCACTTTTCGCATGATTTGCGGTTGGCGCGGGCCGGCAGGGCCATGCTGAGGCTGACATGCTAAAAAGCTAAACGCTGACATTCTAAAAAGCTGAAAGGCTGAAATCACCAAATTAAAAGCAGAAATGGGCACGGCAGACCACAGGACCACGGACCACGGGACTACGAGGCGGATGCAGGACAAAGCAGAAATTGGGAAAGCAGAAAACAGAAATGGGCACTACAGCCTCGATTTTTACCACAAGGAACGCAAACAACACAAAGAATTTGAAACCGCTTCTTTGCGCTCTCTGCGTTCTCTGCGGTTAATTCCTCCTGCCTCCGGCCGTAAAGGGTGGTTGCCATGAGCATGAAAATCCCGCGCTGACTGCGGGATTTTCATGCCGATGCTTCAATGCTGATTCTCGGCAGCGCCTCGCCGGATTGGTTGAAGCAATCTTCCGAAACGCTGGCGGGCCGGCTGGAAACTGTTCCGCTGGAGGGTTTCCGGCTCGCCGACCTGGGCCGGGCGGCACAGACGCGGCATTGGGTGCGGGGCGGCAGCAATTACTGGCGCGCGAGTGGGCGGCGGAAGAACCGGGGAGGGCCTACGTGTGACGAAACCGGCGGCGGTGCTTGGTGCCCGGTGGCAGCGATTTCAGCTAGAGCGCCGTTTTCACCGCGTGGTGAAACATGGGAATTCAACGAAAAGGCTTGCTGGGTTTCATTAAAAATGGCATTTTCACCGCGTGATGAAAACCGTCAAAAAACTGAAAGAGAATGATCTGGAAAAGCAATTTGAGCAATTGTTGCACGAACTGCTTGGCCGCGTGCCGTCGCTGAAGCTGGTTTCATTCAAACGTGAGGCGAGGATTTCACCTGCTTCCCCGGTTTATGCTGACGGTCTGGCGCAGGTGAAAACAGGCAAGCGAAATTGGACGCTGCTGGTGGAGACAAAACGAACCGGCCAACCGCGCGAAGTGCGGTCGGCGATATTGCATTTGGAGAATTCTTTGAAACAGTTGTCCGGAAAATCGCCACGTTACGGCGTCTTTTTTGCACCGTTCATTTCGGAGGAATCAGCCAAACTTTGCTCGGATTCAGGTATCGGCTATGCGGACCTGGCCGGAAACGCGCGCCTGGCGTTTGACCAGATTTTTATTGAGACACGCTCGTCGGAGAATCCCTTTCGGGAAAAGCGGGAGACGCGGTCGCTGTTTGCGCCGCGGGCAACCGGGGTGCTGCGGGTGCTGCTGCAAGGCCCATTGCGTGCATGGAAGGTCACGGAACTGGCACAGTCAGCGAGCGTCAGTCTTGGCTGGGTAAGCGCGGTGCGGCAGCAATTACTGGCGCGCGAGTGGGCGGCAGAACAACCGGGGGGCCTACGGGTGACGAAACCGGCGGCGGTGCTGGAAGCCTGGGTGAAAGCGGACGACTGGGAGAGGCGGACGAACGTGCATGAATACTCGGTGTTATTGAGCGGCAGCCCGCTGCATTTGGCAGAGAAGCTGCAAGACGTGCTGCGCGATGAGCCGCCTGTGTTCACGCAATGGTTTGCAGGCTGGCTACGGCATCCGCACACCACACCGGTAATCGTAACGGCTTACGTGAGGAAGTTCCCCGACGAGACGCTTATCAAAGAAAAGTTGCTGGGCCGGCGCGTTCCCTCGGGTAGCGGCGCACTGCGGCTGGTGCTGCCGAAGGATGAAGGCGTGTTTCATCCCACACAAACAGTGCGCGGGTTCAATCTGGTTTCGGATGTACAAATTTACCTCGACCTTCTACGAGCCGGGCAGCGCGGCGAAGAGCAAGCATCGGAGTTGCGACAGTGGCCGGACTTTGCGGGAGGATGGGAATGAGTAAGTTCGGAACATTTGAAGACTATCCCAAGGAAAGCCTGTTGTCAGCGGAAGCGGCACTGTTAACCGCGTGGCGTTCACTTGAACGATACCATGACGACCTCGTGCTTTTAGGTGGATTGGCCGTGCATTATCTCACAAAACGAGATGTGGCGGGGTTGCCAGGTGCGGTGACGATGGACGTGGATTTCGGCATCTCGTTGGCCGCGTCGGGCGAGCAATATGGAACAATCAAATCCGATTTGGCAGGGCTGAGCTTCAAGTCCGAGGGCAATCGCTTGGTTCGCAAGTTTGGCAACATGAATCTCTATCTCGACTTTCTTACGGAAGACCCCCCAGCATTAACAGGCGCTCGGATGGTGGATGACGTGGTCGCAAGTGTCACTCCGGGAGTGAATCGAGCGTTGTTCTGCCGCCGCATGGTCAATGTGAAAGGTCTCGACCTGTATGGAGCAAAGCAGGAGTGCAAGGTGGCCGTGGCAGACATCGGTCCGCTGCTAGTGCTGAAGCTGAATGCGTTTGGCGGTCCGACAGGACGGCGGTTGCCGAAGGACGCTTACGATGTGCTGCTGGCGGTCACGGGATTCGTTGACGGGCCGGCAGCAGCTATAGCGGCTTTTCGGGCGGAAGCGAAGGCTAACAACACAGGTTATGAGTTTGCGGTGAATTCATTGAAGAAGGATTTTTCCGATCCCGGACGTGAAGGAGCGATTCGCGCGGCAGAGTTTCATCCGGGCAATGCTGGCAACCGCAACCGCGTCAGGGAAGATGTCGCCACCGTTGGGAAACTACTCCTTGGAATGTGAACGCCATTGCCCACGCCTACACCGAAGACCAACTCGTCGAGCCGCTCGCCATCGTGTTCGGAAATGGCGTCAGACTATAACTTTTTACTTTTCGCATGATTTGCGGTTGGCGCGGGCCGGCAGGGCCGGGGGGTACGGGGGAAGGAGAAACGAAGGCTGAAGGCTGATCGGAAACGCTAAAACGCTGAAAAGCTGAGGTCGGAGATCGGAGATCGGAGGTCAGCCAAATTAAAAGGTGCCCTTCGGGTTGGCCCATCTCGTATCGCACCGCTGTGAGCAAGTCGTGCGCGGATCATGAACGGATATTTGATTTTGTCTGCCCGCACTACAGATGCAATCGGCCAACAAATCGTTTTATCACGTTGAATTGAAGATTGATTTCGGTATTCATGCCGCACTCCTGCGCCAATTCCGCAAATGGCACAGACCACAAGGTTGGCGGCACAGTCAAGGTGGCAGGAATATCATGCGTCTTTCGCCGTTGAAAGGTGTCGTGAATAGCTTCGGACATGGTAGGTATGTGTGTTATCCCCGTAACCAGCTTCGATGGCCTGCTTGGTTGTAAAATAACCCTGCTGCTCTTGAGCGATCTGCATAAGAGCACTAAAAGGGTCAAGTTCTGGCCGCCGTCGCATTGAATATATCCTCAATTTATTTGAGGAAGTATGCAAGACAGAAATTTGATCAGGCAAGAACTTTTCACTTTTCGCATGATTTGCGGTTGACGCGGGGCGGCAGGGCCGGGGGGTACGGGGGAAGGAGAAACGAAGGCTGAAGGCTGATCGGAAATGCTGAAAAGCTGAAGCGCGAAGGGCCTGCCGCTTTGCTTCGCGTCAATTCGCGCAATTCGCGGATGAAATCCTTTGTTTCTTGGTTCCCCAACAATCGTACCTAAAGAGCGACCGTCGCCTATTCATATTCGCCCAACGGTGTTTCAATGGCGTCTATGACACGAAATGAAAAATCGCTCGTCTCCCTCGCGCCATCCGCGCCGTCGGATACGATGGCCGCATACACACCTCTTCAACACTATTCAACCCTGTTACACATGGTCTTGTACGGCCTGCTTTGCCAACCGCAGGTTCCTGAGCACCTCCACCGTCGAATGCGATTTGTTGAGCGTGTAAAAGTGCAGGCCGGGTACCCCGGCCCGCAGGAGTTCCTCGCATTGTCGGGTCGCGTATTCGATTCCAAAAGCCACCGTGCCCTCGTCATCGTCGCCCAGGCGGTTCAACTGTTCGCAAAGCGCGGACGGCATCTTTGCGCCGCACAGTCGCGTAAAGTGGTTGATTTGCGACGCGCTCAGTATCGGCACGATGCCGGGCACCAGCGGGACCGAGACGCCCAGCTTGCCCGCCACGTGGTCGCGAAATTCGAAGTAGTCGGCATTGTCGAAAAACAACTGTGTGAGGACGAAATCGGCGCCGGCCTCCACTTTTTCCCGCAAATGCCGCCAGTCGTCATGCCGCCCAATTTTGTTGGCGATGTGGCCCTCGGGAAATCCAGCGACGCCAATGGAAAAATGGCCCGCCTCACGAATGAGCCCGACCAGTTGGGCGGCAAACTCAAAACCGCCCGGGGTCGGCTGGAATTCGCAGCCGGCGGGCGGGTCCCCGCGCAAAGCCAGGATGTTTTGGCAGCCGAGGGTGCGGATTTTTTCCAGCAACGCTCTTACCTCGCCGCTGGTGTGGCCGACGCAGGTCAGGTGCGCCAGGGCCGTCAAGCCGTGCTGGCGCTGGATGCGGTCCACGATCATCAGCGTCTTGTCGCGCGTGCTGCCGCCGGCCCCGTAGGTGACGGAGCAAAAATCCGGTTTGGCCTGCGACAGCGCCGGAATGTGTTTTTCCAGCAAATTACGGTCACCTTCGGCGGTTTTCGGCGGGAAAAATTCAAAGGAGATGACGGGCTGGTGCGCCGCCATTCTGGCCGCATAAATATCGCGAATAAACCGCATCGGCGCGGCCAATTATGGCCGAACTGCCGGGGAAGCCAAGTATTGTTGTGGTAACCGGACGATGGAGACCGGCGGATATCACCAGTAGCGGATGAAAAGCGCCGGCAACTTGTCCGCTCAACGTTTCGCCGATTTACCCGCAGGCGGATTATCCTCCGGCAAACCGCCAAAACCAATGGCGTAGAACGATTTATCCCCAAAAAAATGTGGCAGCGCTTGGGAAACCGGCTATAATAATTACTAGCCCCATACACTGCATGCTTATGAAAAAAAAGATCGCCCTGGCAGCGACGCTTTCCCTCACCGTTTGGCTTTGGTCGTCCGGCAGCGCCCCGGCCCAAATTGCCCTGCAGGATGGTTCGACAAATATGGTGGCCAATGCCGGTTCCACCTCCATCAGCACTACCCTGACGATCACGCCGGGCGCCAGTGTGCTGGTGGTTTCGCTGTTTGACCGCGATAATCAAAGCACCAACAATTCGCCCTCGTCCCTCACCTGGACCGCCCCCGGCTATGCCGCCCAGACCATCACCCGGGCCGTGTCGGAGAACAACGCCGGCAGCGCCTACGCCGACTGCGACATCTTTTACCTCTTCAACCCCAACCCGGGCACGGCGACCATCACCGCCACGGATACGTCAGGTAACACGCCCTCGGCCATGACCATGCAAGCCTACACCCTGAGCGGCGTTGACAACACCGTGGCGCCGGTGACTTATGGCGCCCACAATGGCAGCGCCACTTCGGTCGCGGTCACTTTATCACCCAGCACGCCGGCCTACGCCTGGGCGGTGGTCAACAGCAGTTACGGCACCGGCGGCATTACTCTGAACATTTCTTCCTCCAGCGGCTCGGTCAATGCTCCCTGCATTTATAACACCATCGAGGAATGCATGGGTTACGTGGCCAATCTCAACGCCGGCGCCACCACCATCACCGCCGCCCCCACCAACGGCGCCGCTGCCCAAAAAATGGCGCTGGCGGTCGCGGTTTTCGCGGAGGCGGTCGGCGGCACGCCGGCTCCCACCAACCTGGTCGCAACCAGCCAGGCCAACCAGGTGGCCTTGTCGTGGGATGATGCCTCCGGGGGCGCCGCCACCAATTATATCGTTCTGCGCCAGGTCAACGGCTCCGGCTACAGCGCGATTGTTACCAACACCAGCTATAACGCAACCAATTACCTGGACACGACCGTAACGCCCTGGACAACCTACTATTACGTCGTCCAGGCGGTCGCGCCCACCGGCACCAGCATCTATTCGGCGCCGGCCAGCGCCGTCCCGCTGGGATTGCCGACGACCCCGACCGGCTTGACGGCCTCACCGGGCATCGCGCAGGTCGCCTTGGCGTGGAACGCCGAGACCGGGGCGACCAATTTTAACCTTCTGCGCTCCACCACCAGCGGCAGCGGATTCTCACTGGTCGCCAGCGTAACGACCACGAACTACACTGACTCCCCGCTGGTCAACGGCACGACCTATTACTACGAGCTCAATGCCACCAACAATTTTGGAACCAGCCCCAATACGTCGCAAGTCAGCGCGACCCCCGTGGCCGCCCTCCCGCCCAATGCCCACGTGCTGGTTAACTCCACCAATGTCGTGCGCATCGCCGACACGCGCTGGTTCGGCATCAATGCCTCCGTCTATTGCCAAAGCTTCAACCTGTCGGTCGGCATTCCCGAAGTCAGCGAAGCCGGCTGGACGACCGTGCGTTATCCCGGCGGCTCCATCGCTGACAATTACCATTGGGCCACGCACAATTCGGTCAGCGGCAACTGCCCCTATCGTACTTTCGCCCAAGTGGTCACCAATCTGGGGTCCACGGTCATCATCACCGCCAACTACGGCAGCGGCACGTACGCCGAAGCCGCAGCCTGGGTGGCCGACGCCAACATCACCAATCACTACGGCTTCAAATACTGGGAGATCGGCAACGAAGAGTATGGCACGTATGAAACCGACAGCAACGCCTCACCCCACGATCCCCACTGCTACGCCACCAATGCCGCCGTCTTCATACAGCAGATGAAAGCGGTGGACCCCACCATCAAGGTCGGCGTCATCATCTGCAGCCCCACCGACCCCACCCAGGAGTCCAACGGCTACACCGGCCATCCGGCCACCAACCTTATCACCGGCCAGGTGGTCTATGGCTGGACGCCGGTGGTCATGAGCACCCTGCGCCAATTGGGCGTCACCCCCGATTTCGCCATCTTCCATTACTATCCCGAAGACTACCCCTACGTGGGCGACAACGACCAGCAGTTGCTGGCTGGCACGATCTCGACTGATTCCGGAACCACCTGGGCCGGCAACGCCTCGGGCTTGCGCGGGCTCATCACCGACTATTTCGGGCCGTCGGGCACGAATATCGAGATTCTCATCACCGAAAACAACAGCGAGGAGGGCACGGTGGGCAAGCAATCGGTGAGCCTGGTCAACGGGCTCTATTACTGCGACAGCCTGGGCCAGATCATGCAGACCGAGTTCAATTCGCGGGTCTGGTGGGATTATACCGACGCCTCACCCGTCACCACCGGGGACCTGGCTACCAATCTCTACGGCTGGCGGCAGTATGGCGACCTGGGCATCATGATGACGGGGACCACCCAGCCTCTGACCAACCGCTATCCGCAATATTTCGACGCCGAACTCCTCTCGCACTTTGCGCGCGGTGGGGACGCAGTGGTGAAAGCCACCAGCGATAATCCGCTGCTCTCCGCCTACGCGGTCCTGCGCACCAATGGCAACCTGACCCTCATGGCCCTCAACAAGGAGCCCTACACCAACATCGTCATGAACGTGGCGCTGACCAACCTCAACCCCGCCGCCACGGCCACGCTTTATTCCTATGGCATGCCGCAGGACAACACCGCCGCGGCCGCCAACAACAACTGCGACATCGCCACCAATTCCGTCAACATGAGCGCGAACTTCAACTACCCCCTGCCGCCTTATTCGGCCAACGTGTTTGTCTTTACGCTCCAGCCGGCGGCGCCCTCGCTCTCGGTCCTGCCCTCGTCCAACGCGGGTCAATTCGTCTTGCAACTGGCTGGTCAAACCAACGTCCCCTACGTCTTGCAATCGTCCCCCGACCTCTACAACTGGACCCCGGTGGCCACATATACCTTGTCCAGCAGCGTGTTGGATGTCACCAACGCCATTGCTCCCGGAACCAGCCAGCAATTCTGGCGGGCAGTCTGGTCGCCCTGAACCGGGACCCAGGCAAACGCTTGAGAGCCATGTTATTAAATGAAGACGGGATTAGGCTTAACGCCGGACCTGATGAGAGTAAAAACCGCCAAAAACGTAACGTTTCACTGGGTTGTCCTCGGGCTTTGGTTGTGCTGCAGCGCCCAGGCCCAAATTGCTCTGCAGGATGGTTCGACGAATCTGGTGGCCGACTCTGGCTCCGCCACCATCAGCACGAACTTTACGGTCACTTGGGGAGCAAGCGTGCTGGTGGTTTCACTGTTTGACCGGGATGCCCAGAGTACCAACAACTCGCCGGCGTCGCTTAGCTGGGCGCCCCCCGGGTATGGCGCACAGACCCTCACCCGGGCCGTGTCGGAGAACAACGCGGGCAGCACCTACGCCGACAGCGACATCTACTACCTCTTTAATCCCAACCCGGGCACCGCGGCCATCACCGCCACCGACACCTCCGGCAACACACCTTCGGCCATGACGATGCAGGCTTACACCTTGAGGGGCGTTGCCACCACCGTGCCTCCCGTGACCTACGCGGCCAACAATCCCAATGCTCTTTCCGTTTCGGTTGCATTATCGGCCAGCACTCCGGCCTACGCCTGGGCGGTGGTGAACAGCAGTTACGGCACGGGCCCCAGCACCATGTATGTGGCTTCGTCCAGCGGCGCGCCAAGCTGCCCCGAAATCAACAACGTGACGAGTCAATGCATGGGGTATGTGGCCAATCTCAATGCCGGCGCCGGCACCATCACCGCCGGCAATGGCGCCGGCTTGCAAAAAATGGCGCTGGCAGTCACCGTCTTCAACGAACTGGTCACCGGCCCGCCGGCCCCCACGAATCTGGTGGCCACGCCCCAGGCGAGCCAGGTGGCGTTGTCGTGGGATGACGCGTCTGGCGGCGCGGCGACCAACTACATTGTGTTCCGTTCGACGACCAGCGACATCGGCTACACCGCGATTGCCACCAACACCAGCAACACCGCCACCAATTACACGGACACCGGCTTGACCCCGTGGACCACGTATTACTACGTGGTCAGGGCCGTGGCCGTCAGCGGCACGAGCGTTTATTCGGCCCAGGCCAGCGCGGCCCCGCTGGGGTTGCCGACGGCGCCGACGGGTTTGTGGGCCATCCCCGGCAACGCGGTGGTGGTGCTGAACTGGGACAACCAGCCCAGTGCGACCGTCTTCAACGTGTTGCGCTCCACCACCAGCGGCAGCGGTTTCACCACCATCGCCACGGTGACGACAAACACTTACACCGACACCGCGGTGGTCAACGGGACGACTTATTACTACGAGTTGAATGCCACCAACAGCTTCGGCACGAGCGGCAATTCGGCCCAGATCAGCGCCATTCCCACTGCCGTCCCCAACGTCCACCTATTACTCAACGCGAGCAACGCCGTTCGCACCGCGGATCGGCGTTGGTTCGGCATGAACACGGGCGTTTTTGATGACGATTTCAACCTGCAGCTTACCGTGCCGGAAGCCCAAGCTGCCGGTTGGACGACATTCCGCTATCCCGGCGGTTCCCTATCCGACACCTACCATTGGGCCATACCGAATTCGGTCTATGGCACTAACAACTTTCAAAATTTCGCCACGGTGGCCACCAACCTGGGGGCCACGGTTTTCATCACCGCCAATTACGGCACGGGCACGCCCGCTGAGGCGGCGGGGTGGGTGGCCGACGCGAACGTGACCAACCACTACGGCTTCAAGTATTGGGAGATTGGCAACGAAGAGTATGGCACGTGGGAAACCGACAGCAACGCCTACCCGCACGATCCCCACTGCTACGCCACGAACTTTGTGGTCTTTATCCAGCAAATGAAGGCCGTGGACCCCACCATCAAGGTCGGCGCGGTGGTCGTGCCCGGCGAAACCACCTACTCCAACGGTTACACCAACCACCCGGCCACCAATCTGATCACCGGCCAAGTTGTCTATGGCTGGACGCCCGTGCTCTTAAGCACCCTGCAGCAAGCCGGCGTGACCCCCGACTTCCTTATCCACCATTGGTATCCAGAGAATGGACAAGACAGCGACCAGATGCTTTTGGGCGTGACGACCAACTTTTCGGGCGCCGCGACGGACTTGCGCGACCAGATTACCGACTATTTCGGGCCGGGCGGCACGAACATCGAATTGGACATCACCGAGAACAACAGCGATTCAGCCACCCCCGGCAAGCAATCGGTCAGTCTGGTCAATGCCCTGTATTATGCTGACAGCCTGGGCCAGATCATGCAGACGGAATTCAATGCCCGCCTCTGGTGGCTACTGAATAACGGCGGGCCACCCTCCACCGATGGCGACATGAGCACAAATCTTTACGGCTGGCGGATGTACGGCACCTTCGGCGTCGTGGATGGGGAACAGGGACTGATCATGACCAACCGGTATCCGCCCTATTTCGGCGCCGAGTTGATCTCCCATTTTGTCGGCGCGGGCGATACGGTGGTGACAGCCACCAGCGATAATGCCTTGGTGTCCGCCTACGCGGCGCTGCGCACCAACGGGACTTTGACCCTGTTGGCCATCAACAAGCAGCCCTATACCAACTACTGGGTCAATATTGCGCTGACCAACTGCAATCCTTCCGCCGCGGCCACGGTTTACTTTTACGGGATGCCGCAGGACAACGCCGCCTCGGCTGCCAACAACAACTGCGACATCGCCACCAATTCCGCCAGCGTGGGCGCGAACTTCAACTATACGCTGCCGCCCTACTCGGCCAACGTGTTTGTCTTTACACTCCAGCCGGCGGCGCCCTCGCTCTCGGCTGTGCCGTTCGCCGGCGCCGGCCAATTCGTTCTGCAACTGGCCGGCCAAACCAACGTGCCGTACGTATTGGAGACATCCAGCAACCTCTACAACTGGACGCCGGTGGCTACCGATACGCTGACCAGCGGCGTATTGGATGTCACCAATGCGGTTGCTCCCGGCACCGGCCAGCAATTCTGGCGGGCCGTGTGGTCACCCTGAGGCCCAACTCCAGCACCTGAGCGAAGGCCGGTCCCCTCTCCGCTCCCAACCCGTCATTGAAACAACTGCGGCGCAAACGCGTTCAGGTACATGCGCCAGTTGATCCAACTGTGCGCGCCTGAAGTTTCCTCGAACACGACATTGAAATCGTGCTGCTTGAACATCGCGACCGTGGCGCGGGAAGTGTCCAGCAGGAAATCGTCCCTGCCCGTTGCGAACCAGACTCGTTTAAGGCCTTGCTTCAATTTCGGATTATCGAGGCTCGTCTGGTTTTGTTCTTCGAAGGCGGGGTTATAAAGTACGACAACCTTGGAGCCGGGATCGGCGAGCCGGTAGGCGCCCGAACTGAAAACACCCAAATAGGCAAATTGGTCAAGATGGGGTATGCCGATTTCCAGCGCCTGACGGCCCCCCATGGACAAACCGGCGATGGCGCGGTCCTGGCGATCAGCGCGCACCCGATAGTGATGCTCCACGTAAGGCATGATATCCTCCTGGAAATCTTTGATGAATTCGTCGTCGCCAAGCCCGGCCAGGCCTTGGGTGCGCAGGCTGGCCTCGGTGGAACCGGTGTGCCCGGCGGGCATGACCACGATCATGGGTTTGGCTTTTTGGGCAGCGATCAGGTTGTCCATGATGAACCCGGCGCGCCCGACCGACGCCCACGAAGCGTCGCAATCGCCCATGCCGTGCAGCAGATAAAGCACGGGAAAACGGCCCTTGCCGTTCTCGTAACCGGGCGGCGTGTAAACGTGCATTCGGCGAAACCGCTGGAGCGATTTGGAATGGTAAGCAACCACCGCGACCGCACCGTGCGGAACATCCCGCAGCGCCATGAAGTCCGCTCCCGGTATATACGCCAGGCTCCAGGTCCGGTCGTTGGACTCGCTCGTGGCGGGGTTCAGCGGATCAGTCACCATCACCCCGTCCACGTTGAAGTTGTAACGGTAGGCGCCCGGGGCAATCGAACCCAGGTTGACTTCCCAAAGGCCGTTCGTAGTCCGCGTCATGGCGGCTTCCAAGACCGTGAAGGTGCCATTCGTGGCCGGCTTCATCGTCACGCCTTGCCCCGAGTCGGGTATATCGGGAGTGCCCAGGCGCACACCCTGCGCTTGGGGCGCCAGGATGCGGAACGTCACGCGTCCGGCGGTGTCAACCTCGGGCGAGGTGGCCCGCTGACCGGGGGATCCAATCTGTGCTACGGAGGTTAGCGCCAGGAATGCCGTCAGCATGATTGCCGCCGACGTTCGGGTGCATAATTGAACTTTCATAATTTCGCCTGAGAGGCCGCGTGAGGACGCAAAATTTATCCCGAACTTCCAGCAATACCGAACCGGTTTTCATTAAACGCATCCCAATGCGCGCGGAAAGCAGTCACGAGCGGCGACTGTAGCAGACGAAGCGGGCGGCGTCAAAAGGGATTCAATTTCCGGGGAACCCGGAAACCCGGATTTAATAAAAAAAAATATTGCCATTTGCACAGTGTGGTCTATTCTAAAGGCATCGCTGGCATTTGATAGGGTTGGCGCAGCAGATACGCTTGGACGAAGGCCGCCAGCGACCCCCTTAAGCCTTTCGTCCCCTTCTGAGCGTCGTGGTGGCCGGCGTAAATGTCTGCAGCCACCGTTTTCAATACTTCCCCAAACCTATTGGCCGACAGCACGGCCGGATTCCAATTGCGCGTGGGCTGAGCGAAGGTTTTCGGCGTTGATCGGAGGGACCGGGTTTGGGCCAGAGTGTGGCGCGGCAAACAGGGAGGTTTTCATTGATAAGTATTATTGACATTCGGCATAGAAGCGGCGCAACCCATAACAGGTTTGACTCGCAGGCTCTATAGCCGTAAGTTCAGAGCGAATGCTGGCGGCTGAATCAAAGGCGGCGACCAATGCAACTCTTGGCTCGTCCAACGTCAACACGAATGGTTCCTGGAAGCACCTCGTGGAACCGGTTGAGCCGTTTCTACGGGCGGTGACCGGACAACTTCTCCGGCAAGTTCACGAATTTGATCCCCAAACGGCGCATTACGCCAAGTATGCGCTGACCAGTAGCGGCAAGCATTTGCGCCCCACGCTGTTGGCGCTGGCCGGCCGTTCGCTGGGCGGGGTGACGGACGCCCATGTGACGGCGGCAGTGATCATTGAAATGGTGCATCTGGCCACGCTGGTGCACGACGACGTAATAGACGAAGCGGAACTGCGCCGGGGCCGTCTGACGCTGGCATCGAATTGGGGCAACGAAATCGCCGTGCTGTTCGGCGATTGCCTGTTCGCGCAGGCGTTGAAATTGGCCGCCGAGTTCCCCACGCCGGACGTTTGCCGGGCGGTGGCCACGGCCACCAACCGGGTTTGCACGGGCGAAATCCTGCAAACGCAGCATCGGCGCAAATTTCCCGAATCGCGCCGCCATTATTTCCGCGTGATCGAAATGAAAACGGCGGAGTTATTCACGTTGTCATGCGATCTGGCCGCATTGCTGAACCGGGCGCCAGCGGAGCCGCACGGGGCGTTGCGGCAGTTCGGCGCGGCGTTCGGCGCGGCCTACCAGGTATATGACGATTGCGTGGATTTGGTGGGCCACGAAGCCGAGGCCGGCAAATCGCTGGGCGCGGACCTGGCGAACGGAAAATTGACCTGGCCGGTGCTGCTGGCCTGGGAGCGGGCCAACCCGGCCGGCCGGGCGGAATTGGAGGAATTGGTGCAGAACTGGCAACCGGCGGCGCTGGGCCGGGTGAATGAATTGCTGGCCGAATACGCCACGCTGGGACCGACGGTGGACGTGATCCATCGTTATTTGAAACAGGGGCGGCGGGCGTTGCGCCTTTTGCCCGAATCGGAGGGGCGGACGGGCCTGCAGGGTTTGGCGGAATATTTGGCGCAACAAACGGACGCTTTGGCGGTTTAACGAATAAATATGATTATGGCCGAGCCAGTCGCACGACAGGACCTTGAGCCGCTCGCACCGGTGGATGAGGAAGCGCTGGTGCGGCGCGCGCGGCACGGCGACCTGGAATCGTACGATGAGCTGGTACGCCGCTACCAGGAGCGCATCTATGCCACGATTTACCACATGACGTCCAACCACGAGGACGCCAATGATCTGGCCCAGGAATCGTTTATCAAGGCGTTTGAAGCGCTCAAATCTTTCAAGGGCGGTTCGAGCTTTTACACCTGGCTATACCGGATAGCCGTAAACAAAACGATCAACTTCCTGAAGCAACGGAAGAATCGCATCCACCTGAGCTTGAACGACTTGGACTTCAACACCGAGCACGACCCGGACTTGGTGGCGTTGATTTCGGACAAGACCCCGCGACGGGAGGCCAGCCTGACCGAACTGCAGGAAAAATTGAACGCGGCCTTGCTCAAATTGTCTGAAGCCCATAGATTGGTCGTCATCTTGCATGATGTGCAAGGGTTGTCGCACGAAGAGATTGCGAAGATCATGGATTGCAACATCGGAACGGTGAGGTCCAGGTTGTTTTATGCCAGACAACAGTTGCAGGGTTACTTGGCCGATTATTTGAAACCGTGATGAACGAGAATGCGGTATGAACGAGAATGAAGACAATTTCCTGTCGTTGCGCCGCCTGTTGGCGCTGAAGCGGCATGAAGTGCCGCCTCCGGGTTACTTCAACAACTTTTCCGGCCAGGTCATCGCCCGTATCCGCGCCGGGCACGCGAGTGCGTACGCCGGGGCGGCCGAGAGACTTTCTGATCAAGCGCCTTGGTTGTTCAGGCTGCTGCAGATACTTGAAGTCAAACCTGCATTTATCGGGTCCTTTGCGGTTGCGCTTTGTCTGATGCTGTTGGGCGGCATCGTTTATTGCGAACGTTCGGAGTACGCCAGCCCGCAGGCGGCCCAGCCTGCGTTTCAACAGATTGCCAGTGCCAGCCCGGCGACGATGGTGTCGCCGACGCTTGCGGCCGCGGGGCCGGCAGACGTCGCGCTCACTTCGATCAATCTCCAGCCGGGCGCTTCGCTCTTTGGCGGGCAAAATCCACAGGTCCAGCCGCTCAGCATTTCCATTCCGGGCAACTGAACTGCGGACTGCGGCTTGTCCTCGTTCCGCGGCGGGACTTTCAACGGTCTAATCTCGTTGGACCAAAAACCATGTCAACCGGCGTGAACCGGGGAGTAGTGTCCACGATTTGTTTTCGGAGCGCGGGCTTCAGCACGCTTCACGCCACGAAATGCATTGGCCGATGAAGCGGCATAAATGCCGCGCTCCTGAATTCAGGACGCCACCGAACCGGCGCCTGCTTGGGCGGGAGGATTTTGGGATGGATTGAACCCGCGTTCGCGGCGATGAATTTATTGGGATGGTTGCGCGCTTGAAACGGAGCCCGGCTTGGCATTAAATCAGGCGGGTGCCAACCAAAGTCATTGCGGTCGCCAATCAAAAAGGCGGCGTCGGCAAAACCACCACCGCCGTGAACGTGGCGGCGTGTCTTGCTGCCGTCGGCCGGCGTGTGTTGTTGTTCGACCTGGACCCGCAGGCGAACGCCACCAGCGGAGTGGGCCTGGAGAAAACGGAGGGCGCCAGCGCTTACCGCGTGCTGCTGGGCGACGGCAGCCTGTCCGAAAAAATAAAAACCACCGCTTTCGAACGTCTGGAAGTGGTACCCAGCGAGGTGGATTTGTGCGGGGCAGACGTGGAATTAGCGCGGGCGGACAATTCCCTGCAACGCCTCGGCGCCGTGCTCAAACCGTTGGCGGCCTCCGGGCGCTTCGACGTGGTATTCATTGACTGCCCGCCATCGCTGGGGTTGTTGACGATGAACGCATTCGCCGCGAGCGACGGCCTGCTCATTCCGCTGCAGTGCGAGTATTACGCGCTGGAAGGCATTTCGATGATGAACCGGGTGCTGGGGCAAGTGCGCGACGCCGGCGTGAACCCGCGGCTGGAAATCTTTGGGGTGGTCATGACCATGTTTGATGGCCGGACGAAACTGGCCAATGAGGTGGTGGGCGAGGTGAGAAACCAGCTTGGCGCGCGGGTGTTTGAAACGGTGATTCCGCGCAGCACGCGCCTGGCGGAAGCGCCGAGTTTCGGCAAACCGATCATTTATTACGACAAATACAGCGCCGGTGCAGCGGCGTATGAACTGCTGGCGCAGGAAATCCTCCAGCGCCTGGAGGCGAAATAGCCGGAAGCGCCCGGCAACCGGTGGTTTTGGATCGGCTCGCGGGGACGCTCGCCCCACCAAGGCGAAATAGCGGAAAGCGCCGGGCAACGGGTGGTTAGACTTTTGCAGAATCCGGCCAGCGGGCGGGGGGCGATTATCTTATAAAAGGCAAATGAGTAATTCTGACGATTGAGACAAAACCACATAATATTGTGGGAGCTTGCCCGCAGGTTAAGAATTCACTAACCTCTGGTTTTACGTAGATTATGGCCAAAGAAGCGATTGAGATGGCAGCCGACAGCGTGACGGTGGAATTACCCGATGTAAAAACCCTCCGGCTGAAATGGCCGGACGGCTATGACCCCGATTTCAAAACCGGCCAGTTCATAACGATTTACTGGCCGGACACGCCGGGTTACAAGCGCGCCTATTCGCTGTCCTCGTGCGCGCTGGACCGCGGCTTCTACGAAGTGACCGTGAAGCGCGGCGGCAAGATGGGCACGCGGATCGTGGATTGGGCGAAGGCGGGCGACAAATTCTTCGTGCTGCCGCCGGTCGGGAAGTTTCTGCCCGTGTTCGAACCGAACAAGCATCTGATTTGCATCGCCGGCGGTTCGGGCGTGACCCCGTTCCGCGCTTTTGTGCGCGAAGCCTCCCGGCGTAAGCTGGACACCAAAATCACCGTCCTCTACAGCGTCCGCACGCCCACCGACATCATCTTCCGCAACGAATTTCACCAGTTGGAGGTGGAATACTCGAATTTCAATTTTTACGTCACCTGCACCCGCGCGCTGCCGGACGATCCCTGGGGCGGACGCCGCGGTCGCATCACCACCGATTGGGTGAAGGAGCACATCCACGACCTGCCCAACACGGTTTTTTACGCCTGCGGCCCCAATGAGTTGGTTGAGTTTGCGGAGGAGTTGGTGCAGCACGGCTTGGGCGTGTGCAAGGAGCAAATGAAGACCGAAAAATGGGGCTAAAACACACGCCACTATTCACCGCGCACCAAAAGCTCGGCGCCCGGCTGATTGACTTCGGCGGCTGGGAGATGCCCGTCCAATACGCCGGGATCGTGCAAGAACACCTGGCGGTCCGCCAGGCGGCCGGCATTTTTGATATTTCGCACATGGGGGAGGTGACGGTGAACGGCGCGGCCGCCGAGGCATTCCTCAACCAGGTGCTCACCAATGACGTCCGGAAGCTCAACCCCGGGGAAAGCCAATACACGCTCATGTGCAATGCGAACGGCGGCGTGATTGACGACCTTTATGCCAGCCGCCTTTCCGGCGAAGTTTTTCTGCTCATCATCAACGCCTCCCGGATCGAGGCGGACGTGGCGTGGCTGCAAGCGCAAGCGGCGCAATTCGCCGGGCGCAGTGATTTGCAGCTCACGGACGCGTCGCACCGCTACGCCGCGGTGGCGGTGCAAGGGCCGCGGGTGAAGGAATTCATTGATGGCTGCATACCCGGCGCGGCGATTTCAGCCATGCGCACGGACGCCGTGACGCATTTGAAGAAGAACCAGATTGGCGGATTCGCTTTTGAAGGTCACTGCGTGCTCGTCTCGCGCACGGGCTACACGGGCGAGGACGGATTCGAAATCGTCGGCACAGGAGAGGCGATTTTGCACGTGTGGGAAAGGGTGCTGGCCGCGGGCCGGCCATTCGGCATTCAGCCCTGCGGCCTGGGCGCGCGCGACACGTTGCGCACGGAAGTTTGCTACCCGCTTTACGGCCACGAATTGGATGAGCACACGACGCCCATCGAAGCCGGGCTGGGGTTTTTTGTGGCCTTGGACAAGGGCGAATTCAACGGTCGGGCAGCCTTGGCGGCGCAAAAGGCCGGCGGCGTAAAAAAGAAATTGGCCGCGTTCAAAATGTCCGAGAAGTCGCCGCCGCCGCGTCCGCATTATCCGGTCTGGACGGACGGCGCGAACCGGGGCGCGGTGACCAGCGGCACCCAAAGCCCGTCGCTCGGAGTCGGCATAGGTCTGGCCTATGTGCCGCCGGCGCAGGCGAAGCCGGACACGCGGGTGGATATTGAGATCCGGGGCCGGCAGTTTGGCGCCGTGGTCGTGCCCAAACCAATTTATCGGAAGGCTTAGACGGGAAAGTTGATTCCCGAATTGCGCCGGGGGCCAAAAAAGTCTTTAATCCGCCAGCCGCATAATTGGCGAGCAAAACTATGAGCAACGTTCCTGGGAATTTGAAATATACGAAGTCGCACGAGTGGGTGCGGGTGGAGGGCGGCACGGCCGTCGTCGGCATCACCGACCACGCGCAGCATGAGTTGACCGACATTGTCTTCGTGGAGCTGCCGGACGCGGGCAAAAAGATCGAGGCTGGCAAGGCGTGCGCGGTGGTGGAATCGGTGAAGACGGCCAGCGACATTTATTCGCCCGTGAGCGGCGAGATTCTGGAGACCAACCGGGCCGTGGTGGACGACCCGGCGCTGGTCAACCGCGAGCCCTATGACGGCGGCTGGTTTTTCAAAATCAAACTGGCGAAACCCGCCGAACTCGAGTCGCTGCTGACGCCTGAAGAATACAAGGCTCAGATCAAAGCGTGATGGCGCCGGTTGTAGCGTCAGGCATCCTTGCCTGACGTAGAGCCGGGCTTCCCAGCCCGGCGGAAAAATCTCACGCCAGCCAATTGACGTTAAAATTCTCCCAGCTTCCTCCGCAATCCGCGAATGGTCCGGGCGGCAGGGATGCCGCCCTCTACGTCAGGCAGGGATGCCTGACGCCACGGTTCCGAGGTCAGTTCTGCCAGACCCAATCGCCTTGAGCGAAATCGGTCCCGCCGTTTTTGGCCGGGGGCGACGGCACACCGCCGTCATCGGTTTCGTTCCAGCCGATGGAGTAGAGGAGAAATTTGCCATCGGGGGTGCGGCGGTAATGCAAGGGCTGGCCGCCAATGAGGTCGTGCGGCAGTTTTTCCATGAACTGCGGCATGAGGGCGTCGAGCGATTCGGGATACTCGCCATGGGCGAGGTGGTAGCGTTCCAGAGCGCAGGCGATTTGGGCCTCGTTAACCAGGGTTTGGTTGCGAGCGGTGGCTTGTTCCGCTTTAACGAAGTTGGGGATGGTGATCTCCGCGAGGATTCGATAGGGCGTTATGCGGTGGACGAAATGTTCAGTGTCACGATTTGCATCGTCGAACCGGCGCGGGGAAACCACATTGTTGGCCACGTCGAAGCCAGTCAACGGTTTTTGCTCCAGTACGGCCACAGCAACCATGTTTTGATAAACCCAACCCCGCGGAGCAAACTTCAACAACCAGTACACCGGGTTATGCAGGTGCTTCCAGAAACTCACTTGGGGGTTTTTGGAGCCGGGGGAATCAATCAGGTCAGCCAATTTGTCGGCCCGTGTCGTTTCCAGAGTATAGGTTGACGACGCTTGTTCCATCTCAAGAGCGTCAGCTAGCAGGGGCGGGAGATTGATTCCATTGAGTTGTTCTTGAAGTGCGGCCAATTGCGGCGCCTGCCAGGTGTGCAAGCGAAGGCCGTCAGCAATGGTGTTTGCGTAAAGTCCGCTAATGGCCACATTGATCATCGCTTCGACCAACGTCATCGGTTTTCCCGTTGGTGGTTTTTCCAAAATCCGGCATATATCATGCATCAACACCACGTCGGGCAGGGCCTTGTCCGGTTCGCCCAACAAAAAATGGCACTGCGCTCGCTGGGCAAGCATTTGCGCCACGCTCCGCATAATTACGAAATTGGGAATTGGAATCTGAACCGGTTGCGAATAGTCACCCGGCAAGATGGCGTAAGGACGTTTTAGCGCCTCACGAATTTCGTCAAAGGCCGGCTCGAACTGATCGCTCCATTTCAGGAAGTCAGCGGCTGATGTTATCGGCCCGCCACTCGATAGAATTTGAAAGACATTTTGACTCCCTGGCGCCAGCTCGACGTGCAGCAGGCCAATGTTGGTGGCCGTGTCCGGTGGAATGAGGGCTTCCAAATCGCTGACAGCGGGCGATTTTTCCGCTTGGACGATAATATGCGCTGGTTGGAGCTCGGTCAGTTGGAATTGGGAGAACTTAAAGCCGGCAGCTCCATTCATGCTTTGGCCAACGGTGCTTTGAAGCAGGCCGCGAACCCGCTGAGGGGCGGCGGGGTCGTGGAGTGTCACGGCGAGGGAATTGGTGCCGAGATCGCGGGGGGCTGTTCCCTGCGGCAAGATGGAGATGTTGGCCACCAGCAGGTTGGCGGTATCCAGAGCAGGAAACGCATTGGGTGAATAATCTATTCGGAGCCACCCATTGTTTAAGGTGTTGGTTGCCGCATCGTGCTCCGCCACGGTTAACTTTCTGAATCTCACGAAGATATTGGTGTTGGCGGTGAAAAAATTCTGGTCATCGGGTACGGGCGGCGGGATGTATTTGCCCCAGTCCAGCACCATGCCTTTGGCTTCGAGGTCGCGTTTGCAATTTTCCCAGGCGCGTTTACCGCGCCAGTCTTCCTCCGTGTAGAAAATCGCAATGAGCGTGGCCAAAATGGCCAGGCCGATCAAAATCCGGCGCACGATGCGCCAGCCGCGTTTGTTTTTAGATGCTTCGTTCATAAATTCATCTTGCAGCTTAAGACCAGCGGCATGCCTGTCTCACAAATCATCCCGAAGATGCGGAGACAGGCGCGACGCCTGTCCTACGCCGACATAATTAAGAGCGACCGTTCGCCGCTGGGCCGCGGGGCGTGCGGTTTCGACGGCTGGGCAGCGCGGGGTTCGTTTGGCCCGATTAATTCGGCCAGCAATCGCTGCTGTTGCTGCCACGCTTGAATCGCCTCCGGCGATGGCGGCGGCAGCTTCCGGGCCATGAGCCGCTCAGGGTCGCGCTGCGAGAAATTGACGATGAAGATCACGATCCAGACAGCGGCCAGACCGGCCCAGATGCGGCGGCTGGGGAATATCAATTCGCGCCAAAGGTTTTCTGAACAACCAAGAAACCAAGAAACAAAGACGGCTGGAAAACCTGGTTCCTTGGTTTCTTCGTTGTTCAATTTTCCAACGACAGCCTGGCGAATCGCGTCGAGCTTCGGTTCGACGGCGCGATGCCTGGCCAGCAGAATGTCACGCGGGGTTTTCATGTTTCTCCTTTCACCAATTCTCGCAGCGCTGCTTTCGCGTAATACAGCCGGGATTTGACGGTGCCGACGGGCGTCCCGGTGATGCGCGCGATCTCTTCGAGCGAAAAATCTTCGACGAAATGCAGCAAGAGGACCGAGCGCTGGGGTAGCGGCAGGCGATTTAAAAGGTTCATAAACTCCGCCTCCTGTTCGCTCTGGATGAGCAATTCATCGGGGCTGTTTTCGGGTTCGTCCGGCAATTCGCCCAGCTCGTCGGAGGGTATTTCTTCGCGGCCTTGCCTTCGCCAATGCTGGATGCATTTCTGGTGTGCGATGCCAAAGAGCCAGCTTCCAAATTTGGCATTGTCGCGGAGGCTGCCGAGGTGGCGGACGGCGGCGATGAACGTCTCCTGAACGACGTCAAGGCTCGTTTGCTCGTGGTGGACCAGTTCAAAAACATAAACGTAAAGCGGCAGTTGGTAGCGCCGAAACAGCGTGTCCCAAGCCTCCGGTATCCCCTCGCGGGCTTGGTGCACGGGCAAATGTTCGTTGGCAGCCACGGCCGGCATTTTCATCCAGTGGAATGCGCGAGGCGAGAAAAGGTTCATAGAAGGTTGCCAATCCGGTGTCAACCGCGTTAAATGAGGCGAAATGCCTACGGTCGCCGAACAGCTCCGCGCCGCGCGCGAGGCCCAAAAATTGACCATCCAGCAGGTCGCGGACGCCACCAAAATCCGCACCGACCATATCCGCGCGCTGGAGGAGGGAAACTTCAACGTGTTTTCCGCGCCGATTTACATCCGCGGTTCGGTAAAGAACTACGCCGCCAAGCTTAAGCTGGACGTGCCGCCCATCATGGCGGCGCTCGACGCTGAATTGGGCCGGACGGAAAAATTCAAGGAACCGCCGCCGCTGATGGAGCAACCCAAAACCCCGGTGGACCACGTGATGGACGTGCTGGCGAAGCTGAACTGGCGCATGGGGGTGGCGGGCGTGGCCGCGCTGGGAATCATCGTGGTGGTGGTGGCGGTCGTTCTGGTCGTGCGGCACCAGCGGAGGAGCAATCCCTTGAACGGCCTGCCGCCGGCGATGTACCAGTCCACCAATTCGGGCGAAACCTTGCCCTTGCCCAAACGATAGGAGATTTGCGATTTACGATTTACGATTTACGAATCCTCATCCGCACGCGCGGCTACCGCGTAAATCGTAAATCGCCAATCGTAAATGGGATCAGACTTCGCTCAGGTAGAGGGTGCGATTGCGCCAGAGGTAGATCAAGCCGGACATGGCGGTGAGGACGACGGTGAGCCAGAGCATGATTTCCGTGAATTCCGTGAACATGGGCACCCAGGGCAGGAAAAAATTTTTCAGGGCGGCTGGCCATTCCATGCAAGCGTCCAGCAAGAGCAGGGCGATGATGGTGACGATTTGCGAAACGGTCTTGTGCTTGCCATAGCCTTCCGCGGCCAGGACGACGTTTTTGGAAACCGCCAGCAACCGCAGTCCGGTGATGGCCAGCTCGCGCGCGACAATGACGACCACCATCCAGGCGGCGACCTTGACCGGCGCGCCCGGATTCAGATGCGTGGTTTCCACGAAGGCGACAAAGGCCGAGCAGGTCATGATTTTGTCCGCGAGCGGGTCCATGAGGATGCCGAAGTTGGTGATGAGTTTGCGGCGGCGGGCGAGGTAACCATCGAGGAAATCCGAGAGGCCGGCCAACAGGAACAGGGCCAGCGCCAGCGTGTTGTGGTGCGGCAACGGGGAGAACAACGCCCACAGAAAGAGCGCCGTCAGCACGAACCGCCCAACCGTCAGCTTGTTCGGCAGATTCATTAACGATTTACGACTTACGATTTACGATTTACGCCACGCCGCCACGAAGCAGGCGTCAATCGTAAATCGTCAATCGTAAATAGGGTCACGCGCCAAATTTGTCGAACATGCGCGCGTTGGCCTGCATGAGGCGGATCAAATATTTTGCCTCGAACACGCCGAGCGAGCCGATATTCGCACCGGTTTCGGTGAAGCGGTCCAGCTTGTCCGCCCCACTGTACGGCGAATGCAGCATCACCGGTTGCGGATGCCACGAGTGGCCTTTGATGGACACGGGGGTGGAATGGTCGCCGGTGATGGCGAGGACATCGGGTTTTCTCCGCAGCAGAATCGGCAACGCGGCGTCGAAAGCCTCAATCGCCTCCATCTTGCCGATGAAATTGCCGTCCTCGCCGTATTTGTCGGTGTACTTGTAGTGGATGAAGAAGAAATCGAAATTGTCGTATTCGGCGAGGTAGCGCTCGAATTGGTCGGCAATGGTCGCGGGGCCTTCGATTTTTTTCATGCCGACCAGTTGGGCCAGGCCCTTATACATGGGATAAACCGCGAGGCAGGCGGGCCGCAATTTATACCGGTCCACGAACAGCGGTATGTGCGGCTGGTGCGCTATGCCGCGCATGAGGAACCCGTTCGCAGGTTTTTCCCTGGCGACGACCGGCAGGGCGGCTTTATAGAAATCGGCGATCAGCGCGGCCATCTTGACCTGGCCGGCGTTTTTTTCGTCACGCGGCCTTACGGTGGGAATGGCAAACCCTTCGCGGTTGGGATCGGCGTCGGTGAGCGGCCCTGCCAATCCGGGACCGCGAAACACGACGACGAAGCGATGTTCCTTGCCGGCTTTGATCAGCACTTGCACGTCGCCGAGCTTCTTGACCTTGGCGGAAAGCATCGCCACAAGTTTCTCGCAGGTTTCGGTGGGAATGCGGCCGGCGCGGCGGTCGGTGACGATTCCTTTGGCGTCGAGCGTGGCAAAGTTGGCGCGGGCGCAAACGTCGCCGGGCTTGAGTTCCATGCCCAAACCCAGCGCCTCGATGACGCCGCGGCCAACCTGGTATTCCAGCGGGTCGTACCCGAACAAGCCGAGGTGGCCGGGCCCACTGCCGGGCGTGATGCCAGGCGCGACGGGAATCATGCGGCCTTGGGCGGAATCCTTGGAAAGCAGGTCCAGGTTCGGCGTGGTGGCGGCCTCGAGGGGCGTAAGATAATTCTGATCGCGGGTGGCCAGGTCACCCAAGCCGTCCAGCACCACGAGCGCCAGCTTGGCGTTGGTTTTTAATGTCAGTTCGGAATAAAGTGCGTCCAAATTCATCGGTGCAGTTTAGGAGAAAATCACCGTGACGCAACGTGATTCCGCCGGCGCCCGGCTCTGAGGGTGGAGCTGGTAGTTTGGCAAAGGAATCTCATAGTCATTGAACTATTTCAGCGAATTATCCAAATGCGAGGGCCGCGGCGCGGGGCTACAATAGAGCCATGGGTTTATTGCTCCGGGAATTTCATCAGTGCCTCGGCGCGCGTTTCACGGAAGTGGACGGCGCGGAGGCCGCGAACGATTACGGCGATTGGCTTGCCGAGTGCGCCGCCTTGCGCCAGTCGGCCGGCGTGCTGGACTTGAGTTTTCGCGGCCGAATCTGCCTGGTGGGCGGCGACCGGGTCCGTTTTCTCCACGGCCAGGTGACGAACGACGTGAAGCGGTTGACAGCCGGCGAGGGCTGTTACGCCGCGCTGGTGACCGCCAAGGGCAAAATGGAAAGCGACTTGAATATCTATTGTCTCGCGGACGAATTGCTGTTGGATTTTGAGCCGGGCCTGACGGAAAAGATTTCGCAGCGGCTGCAGAAATTCATTGTGGCGGACGACGTGCAGATCGTGAACGCCGCACCGCACTATGGCTTATTGAGCGTGCAGGGGCCGAAAGCGGAGGAGGTCATCCGCGGCTTGGGCTGGTTCGGAGTTCCGCCTTCAGGCGGCACCGGTGACGAAAATGCCGGCGGCAGGGTTATGGAACTTCCCAATAGACCCTTTGCGTCGGCAATAATTTCCGATGCGACGGCCGGCGAGATCTACCTGATGAACCACGCGCGGCTTGATGGTACCAACGGCAGGACGGACGGTTCTCAGCCTGCGGTCGGCGCGCACGGAGTGACGCACCCTACCTATGCGGGCTTCGACGTCTTCGTTCCCAACGCGTCGCTCGCCGCGGTTGCGGACAATCTGATAGCCGGTGCCAAGTCCATCGGCGGCAGGGCCTGCGGCTGGAAGGCCTTTGAGACGGCGCGCATTGAGGCCGGCATTCCCCGTTTTGGCGCGGACATGGACGAAACGAACCTGCCGCAGGAATGCGGCATCGAGCAGCTCGCGGTGAGCTACCAGAAGGGCTGCTACATCGGCCAGGAAGTCATCAACCGCATCCACAGTTTTGGCCACGTTACCAGGGAGCTATGCGGCCTGCGCCTGGCCAATGACTTGGAGGCATTGCCGCAAAAGCACGATAAACTTTTCAGCAATGGTAGGGACATCGGCTACGTCACGAGCGCGGTGAGGTCGCCATTGTTCAATGCGAGCATTGCCCTCGGCTACGTCCGGCGCGAAGCGAACCAGATCGGCAGGGAACTAACCGTGCGAACAGCGGCGGGCGAGAGCCGGGCGCAAATTGTGGCGTTGCCGTTTGTTTAGTCGGCACTGTCAAGGCTTTTTCAAACCGGCGACGGCTGCCTTCATATCCTGAAGCTGGACATCGGGATTGCCGGCGTCAACGACGCGGATGATCTTGCCGTCCAGACCGATGAGAAAACTGACGCGGCGGTCCACGCTCTTGCCGGCGGCCCGCACACCGTAGGCGTCGGCGATTTTGCCGTCGGTGTCGGCCAGCAGGGGAAAGTTCAAGTTGTACTTGGCGATGAACTGCTGATGGCTGTCGGCGGAATCAAAACTGACGCCGATGACCGCGACCTTGCTCTTGGCCAGGTCGGCCAGGCTGTCGCGGAAGCCGCAGGCTTCCTTGGTGCAACCCGGCGTATCGTCCTTGGGATAGAAATAGAGCAGGACGATTTTCTTGCCGAGGAAGTGGGAGAGCTTCACGGTTTTGCCGTCCTGGTCGTGGCCGGCAAATGGCGGCGCCGGGTCGCCGGCTTTGGGCATGGCGGCCGGGACAGCCAGCGTGGAAACCAGGAGCAAGACCACAGCCAGCCAGGGATGCACGCGAATTATTTTCATAATCATCTTTCCTTTGCCGATAACATGACAGATTCGCCAATAATGGCAAGTGCGCGCCCGCCCGGGTAGTGTCCCGATCTGTTTTCGGAGCGCGGGTCTGCGACCCGCAGCGGCTTGGATTGCATGGGGATGTGCTGCGGCTCATAGAGCCGCGCTCCTGAATTTAGGACGCTGCCGCCGCCCGCAATCAGAGCTTGCGCGGCGGCTGGCGCGGCGAGCGGCGCAGCCGGTTTTGCCACCACAGCCGCCACACCATCCAGAAGGCTTCGAAGATGATGTCGCGGGAAATCTTGGAGGCGCCCGCGGTCCGTTCGGTGAAGACGATCGGCACTTCAGCGATCACGAACCCCTCACGCCAGAGGTGATGGGTCATTTCAATCTGAAAGCTGTAACCATCGGAATTGACGGCATTGAGTTCGATGGCCTGCAACGCGCGCCGGCGAAAACATTTATAGCCGCCGGTGGGGTCGGTGAACGGCATGCCGGTGACCAGCCAGACGTAAATGCCGGCGCAGCGGCTCAGGAGCAGGCGCTTAAGCGGCCAATTCAACACCCGCACCCCACCGGTGTAACGCGAGCCGAGCACCAGATCGGCATTCTGCGCGGCCTTGAGGAAATTGGGAACCTCCTCCGGGTCGTGCGAAAAATCGGAGTCCATCTCGAAGATGAACTCGTAATTCCTTTCCAGCGCCCACTTGAAGCCGGCGAGGTAGGCGCGGCCCAGGCCGGCCTTTTTGGCCTCGTGCAGGACGTGGATGGCCGGGTGTTTGGCCGCCAATTCGTCGGCGATTTGTCCCGTGCCGTCCGTCGAATTGCCGTCCACCACGAGCACATCCACGGCCACCGGCAACGACAAAAGCTGTTGCGCCAGACGCGGGAGATTTTCCCGTTCATTAACCGTCGGCACAATGACGAGTATCTGGTTCACGCAGGCGCGCAGATGATTTGGGAATCCGGACGGCAAAACAAGAGAGAATTCCGGCAGCCCCGCCCAAAAATCGGGGCGTGACTTTTGGCCGCGCCTTTGGGAAATTCCGCCCATATGAAAACATGGATGTGGATTTGCCTGACAGGCCTTGTCGTTGGCGCCGTGCTGGTGGTGATGAATCGCCGTGCGGACGGGTCAACCAACCAACCGGCGGCTGGGAGTCAACCGATGGCTTCGGCTGCGTTTGCCGACCCTTCCAAGCTCACGGAGAAGGCGCCGGATACGTTCAAGGCGCAATTCGACACGACCAAGGGAAAATTCACCATCGAAGTCACCCGCTCGCTGTCGCCCAACGGCGCCGACCGGTTTTACAACCTGGTGCGTTCCGGGTATTTCACGGACGTGGCCTTCTTCCGCGTGGTTCCCGGTTTCATGTGCCAATTCGGCATTCATGGTGATCCGGCCGTTTCGGCGAAGTGGGCTGACGCTTTGATCCCGGACGATCCGGTCAAGGGCAGCAACACGCGTGGGACCATCACCTATGCCATGGGCGGGCCCAACACCCGCAGCACTCAATTCTTCATCAACTTTGGCGACAACATCCGGCTTGACGGGATGGGTTTCTCGCCGTTCGGCAAAGTGATCGCGGGAATGGACGTGGTGGATAAAATCAACGGTGAGTACGGCGATATGCCCCAGCAGGGGGGAAATGGCCCGGATCCGGGTCGTATGGCGCAGGAGGGCAACGCTTACTTGAAGAAGAATTTCCCCAACCTGGACTACATCAAATCGGCCACCATCCTTCCGGCGGAAACGCTCAAGGCGGATTCGAAATAGCTTGATTGTTTTTATGAGCGAAATAGCCCGCATTGCCACCACCGAAGGCGAAATGGTCCTGGAATTCTGGGCCGATGTCGCCCCCAAGACCGTCGAGAATTTCAAGACGCTGGCCAAAAAAGGATTTTACGACGGCACTTGTTTTCATCGCATCATCAAGGGCTTTATGATTCAGGGCGGCGATCCGCTCACCAAGGACGCCAGCCGGGAGGAGCATTGGGGCACCGGCGGGCCCGGGCACACCATCAAGGCCGAGTTCAACGACCGCTCACATCAGCGCGGCGTCATTTCCATGGCGCGCTCGCAAAATCCCGATTCGGCCGGCAGCCAGTTCTTTATTTGCGACGGCGACGCCTCCTTCCTCGATCGCCAATACACCGCGTTTGGCAAATTGATCCAGGGCGAAGAGGTGCTGGCCAAAATCGCCGCCACGCCGGTGGGCTCCAGTGGTTCGGGCGAGCGCAGCAAACCCCAGAAACGCGTCGGCGTCATCAGCATCAAGATCGTTCCCGCCGCAGCGTGAGAAGATATCCCTACCGCGGAAGGCAAGGAACCCCGATAGACGATAGTGGTTGTTTGCGGCCCTTGCCTTCCATCGCCGCTTGCAAGTTGGCCGATGAAACCCGCGATGAGGTCAATTGTTGGCATCCGGCGAGACGGCGGAAAATTCCCCCTCTCCTGGGGGAGAGGGCCGGGGTGAGGGCGAGCGTCAAAATCCATTCATTAATCAGATTTCGTTGCGGTGTTGGATGCCCTGCGTTCACCGTCGGTTAAACCTATCCCATGGAACTTTCCGAACTCGCCAACGTCCTCGCCGCGCTCGGCTGCCCGCCGGAAAAATCGGCCGGGATGGCGTCGCAACTGGACAAACGCGCGCGGCAATTGGCCGCACAAAAGGGCCGGACATACGAAGAAGCCTTGCAACACCTGCTCACCTTGATGCGCCAGGGTTGGTCCTCCAGGGAAAAAGGGCTTTGAATTTGCAATTTACGATTTACGATTGACGCGTGGCTGGTCAACCGTAATTGGCAATTTGCAAATCAACATGCCCGAGCCCTGGAAAAAAATCCGTTCGACGCCGCTTGGCGACTTCCGCATCTTCAAACTCCGCTCGGACGTGAAGCTGTCGCCGCGCACCGGGAAGGAACATGACTTCTTCGTGCTGGAGAGCGTCAACTGGGTGAATGTCATCGCCGTTACGCCCGACCAGCAGCTCGTGATGATCGAGCAGTTCCGGCACGGTTCCAACACCGTGGAACTGGAAATTCCGGGCGGCATGATGGACCCCCACGAGTCGGACGCGGTGATCACCGGCGCCCGCGAACTGCGCGAGGAAACCGGTTACGCGGGCGAAAAGGCGCGCCTGCTCGGCAAAGTCTGGGCCAACCCGGCTATCTTGAACAACCGGATGTTCACCGTGCTGATTGAAAATTGCCGGTTGCAGCACGAACTGAGTTGGGACCACAGCGAAGATTTGACGACGCGGCTGGTTCCAGTGGCGGAACTTCCGAAACTCGTAGCTGAGGAAAAGATCGGGCATTCGCTGGTGGTGGTGGCGCTGTATTATTTCGATCTGTGGCGGCGGGGACTGAAGCCAGCATGAGCATTGTCACCAAAACCGGGGATGACGGGACGACGGCCTTGATGTATGGCCGGCGCATTGCCAAGCACCATCCGCGCGTGGAGGCCTTCGGCACGGTGGATGAATTGGACGCAGCGCTGGGCGTGGCGCGCGCGGCCTGCCGGTCCCATTCCGTCCGCGCCGCGCTTCTGGCGGTGCAGCAGGATTTGGTGGCGCTCATGGGCGAGCTGTGCGTGTTGCCGGAAGATTGGCCGCGCTATCTCCAAGACGGTTATTCGCGGCTTACGCCGGCCATGACGTCGAAGTTGGACGCGTTGGTGGCCGGGATTGAGGCAAAAAAACCGGGCTTCAAAGACTGGGCAACGCCGGGCGCCACGGCGGATGCCGCGGTGCTGGACCTGGCGCGGACCATCTGCCGCCGGGCCGAGCGCCGGGTGTGTGCGCTGAAGGAAATAGAGGGGCTGCTCAATGCGGAAATTCTCATGTATCTCAACCGGTTATCGGATGTGTTGTGGCTGCTGGCCCGGCAGGCGGAAGGCCCGAACCGGAATTTGCCAGCCTGAGATTCACAATCTCGTGTCTGTAGGAGACGCGGTAACGAGTCTCTGACTTCCTTTTGATCTCAATTTGGTATCCGTAGGAGACGAAGCTTGCCCTTTGACGAAACCAAACAGCCTGCCTTTTCACTTACCACGGTTCCGGTGCGTTGATCGAATCAATCGCGAGCATCGCGCAGCCCATCGCCTCGGTGGTCACCCAGTCCTCCACCCTGTCGTGTTTCACCTTGAGCAGCGACCAATCCGGTGCCATTTCATAAACCATGCCGCGGCCCGGCGCGTAATAGGCCTTGTCCAACAACGTGCGCAGCAGGGCGGCTTCCATATCCTGATACTTCCCGCCGGTGAGCCGGTCCGCCACATGGAAGGCCTGCAGCATGTGAAATTGCCGGCCGCTCTCCTTTTTGTTGCCGAGTAATTTGGGTTGGCCCGGATGCGCGAAATCCGGCCCGTCGAATTCAACGCCGTAAAAGTAACCGCCGTTTTGGGTGTCCCACAAACCCAACTGATTCTCCCCGACCGTTAGCGGCGTGAGCAAATCGTTGGCGCGAGCGAGATAGATTTTGTTGGTGGTGACGAGGTAGGCGTGCAGCAGGGAGAGCGCTTCCTGTCCGATATTCCCGAAGCGCACCACGCCGCCGTTGACTTCATAATTTTGACGCTCACGGTAAATGGTCTCATTGGGATTCGCCGCGCCGCCGGCCAGCCGCACATTGTCCATCTGGTTGAGAAACAGATGGGCCTGGCGCAGATACGCGTGGTCATAAACGAAATTGACCAGTCGCCCGCCTTGGGCGCTCCAGTCCGGCTGCTGAAATTCCACGCCCGCCATCACCAGCGCGCAGCCGGCTTCCAGCGCATTGTCCACGCGGTAAAAGCCGTTGGGATGCGCGGCGCTGGTTTTGTAAATGGCGCCGATGTCGCCGTGAATATCGTGGGTCGCGTAATGCGCGGCCAGCCCGCGCGCGGTTTCGCGGAAAAAATCGTCGCCCGACAGATGCCACATGTCCATGAGTTCGTCGTAAAGCCAGCCGCGTTGGTCGCCGGAATGGGCGTACTCGCGCTTCACGATGGCGCTGAATTTCCGGATTTCACCTTGGAATTGCGCGTCCTGCGGATGCCGATGTTGCCAAGCCAGCAGGTTGTGCAAATAGCGGAAATCGTCGAGCGGGTCGTGGCGCGGCGGATCAATTTTGTCGGGGGCGCCGGAGCCGTTGAAATTGACGAGCAACGGATTCGAGCCGGTGCGCCAATTGATCCACAAGCCGCCCAACCCGCCGTTGATACGCGGGTCCGAATCAAAGCCGTTGGCCTGAATGTTCTGCAACATCGCCAGGGCGACGGCGTCCCCGGTATGGGCTTCGGTTGGGACCATTACCGCGGTGGCGGCCTGGGCAATGGCGGCAGCCGCAAGTGAAGCTATTGCCAACTTAAACCCGGCGCACACATTCATAATACCAATCATGAACATTATACGATAATTAATAAATCTGCGACTGCCTATCCTCGTGTCCAAGTGGAGGGACCCATTGTTGGGGCGGTGGTGGCATAATAGGTTCTGTGGTTTTCAAACTATTTTGTCTCGTTTGCCAGTCAGGGTCGGTGATTTCACAGCCAGTCAACATGATGGCTATCAGAAGCAAAAGCAGACATGTTCCTGTGAGCTTCATGCGATTGCACGTGTCATTCGGTTACGCCATAATGCGATGGTGATGATATTTCGGTCAAAACAGAAGCGGCAGAGGCCAATGGTTCCAGCCCGGTGTCAGGCCACGCTTTCATGGTCTCGACAGAAACAAACATGAAAGCAAAGCGACTGCAAACAAAACGCAACGATAGCCCCAGCGATAAAATGACCGCCTGCTCTCCGGCAAAGCGCGACTGCCAAATGTCAGGAATTGTCGCTGCCGATATAGTGGAAGCTTGGCGTAAAAAATCAGCGCGACACCAACTGCCGCGACGGCTAAACCGATACCGTAACACCAAATCCAAGGTGTGCCGCTCAGTCTTGTGAAGAAGTCAAGAACCTGCGACGTGATAAAAGCAACGATTGCGATATACAAGAACCACCAATTCTCAAGGAATGTCTTCAAACCGTTGCTATCGCTTCGATATTCCATAATGGCCTAACGTTGCCAGGCCGGGCCACGGCCATCCGTCTTCGCTCCGAAGCTGTGACGGGATAGGCCAACGGCTGGCTCATACCTGTAATCTGGACTCTCAACTCTCATTGCTCAACCGAAATCTCACTGGTGGCGCCATCGCTTAACGCGAAGGCGGGCTCGTTGCGCCGTAGCGCCTTGCCGCGTCGAAGCGAAACGAAGACGGGAGCGAAGGCGGAAGGGGCATTGGTCGGTGGTTCCAGCGCGGTGCTATCTGAGCACATGGAGCAACGAAGACATCTTGACCGTTCTGATCTCGCCCCTGCCGGAGGAATTTGGTATCGTAGAAGACGAGGCTTGCCGGGCCGTAGCTTCCAAGCGAAGGCCGATAGTGAATCTCTGACTGAATTCAGACTTTCAGCTTCTCAGCGTTTGATTTGTCCGACCTCCGACCTCTGACCTCCGATCTCAGCCTTTTAAAACGTCCGTGGTCAGTGGTCTCGTGGTCCCGTTGTCCGGCTATTTATTTCCGCTTGCTGCCCACCAAATATCTGCTTCCGGTTCGGCTGGATTTTCCACGGAAATTGGCTGGTCAGGCCCAAAAAATGCTCAACCAGCGGCATGAATCGTCACGAGCGCCCGGTCACCGGCAAGCGCCGCCAACCGCGACAAGCCCGCAAGGCTGTCCCGGCAGTGCGTTCTTTGGAAGAAGTGGCCCGGATTCTGGGCCTGAGCCGCCAGCGAGTGCATGAAATTGAGTCAAGCGCCTTCAAGAAACTGCGTCACGCGTTCATCCAAAGTGTCCCGTCACTGGAATTGCAATTGGACGAGGACGGCCTGGTTTGCGGCTTGAAGGAAGCAGACGAAGACCCCCGGATTGAGCGCGCCTGTTAGCATCTTGCAGGCCAAGCCTTTGGCGGTGGCAGGTCTGGTAAATCTTGTTTCCGGCACTTCCCTACCCCATCCTTTGACGACAAATGGACACGGCCACGGAATCGCTCGGCCTGATTGCGGGCAACCGCTCGCTGCCCTTGGAATTTGCGCGGCAGGCGCGGGCGGCGGGCGTCAAACGCCTTGTGGCCGTGGCTTTTGAAAAGGAAACCGATTCCGCATTGGCGCCGCTGGTGGATGAGATCATCTGGCTCAGGGTCGGGCAACTTTCCAAGCTGATTGCCGCCTTTACCGACCGCGGCGTCAAACAATGCGTCATGGTCGGCCAGATCGCGCCCAAGAACCTGTTCGATCTGCGGCTGGATTTGCGGGCGACGGGCTTGTTGCTGCGGTTGCGCGAGAAAAATGCGCACACAATTTTTGGCGCGATTGCGGAGGAATTGAAAAAAGACGGCGTGGAATTGGTGGACGCCACGCCGTGGCTTAAGCCCCTGATGGCCGACACCGGTTTTCAGGTTGGGCCGGCCTTGTCCGAAGCGAAGCGGGCGGACGTGGAGCTGGGTTTCCGGCTGGCCAAGGAGGTTTCGCGGCTGGAAATCGGCCAGACGGTGGTGGTGAAGAACGGCGCGGTGCTGGCGGTGGAGGCCTTTGAGGGAACGGATCAATGCCTGGCGCGCGGCGGGGCGCTGGCCGGCCCGGACGGCGGCGCGGTGGCCGTGAAGGTGGCCAAATTCAACCATGACATGCGGTTTGACATCCCGTGTGTGGGGGCCAGCACACTGGAGGCTTGCGTCGCCGCGGGAATTTCCGTACTGGCTCTGGAAGCGGGCAAGACGTTATTGCTCGAACGGAAAGCTTGCGAACAACTGGCTTGGGAAAATAAACTGTCGCTGGTGGCCGTCGCATGACGGCCCACCGCTGAAACGAAATGCTTACGTCGCACGAGTCATTTGGGTTCATGTCGCCGGGGCTGGCGAATGAAATTGTCAACCACACCCATGAATCGGACAAACCGGTCTATAAAGCCACGCTGGCAGCGGTGGCCCAGGCACGCCACGTGCGCCCGGTGTTTTTGGAGCGCCAGTCGCGGGCGCAGCAGCACGCCACCATCATCGCCACACTGGCCAAGCCGGCACTGGAGGCGGCGGCAGCCGGCCTCATCCGCGCCTGGCTCATGAAGGAGAAGAAGCCGTTGCTGGTGGATTTTTTGAACGGCTTGGGCATCAAACATGAGGACGGAGTGGTGGAGGATTTGCCGAAGCAGATGGACGACGCGAAGTTGAAATCCGCGGTGGATGGGCTGCTGGCCAAGTATCCGCCGGAAATAGTGGCCGTGTATCTCAACGCTTTCAACGAAATGAACGAGGCGAACTGGCCGAACCTGAAAACGATGCTCGAATCGGATTCCCGGCTGCAATTGGGTTCGGCGAACCCATAGTCTCCTTTCAGTGTTCATGCGAGGGTGTGGCATGGAGCCTTTCCCGTGCGGTGTGCTAAGTGCTTCGTCTTGCCGCTGTCCAAAAAACATTCAGGGTATGCCGCGTTAGGGGGAACGGGCTTATTTTTGACATATTTCAATTGGCCTTATTTATGCTTCAAAGTCGCACCCGGAAGGAGCCGTAAATTTGGAACGGGTCATTATGAGCGGAATCGTAAAGAAGATTCTTTTTGTTGAGGATGATCCTGTCGTATTGACGTTATATCGTAACCGGCTGCAACGCGAAGGGTTTGAGGTACTGTTCGCGGAAGACGGCCAGGTGGCGCTGAGCGTCCTGGTGCAGGCGAAGCCCGATCTGGTGGTATTGGACTTGATGCTGCCCAAGGTCAACGGCGTGGAAGTGCTCAAGCACATCCGCGCGGACGCGAACTTGAGGGGCACGCCAGTATTGATACTTTCCAACGCTTATCTTTCGGACATGGCCAACAAGGCCATGCAATCGGGCGCCAACAAGGGCATGCTGAAAACCGAATGCACGCCGGCCAAGCTGGTCGAGGCCATCCAGGATTTGCTCGGGGCGCTGCCGGCCAAACCGAGTCCAGCCCGGAGCCAGGCCGAGGCGTTCGTGGCGGCCGCCGCCGCGGCGCATGCCGACGAAGCTTCCATCAAGGCCACCCGGGACGAATTCATCCAGGACGCTCCGACCGAAGTGGGCAAGATCCGGGAACATTGCCTGGCGTACATCAAGGCGGGAACCCAGGCGAAGGGTTTGCAACGGCTCAACCAATTGTATCAACGGGTGCACTTTTTAAGCGCGCGGGCGGCCTTGGCCGACTGCACCAAGGTCGCCCTGCTGGCCAGCGCCTTGGAAGCGTTGCTATTTGAGGTGGTATTCAAACCGGAGGCCACGCCGTCCATACTGCAAACGATTGCCCAGGCGGTGGATAGTCTGGAGCACCTGATTGAGGACCAAAACCTGGGAACGGCGGGAGTGAATTTGAAAGCCAGGATCCTGGTGGTGGATGACGATGCGGTGTGCAATTACACGATGGTCGCCGCGCTGCGGCGCGCGCATTTCGAACCGGTGGCGGTGGAGGATCCCGCGGTGGCCATGCGCCTGGTGCAAGCCGGGCATTTTGACGTGGTCCTGCTGGACATCAACATGCCGGGTATGAGCGGGTTTGAATTGTGCGAGGCGTTGCGCCAACTGCCGCAATACCGGGAGACGCCGGTGATATTCATTACCGGCAACGGCGATTTCCAAAACCGGGCCCAGGGCATTCTCAGCGGTGGCAATGATCTGATTACCAAGCCAACCTCGTCCCTGGAACTGGTTTTGAAAACGACCATGCATTTGTTGCATCCACAGGCCCGCCGGACCGAACCGGCAACCGGCGAAGTTGCGGTGACAACCGCCAATGCCCTGCCGACTGCTGAGACAGACGGGGTCGTTTGCGAAACCGCGCCGCCGGAACTGCCACCCGTTCAGGAACCCGTTTTCGGAGAGACATCCCCTCCCTCCGAAGCCATCAAATGGATCGTTCCGCAAGGGACGGGCAAACCCATACCGCCTGCACCGGCCGATGACTCATCGCAGCCGGAAGCCCAAACGGAGGCGGCACAGCCTGAAAGCAATGGAGCCGTTCCCCCCGATGCCATCCCCCAGGACGTCCTGCTCGGGACCACAAATGGATCACGCCGGTCGGAGACTGCGAATGGCATGCTCCAGCCCGCGGCTAATGGTACGGAGCGGCATGAGAACAATGAAACCGGGCCCAGATTTGGCCCTGGCAGCAAGCCCCGGCCGGCCGCCCGGCGCACGCCGCTGTCAGAACCCGGCAACGTGCAACCGTTGCCTCCCGCCCGCCACGAAAAACACGATTCGAATATGAAAAAAACACCAACATCCACCTTCGACGAAGTCGCCGACGGAGTAAGCCGTATCATCTTCGGAGACGAGAACCTCACGGACATGAACGTGCGCCTGACGCGCATTGCGTTGGAGCGCTACAACGTGTCCGAGGGACAATCGTTCGAGGAGATGGCCCAAGCCGTCGCGCGCATCATTTTTGGCGACGAGAATCTCACGGACATGAACGTGCGCCTGACGCGCATCGCGCTGGAGCGTTACAACATACCGGAGCTTCTGAATCGCCCGGCCGAGGCCGGCCAGTCGTCGGGACGCGCGCCTCATCTCGCCGCGGTTTCCCTCTAACCCGGATATTTAGTCCGGTCGCGCATGCGCCGTAGTGCAGACATTCCTGTCTGCGGGTTCACGGGACATTCCTGTCCCGTGTTCCGAAACTGGCGGTTGGAAAACCGCCCTCACCCGCAGGCTCGAAAGCCTGCGCTACGAAGAAGCCGTCGCTCGCTGGCATTGAAGCGCGCTCCGCAAATTAAGATACTGCCAAAAAAACTGCTGGCGCGGCTGCCGGGCTTTGGTATCATGAGACTTCCGTTGTCTTAACACTGTTCTCTTAACATTTTAACGATACGAAAAATGGAACCAAAAGCTGACATTGCATTAATTGGACTGGCGGTCATGGGCCAGAACCTGATTTTAAACATGAACGACCACGGCTTCACCGTGGTGGCCTTCAACCGCACCGTTTCCAAGGTGGACGACTTTCTCAATAACGAAGCCAAGGGCACCAAAATCATCGGCGCCCATTCGCTCCAGGAAATGGCCGCTCTGCTCAAGCGACCGCGCCGGGTGATGCTCATGGTCAAGGCGGGCGCGGCGGTGGATGAATTCATCGAACACCTCCTGCCCGTGCTCGAAGCGGGCGACATCATCATTGACGGCGGCAACTCGCTCTACGAGGACACCAATCGCCGCACGAAATACGTCGAGAGCAAGGGTTTGTTGTACATCGGCACCGGCGTAAGCGGCGGCGAGGAAGGCGCGCGCCACGGCCCAAGCATCATGCCCGGCGGTTCGCCGGCGGCTTGGGAACACGTCAAGCCCATCTTCCAGGCCATCGCGGCCAAAGTGGCCGATGGCACGCCCTGTTGCGATTGGGTGGGAGAAAACGGCGCCGGCCATTACGTGAAAATGGTCCACAACGGCATCGAATATGGCGACATGCAGCTCATCTGCGAAGCCTACCACCTGATGAAGGACGGCCTGGGCATGACCGCCGACGAGATGCACCAGGTCTTCAAGGAATGGAACGAGACCGAGTTGAAATCCTATCTCATCGAGATCACCCGCGACATTCTCGCCTTCAAGGACACCGACGGCCAGCCGCTGGTGGACAAGATCCTGGACACGGCCGGACAAAAAGGCACGGGCAAGTGGACGGTCATATCCTCCGCCGACCTCGGCATTCCCATCACGCTGATCGCGGAGGCGGTTTACAGCCGTTGTGTATCGGCGATGAAGGAACGGCGCGTGGAGGCGTCCAAGATGTTCAAGCCCATCAACGCCAGGATTGCGGGCGACCGCGCCCAATTCATCAGCGACATCCGCAAGGCGCTGTATGCCTCGAAGATCATCAGTTACACGCAGGGCTACATGCTCATGCGCGCCGCGGCGGAACAATACAAGTGGAACCTCAATTACGGCGGCATCGCCCTCATGTGGCGCGGCGGCTGCATCATCCGCAGCGCGTTTCTGGGCGACATCAAGAAGGCGTTCGAGAAGGATCCCGGCCTCACCAACCTGCTGCTGGACCCGTTCTTCAAAAAGGCGATCAAGAGTTGCCAACGTTCATGGCGCAAGGTGATCAGCACGGCCATCAAGAAGGGCATTCCGCTGCCGGCTTTCAGCACCGCCCTGGCGTTCTTCGACGGCTTCCGCAGCGAACGTCTGCCGGCCAATCTGCTGCAGGCGCAGCGCGATTATTTCGGCGCGCACACCTACGAACGGCTCGACCAGCCGCGCGGCAAGTTCTTCCATACCAACTGGACCGGCACGGGCGGGCGCGTGGCCAGCGGCACCTATAATGCGTAAGATGGCCTGACCAAATCTCATTCTGAAAGCGCGGACTTCGGTCCGCGCTTTTTTTATGGACGCGCTGGGTGGCATTGGGCGCGCCCAAGCGTTTGACGCAAGGGCGCGGTGCGGCTAACGCCGCAACCAAAGGAGCGCGGATTGTCTCAATCCGCAGCGCGTAGATAGCCAAACTAGTGTTGGAATCGGGACACTCCCTTGTTGCACGCTTGCTCTCCCCTCTCCGCTCCCATTCTGATGGGAGGGGAGAGGGTCAGGGTGAGGTGAGGGCTCTGCCTTCATTGGATGTTGAATGTTGAATGTTCCCCGGTTCATGGAGGGCAAACAACCCGCGCTCCAGAGTCGCGAAATGTCTTTTCATTTTTGCGCCGTTTGCTTTATTAAAACGCATGAAACTCCAATGCCAGCGAATCCTGACCATTATCTGGTTGTGCCTGAGCGCAGAACTGGTGTCTGCCGACCCGGCCAGCCTGGGAATTTTTTCACACCAACGCGACATCGGCAACGTCGCCCATCCCGGCTCGGTGACTTTTGTGCCGGCCCTCGGCCAGTACGTCGTGGCCGGCGGCGGCGCCAACATGTGGTCCACCAACGACGCGTTCCATTTCGTCTGGAACCGGATGTCCGGCGATTTCACGCTCACGGCGGACGTCAAATTCATCGGCGCCGGGGGAAATCCGCATCGCAAGGCGTGTCTGCTCATCCGCCAGTCGCTCAAGCCCGGCTCGGTGTATGCGGACGTGGCGTTGCACGGCGTGGGCCTGACGGCGCTGCAATTTCGCGACGCGCCGAACACCCCGACGCGTGAAATCCAGTCGAATATTTCGGCCCCTACGCGGATGCGGCTGGAAAAGCGCGGGCAGTATATTTCCATGTGGCTGGCGGCGCCGGGTGAAGACTTGAAACCGGCGGGCGGCTATCTGCCGGTTCCGTTCAAGGGCAAATTCTACGTGGGCCTGGGTGTTTGCGCGCACGATAACAACGCCATCGAACAGGCCGTGTTCTCGAACGTGGAACTCAAGCCGGTGGTAACGCCCGTCCATGCCGCGACCCTCCAGGAATGCACGCTGGAAACCATCGAGGTGGGTTCCGGCGACCGGAAGGTGGTTTACCGGACGCGCAATCACATTGAGGCGCCGAACTGGTCGCGCGACGGGAAGTTTTTCATCTTTAACGGGAGCGGCCGGATTTGGAGATTGCCGGTGACGGGCGGTACGCCCGAAGTGGTGGACACGGGCAGCCAGACGCGTTGCAACAACGACCATGGCATTTCGCCCGACGGCACGCAACTGGCCATCAGCGAGGGCAGCCAGTCGCGCGTTTATGTGGTGCCGATAACGGGCGGCACGCCGCGGCTGATCACGCCGCTGGCGCCGTCCTATTGGCACGGTTGGTCGCCCGACGGCAAGACGCTGGCCTATTGCGCCGAGCGGGACGGGAATTTTGACATTTATACGATACCCGTGGAAGGCGGCGCCGAAACCCGCCTGACCACCGCACCCGGGAAAGATGACGGCTCGGAATATACGCCGGATGGAAACTACATTTACTTCAACTCCGAGCGGACGGGCTGGATGCAAATCTGGCGGATGAAACCGGACGGCTCGGACCAGGAACAAGTGACGTCCGACGGCTACTCCAACTGGTTCGCCCATCCCTCGCCCAACGGCCAGTGGATTGTGTTCCTGACCTATGACAAGGACGTCAAAGACCATCCGGCCAACAAGGACGTGATGCTCCGGCTCATGTCGCTCACCGATGGAAAAATCAGGGTGCTGGCAAAATTATTTGGCGGGCAGGGCACAATCAACGTGCCGTCCTGGTCGCCGGACAGTCGGAACGTGGCCTTCGTGAGCTACCAAATGGTTTACCCGTAAGGCTTGCCCACCTTGGAAACGGAGAAAAATGCGGTTCCCATTGCCGGCGCGCCGCTCCCGGCTTTCCTCCGCGCGCAGGCGGACGGGACGCTTTTGATGGTGAAGCTGCAGCCGCGCGCCTCCGCCAACGAAATCGGCCCGCCACTGGGGGACGAACTGAAGATCAAAGTCACCGCGCCGCCTGTGGATGCCGCGGCGAACGAGGCGCTGTTGGAACTGCTGGCCAAAAAATTGGACTGTGCGCGCAACCGGATAGAGCTGATCCGCGGCCACAAATCCCGTCACAAAACCGTCAAGCTGTGGCGCTTCGCGCCCGGCGAAGTCCTGCAAAGGCTTTCGGGATAGAATTCCCCGAAGCAATTCGCGCATTGAACCCCTGAACCTGTCGCAAGCTGCCGATCTTCCGAGTCACTCGTTGCGTCCGCCGACTGTTCCCTCTCCGCTCCCATCGGATGGGGGGGGAGAGGGTCAGGGTGAGGTGAGGGTCCGGGTTCATGGGGAGCCTCCTTTCGATTTTTCGCATGCACTGGGACCATGAACCTGATAGATCCAAGTTGTCCGTAGCGTCGCGCAGCGTGACCGCATAGCATTGTGATGCGCCCGGTTTCGGG